>NZ_JBIGLU010000018.1:0-112810 GCF_043658375.1 Pseudomonas sp. PsB | reverse complement strand
CGGTCTTGTCGATCAGCTGCTTGAGGACCTTGGCGGTCATCTTGCGGTTGGCGCCGGCGCCGATCACCAGGATCGGGTTGCGGGCGTTCAGCAGTTTTTGTACGGCAGCGTCGATCGCCACGTGCTCGGCCAGCGGGCGGCGGTGCAGGCTTGGCGGGATCGGCAGTGCGTCGGTCTGCTCGGCGGCGATGTCTTCCGGCAGTTCCAGGTGCACGGCACCCGGCTTTTCTTCTTCAGCCAGGCGGAAGGCTTCGCGCATACGGGCCGGGATGTTGTCGGCGGAGGCAAACTGGTGGGTGTACTTGGTGATGGGGTCCATCATGCCGCACACGTCGATGATCTGGAAACGGCCCTGCTTGGACTTCTTGATCGGCTTCTGGCCGGTGATCATCATCATCGGCATGCCGCCCAGGTAGGCGTAGGCGCTGGCGGTGACCAGGTTGGTGGCGCCAGGGCCGAGGGTCGACAGGCTGACGCCGGTCTTGCCAGTCAGGCGACCATAGGTGGCAGCCATGAAACCTGCGGACTGCTCGTGACGGGTAAGTACCAGCTTGATCTTCGACTTGCGCAGGGATTCGAGCAGGTCGAGGTTTTCCTCACCAGGAATGCCGAATACATACTCGACACCTTCGTTTTCCAGGCATTGCACAACGACATCGGCGGCCTTGGCCATTTGGGGTACTACCTCAAAATCTTTGTGGGATTGCAGATTTATTAAGCTGCGTGACTGAGATGTTGCAGGATGTCTCAGTGGCGCGCATCGTAGGCCCTCTGGTTAATAATAATAAATATATTGTTATGATGCTTGGCATCACAGTTTGTTATGAACGGTAAACCCCCTCAATGAACCTCAAGGCATTGCGCTGCTGCGTCGAAATCGTGCGCCAAGGCAGCTTCACCAAAGCCGCGCAGCACCTGCATATTGCCCAGCCGGCACTGAGCATGGCCGTTACCCGCCTGGAAGAAGAACTGGGCGTCACCCTGTTCAACCGCACCACGCGCAAAGTCATCCTCACAGCCGAGGGCGAACGCTTCCTGCCACGTATCGAATCGGCCCTGCGCGAAATGGATGTGGCCCGGCAAGAACTGCGCGACATGGCCGACCTGAAGCGCGGCGAAGTGCGCCTGGGTATCCCACCGATGTTCGGCCTGCACTATGTACCCGGCTTGATGAACGCCTTCCGCCAGCTGTACCCGGGCATTGCCATGACCGTGTTCGAAGGCAGTGCCGAGGACATTGGCCATCGCCTGGAACAACGGGAAATCGACCTGGCGCTGCTGGAGTCCAGGCGCGTGCCGCCCGACAAGGAATCGATCCTGCTGGGCAGCGACGAGATGCTGGCGTGCATGCACCCTGACCATCCCTATGCCGGCAAGGCCTTCCTCACGGCCGAGGACCTGCGCAATACCGACATGGTGGTATTCGACCGCACCTTCGTGCAGCGCCACCTGCTGGATGCGTTCTTCGCCGAACATGGCATCACGTACCAGGTAGCACTGCAGAGCAACTTCGTATCGCTGGTGGTACAGGCCGCGCTGGACAACATGGGCGTGGCGACCCTGCTGCGCTCGGTGCAACAACGCACGCCGGGCATCGTCGGCGTACCGTTCCAGCCAGCGCAGCAGATGAGCTTCCGCTTGTGCTGGCGGTCGGGGGAATACCTGTCGCTGGCCAGCAAGCGCTTCATCGATTTTGCCGCGCAGACCCATTACCTGGAGCGTTGATTCCACCCTGCCCCGCTGCCACAGTCATCACGCAGATCTGCTGTGGGAGCGGGTGTGCCCGCGAACACCGGCGCAGCCGGTGCCATCCTCCGCGCTGGATTCTTCGCGGGCATGCCCGCTCCCACAGGTGCTGTTCATGCCGCAGGTCCAGGAAGCCGGCCAGCTTCCTCGACGTCACCGTCACGGATTGACTATGATCCCGCCTTGAACGTTTCAGCATGTTTCAACAAGGATCCAGATGTCAGTTCAGGAATTACCCCCTCTCCCTAGCAAAACTACCGTCGCGAAGATGGAAGCCGCCATGGCGCTGGGCAGCTTTGCCATTGGCACCGGCGAGTTCGCCATCATGGGCCTGATGCCCGATATCGCCAGTAACCTGCAATTGAGCGAGCCCCAGGTGGGCCATGCCATCAGCGCCTATGCGCTGGGGGTGATGGTCGGCGCCCCGACACTGGCGATCATCGGTGCCCGGCTGTTGCGCAAGCACATGCTGCTGTTGTTGATGGCGCTGTATGCCCTTGGCAACCTGGCTACCGCCTTCGCCCCCTCGTTCGGCGGCCTGGTCGCCTTCCGCTTCATCAGCGGCCTGCCCCATGGCGCCTACTTCGGCATCGCGGCGGTGGTGGCCTCGAGCATGGTGGCCAAGGACCAGCGGGCGGGGGCCGTGGCCCGGGTGATGATGGGCCTGACCCTGGCCATGTTGCTCGGCAACCCGGTTGCCACCTTGCTGGGCCAGTACTTCGGCTGGCGCTCGGCGTTCGTGCTGGTTGGCGCGATCGCCCTGTGCACCATCGCCCTGGTCTGGCGCTTCGTGCCCCAGCGCCACGATGAAGTGCGCAGCGACCCGCGCAAGGAACTGCAAGCCTTCACCCTGCCGCAGGTGTGGATGGCGCTGGGCATCGCCTCGATTGGCTTTGCCGGCATGTTCTGTGTGTTCAGCTACCTGGCGCCAACCATGTTGCAGGTGACCCAGGTGTCGCCGCAGTGGATTCCGTTCGGCCTGGCGGCGTTCGGCGTCGGTGGCATTGTCGGCAACATCGCCGGAGGCAAGCTGTTCGACCGCCTGCAGTTCCGCGCCGTCGGGCTGGTGCTGGTGTGGTCGATTGCCGTGCTGCTGTTCTTCAGCTTTGCTGCCCAGGCGCTGTGGAGCCTGCTGCTGGGCATTGGCCTGGTCGGCACCATGATTGCCCTGGCGGCGCCGTTGCAAATCCGCCTGATGGACATTGCCCATGAAGCGCCAAGCCTGGCGGCGGCGTCGAACCATGCGGCGTTCAACCTGGCCAATGCGCTGGGGCCGTGGCTGGGTGGCATGGCGATTACCGCAGGCATGGGCTGGACCAGCACCGGGTACATCGGCGCGGCTACGGCGCTGGTCGGGCTGGGGATCTACCTGGTGGCACGGCGGATGAAGGGTGGGCACTAAGGCCCGGCTTTTCGCTTGATACTGGCGCCTAACGTTGGTTTGGCACGATCCCTTGTAGGAGCGGCCTTGTGTCGCGAAAGGGCTGCAAAGCAGCCCCGGCAATCCATGCGGTGACGCTGAAACCCTGGGGCTGCTTTGCAGCCCTTTCGCGACACAAGGCCGCTCAGAAGAACGCGTCAATCCTGGGGATCGCACCGCATCGCAGCAGGCATCAACGCGGCAGGCTGACCCTGACCACCTCGGCAAAATAACGGGCACCGGTTGCCAGGATCGCATCGTTGAAATCATACGAAGCGTTGTGCAACGGCGTAGCCCCCGCCTCGCCCTCGGCACCATTGCCGATGAACACGAAGTTGCCCGGTACCTGCTGCAGGAACGCACCGAAGTCCTCGGAAATCATCATCGGCATCACCTCGGCATTCACCGCCTGCGCCCCCACCACATTGCGCGCCGCCGCCACGGCAATTTCCGTGTTCGCCGCCCAGTTCACTGTCGGCGCAAACTCGTGGCTGTACTCGAACCGGCAGGTTGCACCGTGCAGGTGGCAGATACCCTCGCTGATCTCGCGCATGCGCTTTTCCAGCAGGCGTTGCACCTCGGGGCTGTAGCTGCGGGTGTCACCCTTGATCGTGACATGGGTCGGTATCGCATTGCGGATGCCATCAGTGATGAACTCGGTGCAGGAAACCACTGCCGACAGGCTCGGGTCGACATTGCGCGCGACAATGGTCTGCAAGGCCAGCACGATCTCGGCACCGATCACCATCGGGTCGATACCCATGTGCGGCCGGGCGGCATGGGTGCCCTTGCCCTGGATGTGAATGACGAAGTTGTCCTCGCTGGCCATGATCCCACCGGCCCGCGTGGCGATATGGCCAGCCGGCATGCCCGGCATATTGTGCGCGCCATACAGGGCATCGACCGGGAAGCGCTCGAACAACCCATCGGCCATCATCGCCTTGGCCCCCCGCCCATGCTCCTCGGCCGGCTGGAAAACGAAGCGCACGGTACCGTTGAAGTTACGCTCGCGGCACAGCAGGTCTGCGGCACCCAGCACCATCGCCATGTGCCCGTCGTGACCACAGGCGTGCATCTTGCCGTGGTTGCAGGACGCATGCGGCCGTTGATGCGCCTGTTCGGTGATGTTCAGGGCATCCATGTCGGCACGCAGGCCGATCACGCCCGGGCCGTCACCGACAGTGAGGCTGGCAACCAGGCCGGTGCCACCGATGCCACGGTGCACTTCCAGGCCAAGGCTGGCGAGGATGCTGGCGACCTGTTCGGCGGTGTCGAACTCTTCAAAGCCGGTTTCCGGGTGCCGGTGAAACGCGTGCCGCCAGTGCTTGAGGCGCACTTCGAATGCTGGGTCGTTGTTCATGTTTGAAGCTCCTGTTACTGAGCCAACGTCGGGCGTTGACCGGAAGGCTGGGGTTCATCCGCAGGCGCTTGGCCGTGCCAGATGACGCTTTCGCTCAGGTATGGCGTGCGATAGCCGCTGCCCACACCCAGGCGGTAGAACGCGAAGGCAACTGCGCTCACCACGACCATGTCCAGGCCCTCTGGCAGCAGGCCGATACCGCCGAACGCCTCGCTGCCCAGCCACGACACCAGGGCAATCGCCGGGAGATAGCCGATCAGCCAGGCAGCGGCGCGCAGCTCGCGAGCGAACCCCGCCCAGCCGGCTTTGGCCTGGTAGTAGAAATAGATAGGCAAGGCACCGATCACCAGGAGGATCACCTGGCCGGTCAGCGGCCAACGGGCCCAGTACAGCACCAGTGAGGCACAGATGAAGGCAAATGGCGCAATGATGCCCATGCCCTTCAGGCGCAGCGGGCGGTGGATTTCCGGCGCTGTAGCGCGCAGCGACATCAGGCTGATCGGCCCGGTCAGGAACGAAATCACCACAGCCACCGAGATCACCGCCGCCAGTACGCCCCAACCACGGAAGAAGAACAGGAAGATGAAACTCACCGCCAGGTTCAGCCACATCGCCTGGCGCGGCACGCCATACAGCGGATGCAGGTTGCCGAAGATCTTCGGCAGGGTGTTGTTCTTCTCCATCGCATAGATCATGCGCGCAGTGGTGGCGGTATAGATGGAGCCGGTACCCGAAGGGCTGACGAAGGCATCCAGGTACAGAAGCATGGCCAACCAGTTCAGGTTCAGCGCCAGTGCCAGTTGCGCCAGGGGCGAATCGAAGTTCAGGTTGTGCCAGCCTGCAGCGATGCTCGCCGGGCTCAAGGCCCCGATGAAGGCCACCTGCAACATCACGTAGACCACCAGCGCAATCAGCACCGAGCCGACCAGGGCGAACGGGATGCTGCGCCCGGGGTTGCGCGCCTCGCCGGCCAGGCTGACCGGGCTCTGGAAGCCGTTGTAGCTGAACACGATGCCACTGGCGGCCACTGCCGTGAACACTGCAGACCAGCCATACGGCGCAAAGCTGGCAACCGAGCCGTCGCCGAAGTTCTGTGTATTGAACTGGGTCGAGATCAGCGCGACGGCGGTCAGCGCAGGCACCACCAGCTTGAACACGGTGATTGCGGTGTTGGTCTTGACGAACAGCTTCACGCCCCAGTAGTTCAGGCCGAAGTACACCAGCACCAGGCCCGCACTGGCCAGCAGCCCGCCATGGGTCAACTCGCCGTGGTGCACCAGCGCCTGGGCCCACGGGAATGGCCAGGAGGCCATGTACTGGATCGAGGCGATCGCTTCGATGGGGATCACCGACACGATGGAGATCCAGTTGGCCCATGCCGCCAGGAAGCCCACCAGCGAGCCGTGCGAATAGCGCGCATAACGCACCATGCCGCCGGACTCAGGGAACATCGCGCCCATTTCCGCATAGGTCAGGGCAATCGCCAGCACCACCACCGCACCGATGACCCAGGCCAGGATCGCCGCCGGCCCGGCGATGGCCGATGCATGCCAGGCGCCGAACAGCCAGCCTGAACCGATGATGGAGCCAAGGCCGGTCAGCATCAGCGACCAAGGGCTGATGTCACGTTTGAGTTTGTTCATGGAATCTCCGCTTGTTTTTCTTGTGTGGAGCTGACGGAGGGCCGGTAATACCCGGCCCTCTGGGGTGGATCAGGTACGTACCCAGGCTTGCTGGCGGGCCAGTACCGAGCTGGCCGACTCGCCCAGCAGGTCGGCATATACGCCGGGGGCAGTGGCGCCTTCGGTATTGATGAAGAGGATGCGGGCGTTGCCGTCGATACCCAGGTCGGCAGCTGCGCCAGCATCCGTTACCAGGCGGGCAAGCCCGGCCAGGCCGGCGACGCCGGACTCACCGGCCACCAGCGGAATGTCGCGAGCGCTGCCAGCCGCCAGGCGGCGCATGGCGGCGACAGCTTGGTCATCGCTGATGGTCATGAAGTAATCGACGCTCGGCTCCAGGAAGCGCCAGGCCAGCGGCGATGTCTCGCCGCACGCCAGGCCTGCCATTACCGAGTCCACCGAGCCGGTCGCCCTGGCCGGCTTGCCGAGCAAGGCGCTCTGGTACAGGCAGTCCGCCTGCTCCGGTTCGACCATGACCAACAGCGGGCGCTGTGCGCCGTAGTGCTCCCACAGGTAGCTGACGATGCCGGCCGCCAGGCCTCCCACACCGCCCTGCAGGAACACGTGGGTGAAAGGCGGTTGCCCGGCAGTGGCTTCGATGATTTCCGCAGCGATGGTGCCGTAGCCCTGCATCACGTCACGCGGGATCACTTCGTAGCCTTCATAGGAGGTATCGGAAACCACGGTCCAGCCATTGCTGATCGCCAGTTCCGCAGCATGCTCGACCGACTCGTCGTAATTGCCGGCAATGCGCACGATCTGCGCACCATAGGCCGCAATCGCCTGTTCGCGCTCGATGCTGACGTTGGCATGCAGCACGATCACGCAGCGGCAGCCGATGCTTTGCGCGGCGGCCGCCAGGCCCTTGCCATGGTTGCCATCGGTGGCGCTGACCACGGTGAACTGCGCCAGCAGGTCGGCGTACTGGCCTTCCAGCAAGCCACGCGGGTCGAACTGCTGCGCGGGGAAGGTACGCCGGATCAGCCTGACCAGGGCAATCGGCCCGCCCAGGGCCTTGAAGCTGCCCAGTTCCGAGCGCACCGATTCATCCTTCACCGACATCTGGGCAACACCCAGCTCGGCAGCCAGGTCAGGCAGGGTGTACAGCGGCGTAGCGCCAGCGTTCAAGCGCGCCCAGCCGGCCAGCCACTGGCGGCTTTCTTCAGCCCTGGCAATGCTCATCACCTCTTGCAACGCTTGCGGGTAAGGCCGGCGGCCAGCCTTGGGGTTGGAAACAAACATGCGGTACTCCTTTCTGCAGGCAACAGGAAGCCCATGCCGCTGAAACCAGGCTTCAGCGGGCGGGGCATTACAGTGGGGATCAGGCGTGGGTCAGGCGACGGCTGACCACATCCAGCAGCACCTGGGCGCCCTGGATCAGTTGCTCGTCGTCGGTATGCTCGCGCGGGTTGTGGCTGATGCCGCCCTGGCTGGGCACGAAGATCATCGCGGCGGGGGCAATGCGGGCGATCATTTGCGCGTCGTGGCCGGCGCCAGAGGTCATGCGCCGGTGGCTGAAGCCGAAACGCTGGGCCGAGGCTTCTATGGCATCGGCCAGGCCTGCGTCGAAGATCACCGGTTCGAAACGCACCAGGCGCTCGGTGGTAATGGTCACCCCTTCACGCTCGGCAAGCGCCTCCAGGTATTGGCTCAGGCGATTTTCGGCGTAAGCCAGGCAGGTTTCGTCGGGGTCGCGCAGGTCGACGGTGAAGGTGACCTTGCGCGGGATGACGTTAATCACGTTCGGCTCGAACTGCATGCAGCCCACCGTGGCCAGGGTCGTGCCGGAATCCACGGCCATGGCGCGCAATTCGGCAACGATGGCACTGGCGACGAAGCCTGCGTCATGACGCAGGTGGGTCGGCGTGGTGCCGGCATGGTTGGCGTGCCCTTTCACCTCTACTTGCTGCCAGGAAATGCCCTGCAGGTTCTCGACCACGCCAATCAGGGTGTTCTCGGCTTCGAGGATCGGCCCCTGCTCGATATGCAGTTCGAGGTATTCATGCGGCACGATGGCGCCAGGCTCCAGCGTGCCGGCATAGCCGATGCGCGCCAGTTCATCGCCAAGCCGCGTACCGTCGGTGCCAAGGGTGTCCAGCGCCTGCTGCAAGGGCAGGCCGCCGGCATATACCAGTGAGCCCATCATGTCGGGCTGGTAGCGCACACCCTCTTCATTGGTGAATGCGCCGACCGTGATCGAACGCTCAGGCAAGCGCCCGGCATCACGGTAGGCCCGAATCACCGCCAACCCGGCCAGCACGCCATAGCAGCCATCCAGGGCTCCGGCGTTGGTGACGGTATCGATGTGCGAACCCATCATCAGTGGGCGTTGCTCACCGCTGTCGGCGACAGCGCGCAAGGTACCGAAAATGTTGCCGATGCGGTCGACCTGCACGTCGAGGTCAAGTTCGCGCATCCAGCCGACCAGCAGGTCGCGCCCGGCCTTTTCGGCATCGCTCAGGGCAATCCGGGTGCGCCCGCCGTGGGTGGCGTCAGCGCCCACCTGGCCGAGTGCACGGATCTGCTGCAGCAGCAAAGCGCCGTTCAGTTGCAGTGGGGTACTCGCATTCATCAACCGTTTCTCCCTGGGTGCAAAGCCTTGGCTCTACACCGCCGTTTTTGTTCATGGGAGAATTCTATTCGCTCGCCATGTACGAAAAGCTTGATTTTTGGCCTTCGCACGCACTTTTATTACGCGTTCCCGGCGTTTACCGCTGTTTACCTACAGAGGCCCCTTCATGCCCCTCGATCACTTCGACCTGGCCCTGCTCGATGCCGTGCAGCGCGACGCTGGTACTTCACAGCTGGACCTCGGTGCGCAGGTCAACCTGTCCTCGGCAGCGGTCAATCGGCGGTTGAAGAAGCTGGCGGCCGACGGCGTGATCCGTGGCACGGTGGCACAGGTGAACCCGGAGCAGCTTGGGTACACGCTGACCGTGATCACCGAGGTTGAAGTGGAGAACGAGCGGCTGGACCTGCTGGACGAGATGAAACGCACCTTCCTCGCCTGCCCGCAGGTGCAGCAGTGCTACTACGTGGCCGGGGAATGCGATTTCGTGCTGATCATGCTGGTGCGGCACATGGAGCAGTACACCCAGCTGACGCGCGAACTGTTCTTCGAGAACAACAACGTCAAGCGCTTCAAGACGCTGGTGTCGATGAGCAATGTGAAGACGGGCATGTTCGTGCCGACCCTCACGCCTTGAAGCCTTTTTGCGGTCCCCTGTAGGAGCGGCCTTGTGTCGCGAAAGGGCTGCGTAGCAGCCCCAGCTATTGTTGCGCTGAAGCCGAGATCGCCGGGGCCGCTTTGCGGCCCTTTCGCGACACACGGCCGCTCCTACAGGGGATCGCGCACTCTTCAAGTCTTACTATTAATTGTCATGTTTGTAATATCACAGCAATCGGCAACTGTGCATCATGAAACAAGTTGCCAAGATGCGTGCCAGTGCATTTATCAAAATAACAATTACCAGGCGGGTCGACTTGTTCTTCCTGCCCCACAACCGTGTCTAAATAAAATGACAACTCAAACAGGCGCCTTCCAACAAAAAGGTTATCGAAGAATCATTCCGTCGATGACCGCCTTGCTGCAATTCGAAGCCGTGGCCCGGCTCAACAGTTTTACCCAGGCAGCCATTGAGCTGGGCGTGACCCAGGCGGCAGTCAGCAAGCAGATCAAGGCCCTCGAGGAAAACCTCGGGGCGCTGCTGTTCCATCGCTCGCACCGCAGCATTCACCTGACCGAAGGCGGCGAGATCCTCTTTGCCAGCATCTCCGAATCACTGCAGCGGGTGGCCAGCGCGTTCGACCAGATCACCCACATCAGCCACCATCAGGAAATCGTGCTGGGCTCCACCGCACCCTTCTCGCAACTGCGCATCATGCCCCGTCTGAACGCCCTGGCCGACGCCCTGCCGCAGGTGCAGCTGCGCCTGGCCACGCAGATGTTCACCGGCGATCTGCGCAAGCGCGACTACGACCTGGACGTACGCTACGGCAACGGCCAGTGGGACGACGGCGAAGCCATCCTGTTGTTCGAGGAAGAAATTTTCCCGGTCTGCGCCCCTGCCTGGCTGGCCCGCAACAACCTGCCCGTCACCTTGGAGGAACTGGCCGGGGCCGGGCTGCTGGATGCCGACTCCACCTCCGAGGGCTGGGTCGACTGGCCTGGCTGGTTCCGCGAACTGGGCCTGGCCCCGGCAGCACCCCGCTACAACCTGCGCTGCAGCCTGTACACCGATGCCATCAACGCGGCATTGGCCGGCTACGGCATTGCCCTGGGCTGGGGGCGGCTGGTGGAGCACCTGGTGAGTACCGGCGCGCTGGTGCGGTTGGAGCCTTTCACCGTACGCACCCGCGAATCCTATTACATCGTCGTGCCGCACGGTCGGCCGGCATCGGTGTACACCCGTGCGATTGCCCATTGGCTGCAAAGCCCGGCGCCTACGCACGACAACCCGTTCCTGCATAACCTCAGGTAATGGGAAATGGAAAATTAAGCGCATTGACGCTATTCGAGGGCACTTCAATAATTCGCCGCACATGGCTTTATCAATTAAAAATAAAAGTGCCTGAGGACAACAATGAGCAGCCCAATCAATAAAACCCATCGCGAACTTGTCGATGCGCGCCAACCGGGCTTCGGCATGCCTGGCGAGTTATACAGCCGCCAGGATATCTTCGACACCGATATGGATATCTTCTTCCACAAACACTGGATACAAGTAGCCGTTACTGCCGATGTCGATGAGCCCGGCGATGTGTTTACCGTGGATATCGGCAAGGGTTCGGTGCTGATCCTGCGCGACGATGACGAACAGATCCGCGCCTACCGCAATGTCTGCCGCCACCGTGGCGCACGCCTGAAAGAGCCTGGCAAGTCCACCGTCGGCATGCTGGTGTGCCCCTACCACCAGTGGACCTACGACCTCGACGGCAGCCTCAGGCACGCCAGCCACATGGGCAAGGCATTCGACCCCAAGTGCCGCAGCCTGATCCCGGTGCACTGCAAGGTCATCGGCAGCCATGTGCTGGTGTGCCTGAGCGACACCCCACCGGACGACATCAGCGACCTCGAAGAAGTCATGGGGCCACGTTTCGCCCCCTTCGACCTGACCAACACCCGCATCGCCTACGAACTCGACTACATCGAAAACGGCAACTGGAAGCTGGTGATGGAAAACAACCGCGAGTGCTACCACTGCGCCGGCACCCACCCGGAACTGATCGTCTCGTACCAGTCCGAGGACCTTGGCGTCAGCCTGGAGGAAATGAGCGACGAAGCGCGTGCGTCCTATGATGCCTATCAGGTGCGCAAGGCCGGCATCGAAGCCGACTGGGCCAGCGCCGGCCTGCTGTACGAGACCGTCGAACACCTGCAGGACAGCTCACCCACCCAGTTCCGCACCCAGCGCATGATCATCGCCGGCAGCGGCGAGTCGCAAACCCTCGACACCAAGGTGGCCTGCAGCAAGCTGCTGGGCAACCTCACCCGCCGCGACCTCGGCGACACCCACCTGTGGGGCAACAACGCCTGGGCTCACGTGATGAGTGATCATGCCATGATCAGCTGGATCATCCCGCTGTCGCCGGAGCGCACCCTGGTGCGCACCAAATGGCTGGTGCACCGCGACGCTATCGAAGGTGTCGATTACGACCTGCAACGCCTGACCGAAGTGTGGGTAGCCACCACCCAGCAGGATGCCGCGCTGGTTGCCATCACCCACAGCGGTACTCAGGACCCCGCCTTCGAGCCGGGCCCCTACTCCACCTTCACCGAGCCGTACGTCGACCAGTTCGCCCGCTGGTACGCCTCGCGTCTCGCCGCACACGGGGTTTGAAGGCCATGACCGCACTGCACAGCATCGCCGGCCTGCGCGCCGACCAGCGTTTTACCGACAGCGACCACTGGGCCGCCCACGGGGCGCAATGGGCCAGTGGCGAAAGCCGGCGCATCGAATGCCTCAGCGTGGTGGACGAAACCCACGACGTGAAGACCTTCACCTTCCACAGCCCGGATTACCATGCCCTGGCCTACGAACCCGGGCAGTTCCTGACCGTGTCGCCGGTGATCGGCGGGGCCAGCGTGTCGCGCTGCTATACCCTGTCTTCCACGCCAACCCGGCCGTTCACCTTTGCCATCACGGTCAAGCGGGTGCCGGGCGGCACGGTGTCCAACTGGCTGCACGACAACCTGCGCCCGGGCCAGGCCCTGGCTGCCTCGGGCCCGGCCGGGGTGTTCACCCCGGTGGCCGGCCCGGCGCGCAAGTTGCTGTACCTGTCGGCCGGCTCCGGGGTCACCCCGCTCATGGCCATGACCCGCGCCGCCGCCGACCTGCACGCCGAGCTGGACATCGTCTTCGTGCACAGCGCCCGTACGCCGAAGGACATCATCTTCCGTGAGGAACTGGCGCAGCTGGAGCGTCGCATGCCACAGCTGCGCACCTTGTTCTTCTGCGAAAACCAGGGTGACGAGGCCGACTGGAACGGCCCGCTCGGGCGCCTGTCGCTGGAAGCGCTGCAACGCGAAATCCCTGATTTCAAGGACCGCGCCGTGTTCACCTGCGGGCCCAAGGGTTACATGGACGCCACCAAGGCGCTGCTGGCCGGTGCCGGTTTCGACCTGGCCCGCTACCACCAGGAAAGCTTCGACATCAACGCCGAAGCCGAACCTGAACCCGCTCCGGTTGCCCCGGGCCAGGCCCTGGATACCTTCACGGTGCACCTGGCCCGCTCGGGCAAGACCTTCACCATGCGCGCCGACCAGACCGTGCTGGCGGCTGCCAAGCTGGCAGGCGCCGTGGTGCCTTCGTCCTGCAGCCAAGGGGTTTGTGGTACCTGCAAGACGGCGCTGCTGGAAGGCAGCGTCGACATGAAGCACAACGGCGGCATCCGCCAGCGCGAGATCGACAAGGGCCTGCGGCTGCTGTGCTGCAGCCGCCCCACCTCGGACCTGGTGGTCGACCTCTGACCGACAACAAGGGCGCTTGAGCTTCAGGCGCCCTTTTTTCATCTGCAGTCCCTTCAACCCGCAACGCCGCCAGGCGGGTGCGTTCGCACCTGCCTGCCAGAATAAAAAGGATATAGCCGATGCGTGCAAAAGAAGGCCTGTTCAAGGGCCTGAATCCTGTTGTGACCGTTGGGTCGCTTTCCATTGTCGTGGCCTTCGTGGTGCTCTGCGCCTCCTATGGCGACCAGGCCGCCGGGGTATTCAAGGCCGCCTCCGACGCCATCCTCGACCACCTGAAATGGTTTTACCTGGCGCTGGTCAGCGGCATCCTCGGGGTGCTGGTGTTCATCGCCTTCAGCCGCTTTGGCACCTTGAAGCTCGGGCGTGCCGACGAAAAACCGGAATTCAGCTTCGCCGCCTGGATCGCCATGCTGTTCAGCGCCGGCATGGGCGTGGGGCTGATCTTCTGGTCGGTGGCCGAGCCGGTGCTGCACTATGCCAGCAACCCGTTCACCCCGGGGCTCACCGACCAGGCCGCATCCATGGCCATGCGCATCACCCTGCTGCACTGGGGCCTGCACCCGTGGGCAATCTTCACCGTGATCGGCCTGGGCCTGGCCTACTTCGCCTACCGTGAAGGGTTGCCGCTGGCGTTGCGCTCGATCCTCTACCCGCTGATCGGCAACCGCATCTACGGGCCGATCGGGCATGCCGTGGATATCATCGGCGGCGCGGTCACCGCCTTTGGCGTCTCGCAGTCGCTGGGGCTGGGCGTGGAACAGATCAACATGGGCATGCACCAGGTGTTCGGCACCCCGGTCACCCTGTCGTTCAAGCTGAGCATCATCGCCATCGTCACCGTGATTGCCTCGATCTCGCTGGTGGCCGGCGTGTCGCGCGGCATGAAGCGCCTTTCGACGCTGAACATGTGGATTTCCCTGGGGCTGATGCTGGTGGTGCTGGCACTGGGCCCGACCAACTACCTGATGAACCTGCTGTTCGAATCGGCTGGTGACTACGCGCAGAACATCATCGGCATGAGCTTCTGGACCGACGCTCAGGCCGACAGCGCCTGGCAGAAGAGCTGGACTGCCTTCTACTGGCCGTGGTGGATGACCTGGGGCCCGTTCGTGGGGCTGTTCATTGCACGCATCTCCCGTGGCCGCACCATCCGCGAACTGGTGTTTGGCGCCCTGCTGGTCCCGACGCTGGTGACGATCCTGTGGATGGCGGTGTTTGGCGGTACAGCACTGAAGGATGAGCAGCAGGCGCGCCAGGCCTACCAGCAGTTGCCGGTCGCCGAGCAGGCAGCCGCCGGCCCGTTCCAGGGTGGCCCGATACTGGAGGCCACGCGCAAGGAGACCACCACAGCCATGTTCACCCTGCTCGACCGCCTTGACGGCCCGACCTTGGGTGCGGTGCTGAGCGTGATCATCTGCCTGTTGCTCGCCGTGCACTTTGTTACGGCCGCTGATGCGGGAACGCAGGTGCTGTGCATGCTCAACTCGCTGGGCAGCATCAACCCACCGCACTGGATCCGGGTGCTGTGGTGCGTGCTGGAGGGAGCGATCGCCGCCAGCCTGGTGATTGCCGGCGGGTTGCTGGCGATCCAGATGGCCAGCATCGTGGTCGGGTTGCCGATTGCGTTCTACATGTTGCTGACCGGGTATAGCCTGATGCGCAGCCTGTTTGCCAGCGAGCAGGTCATTGCCCGCGAAGTGCCGGCGAATCTGGCGGTGGAGCCAGCCCGCACTACCGGTGAAGTGGCATAGATAGCCGGGGCCGCCTTGCGGCCCTTTCGCGACACAAGGCCGCTCCTACAGGCCATGTACAATCCCGAGCCTGCGCTGTACCTGTAGGAGCGGCCTTGTGTCGCGAAAGGGCTGCAACGCAGCCCCAAGGGCTCAGCCAGGGTTTGCCTGCGGCAGCTCGATGCGCACCCGCAACCCGCCACTCGCGGCGGCCAATGCAGTGATGCTGCCGCCATGCAACGCAACGGCCCGCTGGGCAATCGCCAGGCCCAGGCCAAATCCATCACCGTTACTGTCGGTACCGCGGTCGAATGGCTCGAAGATGCGCTGCAGGCGCGCCGGCTCGACGCCCGGGCCATGGTCGCTGACGCTGACCTGCAACCATTGCCCGCCCGGCGCCAGCGCGGCCTCGACCAACACCTCGGTACCTGCTGCGGTGTAGCGCACGGCATTACGGATGATGTTCTCGAACGCCCGGTACAGCAGTTCTTCATGCCCATGAGTGATAAACGTGCCCTGGGCCTGCAAGCAAACCTGGCACTGCTTCATGCCGGCCTCGAAGCGGGCGTCCTCGACGATCTGCGCCAGCAGTTCGACCACATCGAGGGTGGCGAAGTCGTCGCCCTGCCGGGCCTGGGCGCGGGCCAGGGTCAGCAGTTGCTCGATCAGGTCGTCCATGCGCCGCGACTCGCGCTCCACCCGTTCAAGCATGTCGAGCCGGTCCGGTTGCTGGCGCATCAGGCCGATGGCGGCATGCATGCGGGTCAGAGGCGAGCGCAGTTCGTGGGAAATATCGTGCAGCAGGTTCTGCTGCGCCTGCACCAACGCCTTGAGCTGACCGGCCATGCGGTCGCAGTCTTCGGCCAGTTCAACGATTTCGTCACGGCGTTTGCCCAGCCTGGGTTTGACCCGCACCTCGAAACGACCCTGGGCGACCTGGCCCATTGCTTCGCGCAGCCAGGCCAGCGGGCGGGTCAGGTACAGGCTGCACAGGAAGGCGAACAGCGCACTCATCAGCGTGCCGGTAAACAGCGGGCCCATGCTGCGCGGGCGTGGTGGCTCGCCAATGGTCGTGGCCACCGAAGCGCGCAGCACCAGCGGGCGGCCGTCGCGGTCGCTCAGCGCCTGCTCGAACCGGGCCACTGGCACCGCCCTGCCGGCCAGCAACCGGCCTTGGCTATCGTAAAGGCCCACCTGCACATCCGGCGGCTGCGGCGAGACCTCGAGCAACTGTCGGCCAGCCTGCTCGCCGTAACGTTGCAACAGCTGCAGTTCGGTGGCCAGCAGCGAGCGCAGCGCGGGGGTATCACCACGCAGGTCATTGAGCATGAAGGCGCCCGCGCCCACCAGGAAGGTCAGGGTGTTGGCCAGCCAGAAGGCCAGGAACAGCTTCCAGAACAGGCGCCGGCGCATCATTCGACGATCAGCATGTAGCCCATGCCGCGCACGCTCTGGATCCAGCTGCTGCCATCGGCGCGCGGCCCGAGCTTTTGCCGGATGCTGCTGATGTGCACGTCGATGCGCCGGTCGTAACGGGTCAGCGGCCGGCCCAGGGCATTGAGCGACAGGTCCTGCTTGCTGACCAGCTGGCCGGCCTGGCGGGCCAACGCTTCGAGCAGGCTGAACTCGGAGCCGGTCAGCTCGAGGATGGCAGCGCCCCAGTGCGCCTCGCGTCGACCAGGCCACATCTTCAGGGCACCGCTGCGCACCTGTTCGGGCACCATGCCTTCGCCCATCAGTTGCGGCTGAACACGGCGCAGGATCGCCCGCAGGCGCGCCACCAGTTCGCCGGGAGAGCTGGGCTTGGGCACATAGTCATCGGCACCCAGCTCCAGGCCGGCGATGCGGTCGATGTTGTCGCCACGGGCAGTCAGCAACAGCACCGGTACCTGGCTGCGCGCGCGCACACGCCGCAGCACTTCGATGCCCGAAATGCCCGGCAGCATCACGTCCAGCACCACCACCTGATAGTTGCCGGTCAATGCCTGGGCTTCGCCCTCCTCGCCAGTGCCGACGGAGGTGGCCTGGAACCCTTCGCGGGCCAGGTACAAAGAGAGCATTTCGGTGAGTTCGCGGTCATCGTCGACCAGCAGCACAGGGATCATCAGGGCCAGGAATCGTGATTTCAGGGGTTGCAATGATCGCCCCGGCGGCCGGCACTGTCACCGCCGGCCGGTCGGACTTTACACATCTTTACCCTCGGCTAACCGCGCCGAACACAGCCCGCCCGTATCCTCATCGCCCGCTGCATGCGGGTTGCCCGCGCTTGCTCCCTCCGAATCCGCTTGTCTGGAACCCTCGATGAACTACCCGCGCCTGTTGCTCTCCGTCCTGCTGCTGAACGCCACGCTGGCCCAGGCCTCCCCCTTCAGGATCGCCGACATCCGCGTCAACGGCCTGCAGCGGGTTTCCGCCGGCAGTGTCTTCGGTGCCTTGCCGCTGAACGTCGGCGACCAGGCCGATGACCGCCGACTGGTGGAGTCGACCCGTTCCCTGTTCAAGACCGGCTTCTTCCAGGACATCCAGCTGAACCGCGATGGCAATGTCCTGATCATCAACGTGGTCGAGCGCCCGTCGGTGTCGAGCATCGAGATCGAAGGCAACAAGGCCATCAGCACCGAAGACCTGATGAAGGGCCTGAAGCAATCCGGCCTGGCCGAAGGCGAGATCTTCCAGCGTGCCACCCTCGAAGGTGTGCGTAACGAGCTGCAGCGCCAGTACGTGGCCCAGGGCCGCTACTCGGCCGAGGTCGACGCCGAGGTGGTGCCGCAGCCGCGCAACCGTGTGGCGCTGAAGATCAAGATCAACGAAGGCACCGTCGCCGCCATCCAGCACATCAACATCGTTGGCAACAACGTGTTCGACGACGAGACCCTGGCGCAGCTGTTCGAGCTGAAGACCACCAACTGGCTGTCGTTCTTCAAGAACGACGACAAGTACGCCCGCGAAAAGCTCTCCGGTGACCTGGAGCGCCTGCGTTCCTACTACCTGGACCGCGGCTACATCAACATGGACATCGCCTCCACCCAGGTGTCCATCACGCCGGACAAGAAACACGTCTACATCACCGTCAACATCAACGAAGGCGAGAAGTACACCGTCCGCGACGTCAAGCTGTCCGGTGACCTGAAAGTGCCGGAAGACCAGGTCAAGTCGCTGCTGCTGGTGCAGCCAGGCCAGGTGTTCTCGCGCAAGGTGATGACCAGCACCTCCGAGCTGATCACCCGCCGCCTGGGTAACGAAGGCTACACCTTCGCCAACGTCAACGGCGTGCCGCAGCCGAACGATGAAGACCACACCATCGACATCATGTTCGTGGTCGACCCGGGCAAGCGTGCCTACGTCAACCGCATCAACTACCGCGGCAACACCAAGACCGAAGACGAAGTGCTGCGTCGCGAAATGCGCCAGATGGAAGGCGGCTGGGCCTCGACCTACCTGATCGACCAGTCCAAGACCCGTCTGGAACGCCTGGGCTTCTTCAAGGAAGTGAACGTCGAGACCCCGCCGGTGCCGGGCACCGACGACCAGGTCGACGTCAACTACAGCGTCGAGGAGCAGGCCTCCGGCTCGATCACCGCCAGCGTCGGTTTCGCCCAGAGCGCCGGCCTGATCCTCGGTGGTTCGATCAGCCAGAGCAACTTCCTCGGTACCGGTAACAAGGTGTCCATCGGCCTGACCCGCAGCGAGTACCAGACCAAGTACAACTTCGGCTTCACCGACCCCTACTTCACCGCCGATGGCGTCAGCCTGGGCTACAACCTGTTCTACAACAGCACCGACTACAGCGATTACTACGACGACGGCGTGTCCTATTATGCGATCGACAGCTACGGTGCCGGGGTCAGCTTTGGCTACCCGATCAACGAAACCTCACGCCTGACCTATGGCCTGTCCCTGCAGCACGACAATATCTCGCCCGGCACCTACAGCGCCGACGAGATCTACGACTTCATCGCCCGCGAAGGCAAGAGTTTCAACAACCTCAAGGCCTCGATCGGCTGGTCGGAATCAACCTTGAACAAAGGCGTGCTGGCTACCCGCGGCCACTCGCAGAGCCTGACGCTGATGGCCACCACCCCTGGCAGCGACCTGTCGTTCTACAAGCTGGACTACAGCGGCCAGACCTACCTGCCGCTAACCAGCAACACCTCGCTGCGCCTGCATACCAGCCTGGGCTACGGCAACGGCTACGGTTCCACCGACGGGCTGCCGTTCTATGAAAGCTACACCGCAGGTGGGCTGGGTTCGGTGCGCGGGTTCAAGGACGGCAGCCTCGGCCCGCGCAATACCCCGGCCACCGGCAACTACGCCAGCGCAGGACAAGCCTATTACTCCGACCGTGACACCGACGTGCTGGGCGGCAACATCCTGATTGCCGGCGGCGCCGAATACATCTTCCCGTTGCCGTTCGTGAAGGACCAGAGCCAGCTGCGCAGCTCGGTGTTCGTCGATGCCGGCAACGTGTACGCCGACACCTGCTACCTGTCGACCACCCAGGGCTGCGGCAGCGTGGACCTGGCACAGATGGCCGTGTCGCTGGGGGTTGGCGTGACCTGGTACAGCCCAATGGGGCCGTTGAGTTTCAGCCTGGCGGCACCGCTGAAGAAGCCGGATGGGGCAGAAACCCAGATCTTCCAGTTCTCGCTGGGGCAGACCTTCTGATGCCTGATGCCGTAACGGCCTGGCGTTGAGCATTACCCGCTTTTACCCCTGCTTAACCCAAGTTGACAGTGACCTTGCTTAAGCTGGCCAGGACTCGTACCCCGCCCAGCAGGACATGCCCATGCCACCCTTCACACCATGCTTCCCCACTTCACTGCGCCCCGACGAAGTCCCGGTCGCGCTACTCGACCTGGTCCAGCAGCGCCTGGCCGGGCTGCTCGGCCCGCGCTTCACCGTGGTGCTGGGCGGCAGTGGCAACGGTGCCGGGGTCAGCCACTACCATCTGGCAATCCAGCACAACCAGAGCGGTGTTTCCCTGGAGGACACCGGCGCCGTCGGCACCGGCTTCATCGAGCGCCTGCTGCGCATGGCCACCCAACTCAAGGCCATGCTCGACTCGGCCACGTTCAGCAGCATGGGCAGCGACGACCCGCGCCGCCCACTGGTGTGGATCAGCGAGCTGGCCTGCCCCAAGGAAATGATTACAATGCACGCCCCAACCTGAAATATGTTTTCCCCATGAAATCACTGCTTTACGCCGTATCCTTACTGTTTTCCTTTACCCTGCCCGCCCTTGCCAGCCCACCGGCGACCTTCACCGAAGCCAAGGTGGTGGCCAAGCAAAAGGTGTACATGGACCAGGCCAGCAGTGCCATGGGCGACCTGTACTGCGGTTGCAAATGGGCCTGGGTGGGCAAGTCTGGCGGGCGTATCGATGCCGCCTCTTGCGGCTACCAGACCCGCAAGCAGCAGAACCGCGCCGAACGCACCGAATGGGAGCACATCGTGCCGGCCTACACCTTCGGCAACCAGCGCCAGTGCTGGAAGAACGGTGGCCGCGAGCATTGCGTGGATGACGACCCGGTGTTCCGCGCCATGGAGGCCGACCTGTTCAACCTGTACCCGGCAGTGGGCGAGGTCAACGGCGACCGCAGCAATTTCAACTACGGCATGGTTGCTGGCAATGCAGGGCAATACGGGCAGTGCTCCACCAAGGTCGACTTCGTGCAGCGTGCTGCCGAACCACGTGACGAAGTGAAAGGCCTGGTCGCCCGCACCACCTTCTACATGTACGACCGTTACAAGCTGAGCATGTCGCGCCAACAGCAGCAGTTGCTGATGGCCTGGGACAAACAGCACCCGGTGTCGGCCTGGGAGAAAGAGCGTGACCGGCGCATTGCCGCGATCATGGGCCATGCCAACCCCTTCGTGACCGGGGAACGCAAATGGACCGCCAACTACAAGCCGGTCGGCAGTGGCGTGGTGCAAGCGGTGCCGGCGAAGGCTGCCAAGCCAGAGGCCAAGCCGAGCCTGGCCAGTGCCGGGTCGGTGGGGGCGGTGCTTGGCAACCGCAACAGCCACGTCTATCACCTTTCCGTCGGCTGCCCGGGCTATACCCAGGTCACCGCGAAGAACCAGGTCACCTTCGCCACAGAGGGTGAGGCGCAGGCAGCGGGTTATCGCAAGGCGGGCAACTGCCGCTGATCACCTTCCTCGGGGCCTGCGCGGCCCCTTTGCAACCGAGCGGGCTGCACGGCAGCCCGCAACAATGACCATCCGTCGCCCAGACGGCACCCCACTCCCCGCCCCCAGCCCAACGAATGACAGATCATCCGCAAAGGAGACGTTCCATGATCCGCATTCGCCCACTCTCACTGTGCCTTGCCCTTGCCCTGGCCAGCGTCACTGGCACCAGCTTCGCCGCCACCGACACAGACACCGACAGCCGCCCGCAAACCGACCAGTACGGTGGCAAGACCGCCGGCGAAGACAGCAGCGTCAACAGCCCAGGCAGCAGCAAAGCCAACGACAGCAGCGACACCGGCAGCAATAGCGATGCCGCGGACGGAGCGGCTGGCGGCTCCAACAGCACCGGCGAAGCCACCGGCTCCGGCGCCGGGCACACCGGTGGCACCGCCGAGGATCAGGACAGCCATTGAGGCCGGGCTGGGCTACACTGCGCCGGAACGCCCTGCCAAGGATTCACCATGAACCTCAAACCCTGGCTGCTCGCCGCCCTGCTGCCGTGCAGCGCCTTGGCCGTCGCTGGTGGCCAGGGCGCACTGTCGATCAGCTCATCGTCGTTCACCGATGGCGGCGTGATCGCCTTGCAACAGGTTGGCCCGGACCCAGCCTGTGGTGCCGGCGAAGAGCGCACCCCGCAACTGAGCTGGGACAACCTCCCCGCAGGCACCCAGTCGCTGGCCCTGATCATGTTCGACCCGGACGGCGGCAAGGGCATTGGCGTGGTCCACTGGATCGCCTACAACATCGACCCGGCCCAGGATGGGCTGAAGGAAGGCGTCGCCGGGCTGACCGGGCAAGGCGTGACCGTGGGGCGCAACTCGCGGGGCTCGCTCAGCTACCGCGGCCCCTGCCCACCCGCCGGCGACAACCCGCACCACTACGCACTAACACTGATCGCCACCGACCTGCCATTGGGCACCCTGCCCGAAGGCCTGGACCGCAGCGGCCTGCTGCAACTGCTGCAAGGCCACGCGCTAGGGGCGCAGAGCCTGGTCGGGCGCTATGGCCATTGAACCGTGCGGTACAAAAACAATTGATCACCCCCATAGCATTTATCCATTGAATGGCCCGGCCGAACTGAAGTAAGCTCGGGCTCATTCACTGGAGAGCAACATGCCGAAACACACCCGCAACCACGCCAACCACACCGGTCGCAGCCTGCGCCCTGTGCTGGCCGTTGCCGGCTGCGTGGCACCTGCCAGCTATTACTTTGGGTATTGGTTTAGCCACTAGGCGCCGATACCCACACGGCGCCCACCTTCGAGGGGCCGCCGAACATGAGAATACTCAAACCCCCGGTCGGCTCCCCGACCGGGGGTTTTGCTTTTCAGGCCTTTGAACAACACCGATTCACATTGAGGACAGATTCATGAACTACGCCACTTATTACTACGCAAACACCTACGCCTGGCGATTTAGCCAATCCCGTTCGGGCCAGCCTGCCGCCTCCGTTCGGTCTTCCACAGGTGGCAATGCAGCAGCCAATACGAATTCAACGATCTGTCGAACACCTCGATAGGGCCGACCACGCGGGCCAGAACCCGCCGTCCGCCCAGGGAAAAAACGCCATGCAAGCTTCCAGCCTCGCCCTGACCCAGCCGCAAGCGGCCAACACCACCGTCAGCCAGCGCCTGCCCAGCCCGCACCTGCTCAAACAGCAAATGCCGCTGTCCAGCGAACTTACCCAGCAAGTCCATGCCCACCGCCAGGCCATCCGCGACATCCTCGAAGGCCGCGACCAGCGCCTGCTGGTGATCGTTGGCCCGTGCTCGATCCACGACCCGCGCTCGGCCCTGGAATACGCCGACCGCCTGGCCGCCCTCAGCCGCGAAGTCGACGACAAGCTGCTGCTGGTGATGCGCGCCTACGTCGAAAAACCCCGCACCACGGTCGGCTGGAAAGGCCTGGCCTACGACCCGCACCTCGATGGCAGCGACGACATGCACGCCGGCATCGCCCTGTCCCGCGGGCTGATGCTGAACATGATCGAACGCGGCCTGCCGGTTGCCACCGAACTGCTGCAGCCAATGGCCGCCGGCTACTTCGATGACCTTCTGGCCTGGGCCGCGATTGGCGCGCGCACCACCGAGTCGCAGATCCACCGCGAAATGGTCAGTGGCCTGGAGCTGCCGGTCGGCTTCAAGAACGGCACCGACGGCGGCATCGCCATCGCCAGCGACGCCATGCGCAGCGCCGCCCACCCGCACCGCCACTTCGGCATGGATGCGCAGGGCTACCCGGCCATCATCGAGACCTTGGGCAACGCGGACACCCACCTGGTGCTGCGCGGCGGCCACAAGGGCCCGAACTTTGACGCCAACAGCATCGCCATGGCCCGCCAGGCGCTGGCCAAGGCCGGGCTGCAGGCGCGGATCATGGTCGATTGCAGCCATGCCAACAGCGGCAAGGACCCGGCGCGCCAGCCGGCGGTTTTCAACGATGTGCTGGAGCAGCGCCTGGCCGGCGACCGTTCGATCGTCGGCGTGATGATCGAAGGGCACCTGTTCGACGGCTGCCAGGCGCTGGGCAAGGGCGCGCTGAAATACGGCGTGTCGATCACCGACGGTTGCCTGGGCTGGGCTTCGACCGAAACCCTGTTGCGCGAGGCGGCACAAAAACTCTAGGTAGCGGGATGCAAGCCTGGCGAGACATACCCCGGACAAGTGCGCTAGGCTTGCCTTTTTTACCCCAAGGAGCAGTACCCATGGCCCGTGCAACCGCCCGCCACATCCTGGTCAGCAGCGAAGAGAAATGCAACGAACTGAAAGCCCAGATCGAAGCAGGCGCCGACTTCGCTGAAATCGCCAAAGCCAACTCCACCTGCCCGTCCAGCCGCCAGGGCGGTGACCTGGGCTCGTTCGGCCCGGGCCAGATGGTCAAGGAGTTCGACACCGTGGTGTTCAGCGCCCCGGTCAATACCGTGCAAGGCCCGGTGAAGACCCAGTTCGGCTACCACCTGCTGGAAGTGACCAGCCGCCAGGACTAAGTAGCCAATAGCTGCTCATGTCCCCTGTGGGAGCGGCGGTGCGCCGCTGCGCTTTACCCGCGAATGCGTCCGTTCACGCAACGTCGTTGCCTGATCTGGCGCTTTCGCGGGTGAACCCGCTCCCACAGGCCCTGTGTTACCTTTTTCTGCTTTGTTTTTCCTTCAATAGTCAGGCTGCACCCACCCACGCCCTCACCGTCTACGGCGAAGCCCCCCGCTACAACGCCGGCTTCCAGCATTTCGACTACGTCAACCCCGACGCCCCCAAAGGCGGCATCCTGCGCCGCTCGGCCATCGAGATCGGCCAGTTCGACCATATCCTGCCGTACATCGACAAAGGCATCGGTGTCAGCGAGGTCGATGGCCTGCTGTACGCGCCACTGGCCGTGCGCTCGTTCGATGAACCCTACACTGTCTACGGCCTGATCGCCCGGCGCATGGAGCGCGGCCCGGAGGATGCCTGGCTGCGGTTCGAGATCGACCCGCGCGCCACCTTCGCCGATGGCAAGCCGGTGCGCGCCGAGGACGTACGCTTTACCTTCGAGCTGCTGATGAGCAAGGGCAGCCTCAAGTACCGCACCCAGTTCGCCGATGTTGCCGGCGTCATCGTGGAAAGCCCGCACAGCGTGCGCTTCGACTTCAAGCCCGACCACGGCCGCACCCTGCCGCTGGACCTCGCCAGCCTGCCGGTTCTGCCCGAACACGACTGGCAGCAGCGCGATTTTGCCAACGGCGCCGGCTTCGACAAGCCGGTCGGCAGCGGGCCGTACCGTATCGGGCGCATCGACAACGGCCGCAGCATCACCTTCGAGCGCGACGCCAACTGGTGGGCGCGCGATCTGCCGGTCAGCCGTGGCCGCTACAATTTCGACAAGCTGCGCATCGAGTACTTCGGTGATACCGAAGTGGCGCGGCAGGTGCTCAAAGGCGGCGGCTACGACTACAACCGAGAATTCTCCGCCACCGCCTACACGCTGGGCTACAACGGCGCGCAACTGGACGACGGCCGCCTGCAGCGTGCCCACCTGGGCCCGGCCAAACCGCAGGTTGCCCAGGGCTTCGTGTTCAACCTCGACCGGCCGCAGTTCAAGGACCGTCGCGTGCGCCAGGCGCTGGGCATGCTGTGGGACTACGAGTGGAGCAACCGGCAGATGATGCGCAACATGTACATCCGCCAGCAGAGCGTGTTCTCCAATACCCCGCTGGCCGCCCGCCAACTGCCGGATGCCGGCGAGTTGAAACTGCTCGAACCGTTGCGCGGCAAGGTGCCGGACGAAGTCTTCAGCACCGTGTTCACTGCCCCGGTCACCGATGGTTCGGGGATTATCCGCAAGCAGCAGCTGCAGGCACTGGCGCTGCTCGAACAAGCCGGCTGGCGCCCCGAAGGCGACCGCCTGGTTAACAGCCAGGGCACGCCGCTGGCGTTCACCTTCCTCAACGGCCAGGCGGGCATGGAGCGCCTGCTGCTGCCGTGGAAGCGCAACCTGGCCCAGATTGGCGTGACCCTGGACATCCGCAACGTCGATTCGGCCCAGTACGTCAACCGCCTGATGGCGCGTGACTACGACATGATCGTCACCGGCTACCCGGTCACCCTGTCGCCCGGCGCCGAGCTGTACAACTATTTTGGCTCGGCAGCGGCCCACGACCCTGGGTCGAACAACCTGATGGTGCTGCAGGACCCTGCCGTGGACCGCCTGATCGACGGCCTGGTGCGCGCCGACACCCAGGCCGACATGCTGCACCACGCCCATGCCCTGGACCGGGTGCTGCAATGGAACTACTACTGGATCCCCAACTACTACCCACCGGGCAGTTCCACTGCCTGGTGGAACCGCTTCGGCCTGCCCAAGGTCCAGGCTGCCTATGACGAAGGCCTGGACACCTGGTGGGAAGTCAGCCCCACCGCGCTGACCAACGCGCAAATGGCCGAACGCCGGAAATCCTCGCCATGACCACCTACATTCTGCGCCGCCTGTTGCTGATCATCCCGACCCTGCTGGCGATCCTGCTGGTCAACTTTGCCATTGTCCAGGCCGCGCCGGGTGGCCCGGTGGAGCAGGCGGTGGCACGCCTGCAAGGCATCGGCGGCGGCGCTCCCGGTGCCCGAGCCGAGGTGGTGCACGGCGAGTCACGGGCCACCCGTGGCCTGGACCCGAAACTGATCGAGGAGATCAAGCGCCAGTACGGCTTCGACAAGTCCGCCCCCGAGCGCCTGTGGTTGATGCTGGGCCAGTACGCCCGGCTGGACTTCGGCAACAGCTTCTTCCGCGGCGCCAAGGTCACCGACCTGATCCTCGACAAGTTGCCGGTCACCCTGTCGCTGGGCTTCTGGGCCACGCTGATCACCTACCTGGTGTCGATCCCGCTGGGCATCCGCAAGGCAGTGCGCCACGGCAGCCGCTTCGATGCCTGGAGCAGTGCACTGATCGTGGTCGGCTATGCCCTGCCCTCGTTCCTGTTCGCCCTGTTGCTGATCGTGCTGTTCGCCGGCGGCACCTCGCTGAGCTGGTTCCCGGTGCGCGGCCTGGTCTCGGACAACTTCGACGAGCTCAGCCTGCTGGGCAAGGTCGCCGACTACTTCTGGCACCTGGTGCTGCCGGTCGGCGCCCTGGTGATCGGCGGCTTCGCCACCCTGACGCTGCTGACCAAAAACGCCTTCCTCGACGAAATTTCCCGGCAATACGTGGTTACCGCTCGCGCCAAGGGCCTGAGCGAGCGCCGGGTGCTGTATGGCCACGTGCTGCGCAATGCCATGCTGCTGGTGGTGGCCGGGTTGCCGCAGGCGTTGATCACGGTGTTCTTCGCCGGCTCGTTGCTGATCGAGGTGATCTTCTCGCTCGATGGCGTGGGCCGCATGAGTTACGAGGCGGCCGTGGCGCGGGATTACCCGGTGGTGTTCGGCACGCTGTTCATCTTCACCCTGGCGGGCCTGCTGATCCGCCTGATCGGTGACCTGTCGTACACCCTGCTCGACCCGCGTATCGACTTCGACACGAGGGCGCGCTGATGCTTTCACCGATCTCACGTCGTCGCCTGCAACGCTTTCGCCGCAACCGCCTCGGCTGGGTTTCGCTGTGGCTGTTCGCCGCCCTTCTGCTGCTGAGCCTGTGTGCCGAGCTGGTGGCCAACGACAAACCGCTGCTGCTGGGCTACAAGGGCGACCTGTACGTGCCGGCGCTCAAGCGCTACACCGAGCAGCAGTTCGGCGGCCAGCTGCCGTTCCAGCCAGACTACCGCAGCGCCTATGTACGCCAGCTGATCGAGCAGCAAGGTGGCTGGATGCTGTTCGCCCCCATCCCGTTCAGCGCCGATACCCCCAACTACGACCTGCAGGTACCCACCCCCAGCCCGCCAAGCGCGAGCAACTGGCTGGGTACCGACGACCAGGGCCGCGACGTGCTGGCCCGGGTGCTGTACGGCACCCGGGTATCCTTGCTGTTCGCCTTCGCCCTGACCGTGGTCAGCGTGCTGATCGGGGTGGCGGCCGGTGCTTTGCAGGGCTACCACGGCGGCTGGGTCGACCTGGTCGGCCAGCGCCTGCTGGAGGTATGGTCGGGGTTGCCGGTGCTGTACCTGCTGATCATCC
Source organism: Pseudomonas sp. PsB (assembly GCF_043658375.1). Lineage (NCBI taxonomy): Bacteria > Pseudomonadati > Pseudomonadota > Gammaproteobacteria > Pseudomonadales > Pseudomonadaceae > Pseudomonas > Pseudomonas sp. PsB. Next base: position 85,135 of record NZ_JBIGLU010000018.1, on the reverse strand, counting down.
TCAGCGGGTTCGTCGAGCCGGACTTCTGGTGGCTGCTGGGGATCATGGCGCTGTTCTCCTGGCTGACCCTGGTCGATGTGGTGCGCGCCGAGTTCCTGCGCGGTCGCAACCTGGAGTACGTGAAGGCCGCAAGGGCGCTGGGGTTGCCAGACAGCCAGGTAATGCTGCGGCACATCCTGCCCAATGCCATGAACGCAACGCTGACCTATGTGCCGTTCATGCTGACCGGGGCGATCACCACCCTGACTGCGCTGGATTTTCTTGGTTTCGGCATGCCGGCCGGGAGTGCTTCGCTGGGAGAGCTGGTGACCCAGGGCAAACAGCACCTGGAGGCGCCGTGGCTGGGCTTTACCGCGTTCTTTGCCTTGGCGGTGATTCTGTCGCTGCTGGTGTTTATCGGGGATGCCTTGCGCGAGGCGTTCGACCCCAGGGGATAGGTTTTCAGGTCTGACCTCTTCGCGGGTAAACCCGCTCCCACAGGGTCACCACAAACCTTGAGTACTGAGGGGTACCTTTGGGAGCGGGTTTACCCGCGAAGAGGCCGGCCCTGCTTTTACAGATTTCAGGATTTCTACCCATGCACGACAGCGACAGCCTCAAGGACTACCCCCAGGTACGGCAACTGGCGATCCGCTCGTTGTTCGAGATCATCGAGCAGTCCAGCGAGGGCACGGTAATCGTCGACCGCCAGGCGCGCATCGTCTGGATGAACGAGCGCTACGCCCGGCGCTTTGGCCTGGCCGACGCCGCCAGTGCCATCGGCCAGCCATGCGAGGCGGTGATCCCGGGCAGCCTGATGCGCGAGGTGGTGAGCAATGGCCGGCCAATCCTGCTGGACATGCTCGACACCCCGAACGAGCCACTGGTGGTAATGCGCCTGCCCATCCACGACGACCAGGGCGCGCTGATCGGCGCCATCGGCTTCGCCCTGTTCGATGAGTTGCGCAGCCTGTCGCCACTGCTCAAACGCTACTCCAGCATGCAGCAGGAACTGGCCTCGACCCGCTCGCAATTGCGCGCCCGCCAGGCCAAGTACAGCTTCGCCCAGTTCGTCGGCAGCAGCGCCGCCAGCCTGGAGGCCAAGCGCCGCGCCCGGCGTGGTGCGAGCAGTGATTCGCCGGTGCTGCTGCTGGGCGAAACCGGCACCGGCAAGGAACTGCTGGCCCATGCCATCCATGCGGCGTCGGCGCGGGCGCACAAGGCGTTTGTCAGCATCAACAGTGCAGCCATCCCCGAGACGCTGCTGGAAGCCGAATTCTTCGGCACCGCCCCCGGCGCCTTTACCGGCGCCGATCGCAAGGGCCGCAGCGGCAAGCTGCAACTGGCCGAAGGCGGCACGCTGTTCCTCGACGAGATCGGCGACATGCCGCTGGCCCTGCAGAGCAAGCTGCTGCGGGTGTTGCAGGAGAAGGAGTACGAGCCGGTAGGCTCGAACCAGATGCTGCGCAGTGATGTACGCATCATTGCCGCCACCTCCATCGACCTGCAGGCCGCCATCGCCCGCGGGGCATTCCGCGCCGACCTGTATTACCGGCTGAATGTGCTGCCGATCGAGGTGCCGCCACTGCGGCAACGGCTGGAGGACCTGCCGGCACTGTGCGAGGCCATCCTGGGGGAACTGGGCAGCCAGTATGAGCTCGAGGCCGAAGCGCAGCAGCTATTGGCGCGGCATGCATGGCCGGGGAACATTCGCGAGCTGCGCAATGTGCTGGAGCGGGCCACGCTGCTGACGGATCAACCGCGGTTGGGGGTGGCGGATCTACGGGCGGCATTGGGGCCGTTGAGCCCGGTGGCGGCGGAACCCGGGCGTCAGACTTACCGAGAAGCGTGCGAGCAGTTTGAACGCAGGCTGATTGCCGAAGCGTTGGCTGAGCATGAGGGAAATGTGCCAGAGACTGCGGCAGCATTAGGGTTGGGGCGATCGACCTTGTACAAGAAGATGGTAGCGCTTGGTCTCTGATTGGAGACTTATGTTTCCATTTTGAGATTGCCGCGAGGGCTTTGCCCCCGATCGCGACACAAGGCCGCTCCTACAGGAGATCGCGTTGCACTTGTAGGAGCGGCCTTGTGTCGCGATGGGCCGCAAAGCGGCCCCAAAATCTCAAGACAGAGACAAAAATTCAGTAGAAAACAAAATACCTATATAAATCAATGAGTTAAAAACTGGCACGATTCCCGCTTTCTCCTGCTCACCGATAAAAACAAGACTCACCCAGGAGACCCACCCCGATGACCGTGCTCATCGCCCTAGCCGCTCTGGCCCTGCTGATGCTGGCTGCCTACCGCGGCTACAGCGTAATCCTCTTCGCCCCCATCGCCGCCCTCGGGGCGGTACTGCTCACCGACCCGTCTGCCGTGGCCCCCGCATTCACCGGGGTGTTCATGGAGAAAATGGTCGGCTTCATCAAGCTCTACTTCCCGGTGTTCCTGCTGGGCGCCGTGTTCGGCAAGCTGATCGAGCTGTCCGGCTTCTCGCGCTCGATCGTCGCCGCCGCCATCCGCGTGCTCGGCACCCGCCAGGCGATGCTGGTGATCGTGCTGGTCTGCGCCCTGCTCACCTACGGCGGCGTGTCGCTGTTCGTGGTGGTGTTCGCGGTGTACCCGTTCGCCGCCGAGATGTTCCGCCAGAGCAATATCCCCAAGCGCCTGATCCCGGCAACCATCGCCCTGGGCGCGTTCTCGTTCACCATGGATGCCCTGCCCGGCACCCCGCAGATCCAGAACATCATCCCCAGCACCTTCTTCAACACCACCGCCTGGGCCGCGCCCTGGCTGGGCCTGATCGGCACACTGTTCGTGTTCTGCACCGGCATGGCCTACCTGCAGCGCCAGCGCAACAAGGCCCAGCGCGCCGGTGAAGGCTATGGCAGCGACTTGCGCAACGAACCGGAAACCGCTGCCGACCTGGCGCTGCCCAACCCTTGGCTGGCCCTGTCGCCGCTGCTGCTGGTGGGGGTGATGAACCTGCTGTTCACCCACTGGATCCCGCAGTGGTACGGCCCCAGCCACAGCCTGCAACTGCCCGGCATGAGCGCGCCGGTGCAAAGCGATGTGGCCAAGCTCACGGCCATCTGGGCGGTGCAGGCGGCGTTGCTGGTGGGCATCCTGATGGTGCTGGTGTGTGCCTTCGGCGCCATCCGCACCCGCCTGGCCGAAGGCACCAAAAGCGCCGTGGGCGGCGCCTTGCTGGCGGCCATGAACACCGCCTCGGAATACGGCTTTGGCGCGGTGATCGCCTCGCTGCCGGGCTTTCTGGTATTGGCCGACGCCCTGCGCGGCATCCCCAACCCACTGGTCAACGAAGCCATCACCGTGACCTTGCTGGCCGGCATCACCGGCTCTGCCTCGGGCGGCATGAGCATCGCCCTGGCGGCCATGGGCGACAGCTTCATCGCCGCCGCCAATGCCGCCAACATCCCGCTCGAAGTGCTGCACCGGGTGGCCGCCATGGCCAGCGGGGGCATGGACACCCTGCCGCACAACGGTGCGGTCATCACCCTGCTGGCCGTGACCGGGCTGACCCACCGCGAGGCCTACAAGGACATTTTCGGTATTACCCTGATCAAGACCCTGGCGGTGTTCGTGGTCATCGCCACGTTCTACGCCACCGGCATCGTCTAAGGAGCTTTGCATGACCCTCAAAGGCAAGACCGCACTCGTCACCGGTTCCACCAGCGGCATCGGCCTGGGCATTGCCCAGGTGCTGGCCCGCGCAGGCGCCAACATCGTGCTCAACGGCTTCGGCGACCCTGCCCCGGCGCTGGCCGAGATAGCCCGGCACGGGGTAAAGGCAGTCCATCACCCGGCCGACCTGTCGGACGTGGCCCAGATCGAAGCGCTGTTCGCCCTGGCCGAGCGCGAGTTCGGCGGCGTCGACATCCTGGTCAACAACGCCGGTATCCAGCACGTGGCGCCGGTGGAGCAGTTCCCGCTGGAAAGCTGGGACAAGATCATCGCCCTCAACCTGTCGGCCGTGTTCCATGGTACGCGCCTGGCCCTGCCCGGCATGCGAGCGCGCAACTGGGGGCGCATCATCAACATCGCCTCGGTGCACGGCCTGGTCGGCTCCACCGGCAAGGCGGCCTATGTGGCGGCCAAGCACGGCGTGGTCGGCCTGACCAAGGTGGTGGGCCTGGAAACCGCCACCAGCAACGTCACCTGCAATGCCATCTGCCCAGGCTGGGTGTTGACCCCGCTGGTGCAGAAACAGATCGACGATCGTGCTGCCAACGGTGGCGATCCGCTGCAAGCGCAACACGATCTGCTGGCAGAAAAACAGCCATCGTTGGCCTTCGTCACCCCCGAACACCTGGGTGAGCTGGTACTATTCCTGTGCAGCGAGGCCGGTAGCCAGGTTCGCGGTGCCGCCTGGAACGTCGATGGTGGCTGGTTGGCCCAGTGACGGGCGGCCTGGGCCTGGCGACGGTCTTGCATTCGTTTATCTGCAAGGAGGCCCTATGCGCCCAACCCCGATGACCGCGATCCTGGCCCTGACCCTGGCTGCCGCCGCACCTGCGATGGCAGCCAGCCTGAAGGACGTCGCGCCCTACCCCGAGGCGGAAAAAGGCTTCACCCGGCAGGTCATTCACCTGCCGGCCCAGGCTGATGAGTCGGCCTATCAACTGGAAATCCTCGCCGGCAAGACCCTGAAGGTGGACTGCAATCGCCAGCGCCTGGGCGGCAGCCTGGAGGAACGTACCCTGGAAGGCTGGGGCTACAGCTACTACCGCCTGGACAAGGTCAGCGGCCCGGCCAGCACGCTGATGGCCTGCCCCGATGGCAAGAAGACCGAGGCCTTCGTGCCAGTGATCGGTGAAGGCTTCATGCTGCGCTACAACAGCAAGCTGCCGGTGGTGGTGTATGTGCCCAAGGACGTCGAAGTGCGCTACCGCGTCTGGACCGCGTCGCAGGACGTGCAAAAGGCTAAAGTAGAGTAACGCGCAAGCCCCTGCTGTCAGGGGGCTTCTTCGCGGGCACGCCCGCTCCCACAGGCTGTCACCAGGCTGGACATCTACGCTGTACCTGTGGGAGCGGGCGAGCCCGCGAAGGCGCCCTCGAATCCAAATGATCATCTGGAGGTTCGGCATGAACGATGTGCTCTGGCGCCCCTCCACGGCGCAGATCGAGGCCAGCCGGATGGATGCCTTCCGCCGCCGGGTCAACCTGCGCTACAACCTGCAACTCGACGACTACCAGGCGCTGCACCGCTGGAGCATCGAGCAGCGCCCTGCCTTCTGGCAAACCCTTGCCGACTATTTCCACGTTCACTGGCATACCCCGCCGAGCCAGGTGCTCAGCGAAGGGCCGCAGATGCCCGATGCCCAGTGGTTCAGCAACGCCACCCTCAACTTCGCCGAACACCTGCTGCGCCGCCGCGACGACCGCCCGGCCCTGGTCGCCGTGCGCGAAGACGGCCAACGCCAGCTGTTCACCCATGCCCAGCTGGCGGCCCAGGTGGCCGGCCTGCAAACAGCCTTGGAGGCCACCGGCATCGTCCCCGGCGACCGCGTAGCCGCCATCATGCCCAATACCTGGCAGACACTGGTCGCCATGCTTGCCTGCACCAGCCTCGGTGCGGTGTGGTCCAGCTCCTCGCCCGAGTTTGGCGTACACGGCATCATCGACCGCTTCGGCCAGATCGAGCCCAAGCTGCTGATCGCCTGTGCCGGGTACCAGTACGCCGGCAAGGCCATCGACCAGGTGGACAAGGTCAACCAGGTGTGCGCGCAGCTGCCCGGGCCTCAACAGCTGATCGTGGTGCCCCATACCCGCAGCGGGACGCGCGCCGACGAATTCCAGGCCGCCAACGTCAGCCTGTGGGACGAGTTCTTTCAGCCCGGCGGCGAGCCCCGCTTCACCCCGCTGCCCTTCGACCACCCGCTGTACATCCTGTATTCCAGCGGCACCACCGGTGTGCCCAAGTGCATCGTCCACCGCGCCGGCGGCGTGTTGTTGCAGCACCTGAAGGAACATGGCCTGCACAACGATCTGAAGGCCGATGACGTACTGTTCTACTACACCACTTGCGGCTGGATGATGTGGAACTGGCTGGCCAGCGGCCTGGCGGTGGGCGCCACGCTGGTGCTGTACGACGGCTCGCCGTTCCATCCCGGCCCCGAGCGGCTGCTGGACCTGATCGACGCCGAGGGCATCCAGGCCTTCGGTACCAGCGCCAAGTACTTGGCGGCGTTGGAGCAGGCGGGCCTCGAACCTGCGGCAAGCCACCGCCTGGAACGCTTGCGCCTGCTGCTGTCCACCGGCTCGCCGCTGTCGCCACACAGCTACGACTACGTGTACCGCAAGATCAAGGCCGACCTGTGCCTGGCGTCGATGTCCGGCGGCACCGATATCGTCTCCTGCTTCGTGCTGGGCAACCCGACCCTGCCAGTGCGCCGTGGCGAGATCCAGTGCAAGGGCCTGGGCATGGCGGTGGAAGTGTGGAACGAGCATGGCCAGCCGGTGCAGGGCGAAAAAGGCGAGCTGGTGTGCACGCGCAACTTCCCGTCGATGCCGCTGGGGTTCTGGAAGGATACGGACGGCAGCCGCTATCACGACGCCTACTTCAGCCAGTACCCGGGGGTGTGGGCCCAGGGCGACTATGCCGAACAACGTTCTGATGGCGGGCTGGTGATTCATGGCCGCTCCGATGCCGTGCTCAACCCCGGGGGGGTGCGCATTGGCACGGCGGAGATCTACCGCCAGGTGGAAAAGGTCGAGCAGGTGCTGGAAAGCGTGGCCATCGGCCAGGACTGGCAAGGCGACGTGCGGGTGGTGCTGTTCGTTCGCCTGCGTGACGGCCTGCAGCTGGATGAGGCCCTGCGCCAGCACATCCGCCAGGTGATCCGCCAGTACACCACGCCCCGCCATGTACCGGCGGTGATCGCCCAGGTCGATGACATCCCACGTACCATCAGCGGCAAGCTGGTGGAGTTGGCGATTCGCAATGTGGTGCATGGCTTGCCGGTGAAGAACACCGATGCCCTGGCCAACCCCGAGGCGCTGGAGCAGTTCCGGGATCGGGAGGAGTTGCAAACCTGACCCTTGTAACCGTCCCTGTAGGAGCGGCCTTGTGTCGCGATGGGGCGCGAAGCGGCCCCGGCAACCTGTGCTGCGAAGCTGAAAACCTGGGGCCGCTTCGCGCCCCATCGCGACACAAGGCCGCTCCTACAAGGACGCGTAATCGCCTCAGCACAATACTATGAGGCATAATGCCCACCTTTTTCGCCCCCGAAGCACAGGTACCCCATGAAAGCCCAAGCCCGCCACATCCTGGTCAAGACCGCTGACGAAGCCGAAAAGCTCAAGCAGCGCATCGCCAACGGCGAGGCTTTCGATGTGCTCGCAAAAAAGTTCTCCACCTGCCCTTCGGGCAAGCGTGGCGGCGACCTGGGTGAAATCCGCCCCGGGCAGATGGTCGGCGCCATCGACCAGGTGATCTTCAAGAAGCCCCTGCGCGTGGTGCACGGGCCGATCAAGAGCAAGTTCGGTTATCACCTGGTGCAGACGTTCTACCGCGACTGATAGCCCCGGGCCACCTGACATTTTTGCCAGTTGTCCCCTTACCGTACAAAACATACAACTCAGGCAGTGGCCCTTCTAATGGACTTGGAGACTTGTCTATGCGCTGCCCTCGCCTGCTTCTGCCTGCCGCACTCCCTCTGCTCACTTTGCCTTTGCTGTCTCATGCCCAATCCCTGACCGTTGCAGCAGGCGACGACCTGGACGCCATCGTTCAGACGTCAGCTGCAGATCAGTTCATCATCACCGGCGGCAAGGTCACGTCGTTGCACCAAGGCGAGGGGCAGGACACGTTCAACATGTCTGGTGGCGAACTAGGGTCGCTCAATCAAGGCGGTGCCACGGACGAATTCGTCATGACCGGGGGTATCATCAAGGATGCCTTCGAAGATGGCGACAATGTCTGGTTCAAGGGCGGCAGCATTCGCCGTATCGACCTCAAGATGGCTGATAACTTCCTCGAAATGTCCGAAAACCTTGGTGTAGAAACCATCGTTGTTGCCAACGTGGTCAGCGGCCTTGGCAACGATACTTACATCCTGACTGGCGGCACCATCGGTGGAGACCTCCGTACCAGCAGCGGCGACGACGAGATCAATGTCAAAGGCGTCGATCTGAAAGGCGAGATACGTGCCGGCCAGGGCAAGGATAAACTCAACTGGACGAGCGGCAAGATCGGCAAGAAAGTCGACATGGGCGCCGACAATGACACGGCCACTGTCAGCACACTCGACTTGAGCAGTTCAACAGTGCTGTTGGACGGCGGTACGGGCACGGATACCCTGACGTTTCAGCAAGCCAAGGTCGATCAGGGTGCCTTGTATGTCAACTGGGAGTCCATCAACCTGAACCAGGGCAGCCAGTTGACCCTGAACGACAGCTTGGCCCTGGGTGACCTGGGCTCCGATCAGCCACCGATAGCCGCAGCCACGGGGACCGGTACCCTGCAAATTGACGCGACCAGCACACTGATCAGTCGCCACGGCAGCATTGTCAGCATCCAGAATGGCAGCAAGGCATCCGTGGTAAACGCCGGCACCATAGACCTGAGCCGCGGCAACGACGCTCAGGGCCGCCTGACCATCCAGGGCGACTACACCGGCAACAATGGCACCCTGCGCCTGAACAGCGTGCTGGCCGGCGACGGCGCTGCCTCCGATCGCCTGGTGGTCAGCCGTGGTGCGATTGGCGGCTCTACCCAGCTGCTCATCAACAACCTCGATGGCGCCGGTGCAACCACCGCGCAGAACGGCATTCAAGTCGTTGAAGCGCGTGACGGCGCGGTCAGCACGGCCACCGCATTTGTCCAGACCCAGACCCTTTCAGCCGGGGCCTACGACTACCGGTTGTTCAAGGGCGGCGTGACTGCAGGCAGTGAAAACAGCTGGTACCTGCGCTCCACCCTGGTTGCGCCACCCGCTTTGGCCCCTGCGCCGGAACCGGGCGAGCCGACACAGCCAACGCAACCGGGCGAGCCTGTGGTGATCGCGCCCGCCGCTACCCCGCCTGTCGCGGCCCCGGCGCCCGGCCAGGTCGACCTGCCAGCACCGGTGCAAGGCGAAAGCCTGCCGCTGTATCGCCCGGAAGTTGCGGTGTATGCCGCAGCGCCACGGGGCGCCGCGATCATCGCCCGCCAGGCACTGGGCACGTTCCACCAGCGTCAGGGCGACCAGCAGCTGCTGCAGGGTGACGGCGCCCTGCCCGCCAGTTGGGGCCAAGCCTACGGCGGCGCGTTACGTCAGCAATGGAGCGGCACGGTCAGCCCGAGCCTGGATGGCGACCTGTACGGCTTCAAGGTGGGCCAGGATCTGTACGCCAAGGTTGGCGACAGCGGATACCGCCAGCATGTCGGTATCTATGTCAGCCATAGCCGCCTGGACGCCGACGTCAAAGGCTTCGCCCTCGCCGTGGAAAACCGCAGCGTCGGTGACCTGGAGCTTGATGGCGACAGCGTCGGCGCCTACTGGACGCTGGTCGGACCGCAAGGCGGCTACCTCGACGCCGTGCTGCAGTACACCCACCTGGATGGGCGGGCGCGTTCTGACCGGGGTGACAAGCTGAACATCGACGGCCACGCCTGGACCGCGTCACTGGAATCCGGCTATCCCATCGCCCTGTCCGACCGCTGGGTACTGGAGCCGCAGGCTCAGTTGATCGCGCAAAAAGTCTCGCTCGACAGCGCCAGCGATAGCGTCTCGCACATTAGCCACGACGCCCAGGTCGAGCTGACCGGCCGGTTGGGGGTTCGGCTCGAGGGGGCCTTCAAAGGCAGCAGCGACCGCCTGTTGCAACCCTATGCGCAAGTCAACCTGTGGCACGGCGACGGTGGCCGCGATACCTTGACCTTCGATGGCGTCGACAAGATCAAGACCGATTACCGCTATACCTCGGTGCAACTTGAAAGCGGCGTGGTAGCGCAGGTCAACGAAGCGCTGAGCCTGCATGGCGGCGTGCAGTACACCGCCAACCTGGACAGCCGCCAGCAAGAAGCCAGCGGCGTGAACCTGGGTGTGCGCTGGCAGTTTTAGCGCCGCGCAGCCAACAGCCCGAGGCCGGCGCAGCCCAGCAATGAGGCGCTGACCCGGTTGAACAACCGACGTGGGCCGGGCTGGCTGAACCAGCGCTGCAGGTACGCCCCCAGGCCGGCGTAGATGGCGATGGCGGCCCATTCCAGCAACAGGAACAGCACACCCAGCCAGAGGAACTGCTCGCTCACCGGGGTGGCGCTGCCGACCGAGACGAACTGCGGCAGGAAGGCGGTGAAGATCAGGATTGCCTTCGGGTTACCAGCTGCCACCCAGAACTCCTGACGTGCCAGGCGCCAGGTACCGCGTGGGTGATCGCTTGCCAGCACAGCCTCGCCCACCGGTGCCCGCCACAGTTGCCAGGCGATATAGAACAGGTACGCCGCCCCCACCACCTTGATGGTCAGGAACAGGTATTCGCTGGTGTGCAGCACCACTGCCAGGCCCATGGCCGCCAGGGCGATCATGCCGCTGAAGGCGACGATGCGCCCGCCGCCGGCCACGCAGGCCGTGCGCAGGCCGTAACGGCTGGCATTGTGCAGCGACAGCAGGTTGTTCGGCCCCGGCGCCATGTTCAGGGCGAAGCAGGCGGGGATGAAAAGCAGCAGGCTTGAGAGGTCCATTATTGTTTTCCTTTGGCAACAGGCGTCTATTTCGGCGGGTAGCGGGCCTTGCGGTCAAGTTACAGCCAGCGGAAAAAACTGTATGGGTGCACGGCGCCTGATAAGCTGCCGCGCATACCGAGGACCCTGTGATGCCCCGCTCCCATGCCGCGCTGTGGCGCGACCCGGCCCTGCCGCATGTCGAAAGCCGCCGCGCCTGCCATAGCCGCGCCTGCTACAAGCCCCACAGCCACCCGACGTTTTCCATCGGTGTGGTGGACGCCGGCTACAGTCATTTCACCGGTGCCGGCAACGGCCAGCAACGCCTGACACCCGGCACGCTGGTGCTGGTCCCGGCCCGCCGGGTACATGCCTGCAACCCCGAGCCCGGGCAGGCGTGGAGCTATCAGATGCTGCATGTGGATGCCGACTGGCTGGCACAGCTGCACCTGGAGTCAGGGCTGGAGGGTGCCGGGCCCGGCGAGCCGGCACGTATCTGCCAGGTGCCGGAGGTGTATCGGCAGTTCTGCGAACTGAACAGCCTGCTGTTCTCCAACGCCAGCAATGGTGAGAAGGATGCGGCGCTGATTGCCTTTCTGGGTGACCTGGACTTTGCCAGGCACGCGCCGCTGGCACCGGCACCGGCCCTGGGGGCGACCGCGTTGAGTGGGCTGATTGCGCACATCGAAGGCCAGGACCCGGCGCAGTTGAGCCTGGCGGTACTGGCCCGGCAGGCCGGGCTTGGGCGCTACCAGTTGATTCGCGCATTTCGCGCGGCCACCGGGTTTACACCGCATGCCTACCTGCTCAATGCCCGGGTCAACCGTGGGCGGCAATTGTTGGGTGAAGGGCAGGCACTGGCGGAGGTGGCCTATCGGCTCGGGTTTGCCGACCAAAGCCATTTCCAGCGGGTGTTCAAGGCCCATGTGGGGGTGACACCGGGGCAGTATCGGGGAGACTGAAGGCCTGCGCGGTCTGTGTAGGAGCGGCCTTGTGTCGCGAAAGGGCTGCGCAGCAGCCCCGGCAATCTGTGCTGCGGAGCTGAAAACCTGGGGCCGCTTCGCGCCCCATCGCGACACAAGGCCGCTCCTACAGGGACCGCGCCTGCTGGTTAGGCCTGCAATATTGTTCAATACGGCATGAGCGCCAAGGGGCAGAGTCAGGTTTTCCTCCAGAGCAGCCTCACCCCAATGCAACAGTTCCTGATCATCGCCCTCGCCCACTTCCTCGCCCTGCTCTCTCCCGGCCCGGACTTCTTCCTGGTCGCACGCACCTCGGTCAGCGCCGGCTGGCGCGTCGCGAGCGGCGCTTGCCTGGGTATCGCCCTGGCCAATGGCGTGTTCATCGCCATGGCTTTCACCGGCCTGTCGGTATTGCAGGAAGGCAGCCTGCTGTTCACCGCCCTGCAACTGGCCGGCGCCGGCTACCTGCTGTACATCGGCACCCTGTTCCTGCGCCATGCCGGGCAAACCAGCCTGGGCGCAGTCGCTGGCAAGCAGACCGCCCAAGGGTGGTGGCGGGGATTGGGCATGGGGTTCCTGTCCGGCATCCTCAACCCCAAGAATGCGCTGTTCTATGCCAGCCTGGTCAGCATGGTCGCCAGCGCCAGTTTTGCCTGGAAAGCAACCTGTGCCCTGTGGATGTTCAGCATCGTGCTGCTGTGGGACCTGCTGGTTGCCGTGGCCATCGGCAACCCGCTGGTGCTGCGGCGCTTTGCCCGCTGCCTGCCTTGGCTGGAGCGGGCCTCCGGGGTCATGCTGGTGCTATTGGCTGCGGCACTGTTGTTTCACCTGGCCTGGGGCTGACCAGTTGCAGGGTCCGCATGTCCATCAAGGTGAAATGGCCACTGGCCCAACCCCCGGTATCCAGGTGCCAGACATTGCCCAGCAGCTTGGCCTCCAGTACCGGCGTGTGGCCCACCAACAAGGCGCGCAGGCCCTGCACGGGCTCGGTATCACCTACCTTCAACCGCCGCCGCGACCATTGGCACACCTCCCGTACTTGCGGGTCGTCCTCCAGTTCCAGCCAGGTCCTCAACACCGTCCAGTCGGCATATGGGCTGTCGGCATGCAGCAGCCCTACCAGGCCCGCCGCACTTTCAACCTCTATCGCAATCGGCAACTGCTCGAAGCGCTCCACGAAACGCAACTGCTCGCCCCGCGGCAGGTCAAGAAACCAGCCCCCCCCGGCGGCGCGATACATGTCCAGATCGAGCCGCCCGCCGCGCACGCGGGTGATTGCCAGGGCCTCGTGATTACCCTGCACGGCATGGAACCAGGGCTGCGCCAGCCATTCCAGCGCCGCCTCGCTGTCCGGGCCACGGTCGACCAGGTCCCCCACGCTGAACAGGCGGTCCACGGCCGGATCGAACCCCACCCCATCCAGGCATTGCTGCAGGCGCTGGAAGTGACCATGGATATCGCCCACCGCCAGGTCACGCCCCCGCAGGTTGGCAATCAGACGCCGAAACCGTGCCATTACAATCTTCCTCTGCTGGTAGCGCCATGCCAGGGGTAAAATGGAGGCACACGCAATCTGCCCCGGAGGTGCATCATGCGTACCGCCCTCGTGTGTGCCGCGCTCATGGCGCTGTCACTGGACAGCATGGCACAAGGTGCCCCGGCCGCGCAGGTCGAGGTACGTTTCGAGCATCCGGAAAAATTCCGCGATGCCAGCCTCGACAGCCACGGGTACGAGCGTGGCGCCGACACCTATGTGATGAAAACCCTGACCCAGTACCTGCAGAAGCTTGGCCAACGCTACCTGCAACCTGGCCAGCAACTGGTCATCGACATTCGCGACATCGACCTGGCCGGGCGTTTCGAGCCCTGGCACAGCCAGGCCTACGATGTACGTTACATGCGCGAAATCACCTGGCCGACCATCGACCTCAGCTACACCCTCAGCCAACCGGGCAAACCCGACCAGCAGGCGCAGGAACGGGTCAGCGACAAGATGTACCTCAGCCGCCCGGGCCGGGTCACGAGCAGCAGCGACCGCCTGTATGCCGAAAAGGCCATGCTCAACGACTGGTTCCGCCAGCGCTTCGCCGTCCACCCGGCATCCTGAAAAACCCTTCACTGGTACAGGCGTTGGTGCCGGTAGTATGCTCGGCCCTTCAACCTGTACCAGGGAAGGGTTTTTCATGAAGTTGTGCGCCGTGCAACTGGCGTCGCTCAAGGGCGATGTGCAAGCCAACCTCGAACGCCACCTGGCCTGCATCGAACAGGCCGCGGCCCTTGGCGCCGAACTGGTGGTATTTCCCGAACTGTCGCTGACCGGCTATGAGCCAACCCTCGCGCGCCAGGCCGCCCTGCCCGTCAGTTCGACGCGGCTGGACCCGCTGCAGGCAGCCTGCGACCGGCTTGGTATCACCGTCGCCGCAGGCCTGCCACTGCCGACCCCTGATGGCATTCGTATCGGCATGCCAATCCTCAGCCCCGGTGCACCGCGCCAGGCCTATGCCAAGCGGCGCCTGCATGATGATGAACTGCCCTGGTTCAGCCCAGGCGATCAAGCCTTGCTGCTGCAGGTAGGCGCGCACCGGGTAGCGCCTGCGATCTGCTACGAATCGATGTTCATGGCGCATGCGGCAGCCGCGCGGGAACACGGCGCCAACCTGTACCTGGTCAGCGTGGCGAAAACCGCCAAGGGCATCCGCGAGGGTTACCAGCACTACCCCGAGGTGGCGCGCGAGCTGGGCATGACGGTGTTGCTGGCCAACTGCGTGGGGCCGGCCGATACCTTCATTGGTGCCGGCGGCTCGGCGGCCTGGGACAGCCAGGGGCGCATGCTGGCCAGCCTGGACGACCACAGCGAAGGGCTGATCGTGCTGGACACCGCCAACGCCAGTGCCATGGCCGTGCCCCTGGCCCCGTACCCGGTATGATCTATCTGTTTCTGGCGTTGCTGAGCTATGCCTGTACCTACTACCTGACGGGTCTGCTGATTCAGGGGCAACTGGCCGATGTGGCCGAGGGTTTGCGCCACCGGCCCGACGCGCCGACACCTGGCGAGTACCTGCGCGCAGTCAAGCCCCATGCGCGCCGGGCCCATCGGCAGTACACCCTGATGGCCGGCACGGCGTTGGCCGTGCTGGTCTGCCTGGCCGCCAGCTGGTTCTGCTGACGCCTTACAGGTCCAGTGCCAGGCTTTGCCGGCCCTCCAGCGCCAGCAGGTACTGCTTGGCCGCCAGGCCACCGGCAAAGCCGGTGAGGCTGCCCGAAGCACCGATCACCCGATGGCACGGGGCGATGATCGAGATCGGGTTGCGGCCATTGGCGGCGCCTACCGCGCGCACCGCGCTGGGGTTGCCGATCTGTCGGGCGATGTCGCTGTAGCTGCGGGTTTCACCGAACGGTATCGCCAGCAGCGCGGCCCACACCTGACGCTGGAATTCGGTGCCGGTAAAATCCAGCGCCAGTTCGAAGCGCTGGCGTTTGCCGGCAAAGTACTCGCCGAGCTGGCGGGCGGTTTCCAGCAGTACCGGGCACTGATCATTGCGGTGCAGGGCGCCAAGGCGCACGCGGTTTTCCCGCTCCTCCTCCCAGAGTACGGCTGCCAGGCACTCACCACGGGCTACCAGGGTCAAGGTGCCGACGGGCGACTGCATGAAGGTGAATGCGCTGGACATAAGCAGGCTCCTGCCAGGTTGCGATCAACCTACTGTACGCATCCACAGCCCTGCCTGCATCCGCTTTCTTGCTAAGGCAATCACGCAACCGGAACATCGGCCTCGGCATAATGCCCGGACCAGAGAGCCATCCACCGCGTCGTCTGCTTCGCGGGTGAACCCGCTCCCACAGGGACCCCATCAGCTGAAGGAATGCGCCATACCTGTGGGAGCGGGCGCGCCCGCGAACACCGGCGCAGCCGGTGCCATCCACCGCGTCGCCTGCTTCGCGGGCATGCCCGCTCCCACAGGGACCTCACCAGCTGAAGGCATGTGCTGTACCTGTAGGAGCGGCCTTGTGTCGCGATGGGCTGCGAAGCAGCCCCTGAATCCTGTGCCTCAATAATAGGTCCGAGGCTGCTCGTCAGCCTTGTTCAATACCGTCCCCACCAGGTTCACCCTGGCCAGGTGATGCAGGCAATCTTCGATTTCCTTCCTGTTGTTCATACCGTTGGCCACCACCAGCAGCACACAGTCGAACTTGGGTATCACGGTGATCGCATCGTCAGAGCTGAGCAACGGCGGCAAATCGAAAATACAGATGCGCGACTCGTAGCGGTTGCGCAGTTCGCTGATCAGGTTGTTCACTTTGGGCGACGACAGCATTTCGGTAGACAACGGCACCGGTACCCGCGTGGGCAGTACCACGAACCGAGGCAAGGTCGGGTTGACCAGGCAGTCCTGCAGCTCGGCCTTGTCCGTCAGAAACTCGTTCAACGCCTGGTCCATGGGCAGGCCCAGGCTGCTGCCGACCTTGGGCCGACGCAGGTCGAAGTCCACCAGCAGCGCAGTTTTGGTGGTGTGGTGGGCGATGCTCATGGCCAGGTTGATCGACAACACCGTCTTGCCCGCTTCAGGGGTTGGCGAGGTGATGGCCAAGGTTCGCCAGCCATTCTCGTCCATGGTCCTCAGCACTTGCGTGCGCAACAGGTCGATTGGCCCGTTCATGTTTGAGTTCTTGTTGTAGGCGACGATACGGTGACGCTCCAGGTGCTCCGCGCGCAGCGGCACCACCTTGGTGTTCACGTAATCGAACTGGCCAGGCACTTCCGCCAGCGCCGTACCTGGGGCGGGTGACAAGACCTGCGGGGTACCCGGGGTAACCTGGTGAAGATTATTGCCAACAGCCGACTTGGTCCTGTCCATCACTGCTTTCCTATGCAAACCGAGACATGACTTTGAACAACAGCACATCCAGTGGCATGTAGAACACGTGCACCAGCACCACCATGATAGCCGCCAGCACCAGTGCAGCCAGGATCAGCCAGTTGCGCCAACGCTTGCGCCTGGCCACGTCGGCCTTGGTATCGATGTATGGCAGCGCCACCAGCACGCGCCTGCCCAACAGGTTTTCCAGGGCACCGACGCCGCGAATGCGCTGGTTGAGCATTTCCAGCAGCATCACCAGCGCACCGCCACCTGCCGGTGCCAGCACCAGGCCCAGCGCGGCGATTTTCTTGCGGTTGGGCTTGATCGGTTTCTCGGGCATCAGCGGTGGCTCCAGCAGCACAAAGCGCTCGGCCTTGTTCTCCTGCTCAAGGCTTTCGGTAATCTTCGCGCCCATTTCCTTGGCGCGGATTTCTTCGTACTTCTTGCGCGCGTTGTCGTGGTCACGCATCAAAGTCACCAGGCCACGCTCGACCTGCGGCGCCTCGAGGATCTCGGCCTCGTAGCCTTCCATCTTGCGGGTCAGCTCGCGCTTCTGCTCGGCCAGCGAAGCTATGCGCACCTGTGCCGCGCTCATCTTGGCGCGCACGCGGGCGACATCGAGGCCGACCGTGGAGGCCGCAGCCGTGCGATTGCCACTGGCTTCGAGCGCCTGGATCCTGCGCTTGACCGCCACCACATCGGGGTGGGCTTCCTTGTAGCGGCTCAGCAGCCGGGCATACTCGGCCTTCAGGCTGGGCAGGTCCTCGGGCTGCTCGGCACTGGCCACCCTGGGGCCTTCGCCGACCTTGGTAGCCAGCCCGGCACTGGCCGCGGACAGTTCCAGCTCAAGGTAACGCAGCTCTTCCTGGGCGGCCTTGTAATCACGGTCGACCTCGCGGAACTCCAGCTCCGAGCGTGACAGCATGTTCATGCGCAAGGTCTGGTGCTCGGGCAAGGCATTGGCGTGGGCCTGCTTGAAATCCGCCAGCTGGTTTTCCAGGCTGGCCAGCTCGGCACCCAGCTTGTTCGCTTCCTGGGTAAGGAACTCGGTGGTTTCGTTGGCCCGTTCGGTACGCTGCTTGAGGTTCTCGTTGAGAAACAGCGTGACCAACTCGTCGGCAACTTCCTTGGCCACCTCCGGCTGCTTGTGCTCGAAGGACACATTGAACGCCACGGTCGCTTCGCCGCGCCCGCGTACATAGGTGGTAAGGGTTTCGACCACGATGGCACTGCGCATGTGGTCGATCTTGTCGCTATCGCTGAAGCGCTTGTCGGGGAACAGGTTGTACTTGTCGATGATGCGCAGCAGGTTCTCGCGGGTCATCACCCGCTGGCGAATCACTTCGATGCGTTCATCGGCGAAACTGGTGTTGTTGGTCGATACCAGCTCGGGGGAAATCTGCTGCGACTCCACCAGGATGGTGCCGGTCGACTGGTAGATCGGCGGCACCATCACTGCGACAGCGACGGTCGCGGCCAGGATGACTACGATGCTCACCCCCAACAACAGGGCCCGGTCCTTGATTATGGCGATGTAATCTCTGAGGGAGAGCTCGTAGTCGGACTTCATGGGGCCACCTGCCTGAAGTTCAGATGTCGGGGTACCTGTACGTCAACGTCAAACCCACGATCGTAGCGTTCGCATCAGCTTCGTGATCCTGCTGCCGATCCTTGTACATCAGCGACAGGCGCAGGTCCCAGTACGGCGAAAACTCGCGGCTGGCCCACACGCTGTAGGTCTGCAGGGTGTTGGGGGTCTGCCCTTTGCTGTCTTGCCAGGCAGCATCCGCGCCCACCCGGGTCAATTCGCTGACGGCGTAACTCCACACACCGCGCACCTGGTCGAGCTCGGCGAAGCCGCCTTCGGCGCTGGCCACCGTGCTGCGTTCGGCGGTAAAGCTGGCGACGGCGCGCGCACCGGTATACAGCAGCGCTACCCCACCCTCCCCGCGTCGGCCACCTTCGTCACCGGAAACCTCGGTGATACCCACATGCGCATCGGCGCTGAGACGTTCGGAGAACTGGTACTTGACCCCGACCGCCGGGCTGTAGCTGTTGGACGCCGTCGCCGTCTGGTCCTGTTCGGGCTCATAGCGCCGGGCACCGAAGCGGCTGTAAAGATCAGCCCGCTCGCTCCAGGCGTAGGTCCAGGTGAACACGTTGCCCAGTTCTTCGTAACCCGTCAGCGTACTGATGTCATAACGGGCACGGTTGTACGTGGTTTCGTTGCTCAAGGTGCTGCGTTCGGTAACCGCCTGGCTCCAGTTGCCGGCCAGCGTATACAGCTTTTGCGTGCCATCGGTGGTGACCACGCCGGTATCCAGCACCGTTCCCGACAGCGTCGAACTTTCGTTGTAACGCGCCAGCAGGCCAAACCGCCCGCGCTCGGTCTGGCGCTGCCAGCCCAGGCTAACGTCGGGGTCCTCCCGGTTGTCGACCACCGCCGTGTCGGACGAGCGCAATACATGCACGCCCAGCCCCAACCTCAGTTCGTCACGGTCGAAGGTACCGATCAGGGTGTAATCCGGCGCGATGATCGTGCGCGTTATGCCCTTTTCACCCGACGACAGCAGCAAGGGGTTGCTGTCATGTTCGACGGATGTCGGTACCACCACCGTAGACTGCCAATTTGCTGCCAGGACTGTGTCCGTAAACGGCAACACCAAGATTGCCGTTGCAATGCTAGTTGTTCTGAGAAGAGGCATTAAGTGTTCTTATTAAAGGCAAGATCAAGGAACGACCAGCGTATCGCCAGCCTGCAGTTGGATGTTGGTGGACATATCCCGGCCAGACACCAGGTCTCTATATCGCACGGGCAGAATTTTTTGGGAAGCGCCGGTGCCACGCACTACTTTGATTTCGCTTTCATCTGCAAACTTGTCGAGGCCGCCCGACATGCTCAAAGCCTGCAGCACTGCCGTAGGGCCTGCCATTTGTACCGGCCCGGGCTTGATCACTTTGCCTTGTACATAGACCAGGTTGCCGGCGATGCTCTTGACGACAACGCTGACATTCGGGTCGGGGAGAAACTTCTCGAGTTTGGCAGCCACTTGTTTTTCAACGGTCGTCACATCCAGCCCGGCAACATCGATGCGCCCGGCCAGGGGGAACGTGATACTGCCATCGGGAAGTACGGTGGCTTCCTGGCGCAGGCTGTCTTCCTGCCACACCGAAACCATCACCACATCGCCGGGGCTGAGCAGGTAGGTAGCACTGTGCGGGTCGGCCTTACCGGCACCAGACCACACCATCAGCATGCAGAACGCGGCAAACATTGAACGCACCATGAGGGTCCCTCCGGCCGAAAAGGCCCGACAAAGAGCACTGAATGAGAACAACACACCAACTCTCGCTCCGCTTCGCGGCATACGCCAACCGCGATGGCCTCGATCTTCCAGAGGCCTTGCCTTGACGCTGTGCAGCCTGGGCTGTGCTGCCTGCAACCGTGGACCTGCACGGGCTACTGGCAATATAGCAACGGCTGGGGAATTGACAAGCCAGGCCCCGGGCCGCTGGTGTCAAGGGTTAAACCCAGGCTGGCGGACTCAGATCTTGTTCCTGTTGGCGACTGCCACAAAGCCAACGACAGCAAATGCAAAGAACCACCCTGCGGTTGAAACAGGGATGATACTGTTCTGATTGATATACATATCCGCCGCACGCGCCGCGCCACTCAACAGCGCCAGCAAAGACATCGATTTGATAATCAGAGCCGTGCGCATACGCCCCTCCTGTAAAGAGGAAAATCAACTATTTGTTGGCGTGGTGTTCGGAAGTTGTTTCACTGTTGAAATGAGCTTATGAACACAATGGCATTGCGTCAACGATTCGACACTATAATAAAATTCAATAGGCGCCCAACAGAATCGTCAAAATATCGACGCACAAGTTGAGCAAAGGGCGCTGTCTTGGTGGCGCCAACGTTTCATCGCTGAGAAAGGCAAGGCCGTGGGGCACTTTGGCGCCCCAGCGTGTTACTCGTCTGCGTGGTGTACCACAACCAGCAACTGCGCCGGCAGCGGCCCCACCGACCTTAGCCGGTGGGGTGTCTGGGCATTGAAATGCAAGGCATCGCCTTGCTCCAGCAGCACCCGCTCGTTCATGAAGTCCACCTCCACCTGGCCGGCGTGGACGAACAGAAATTCTTCGCCCAGGTGTTCCTTGAACGTGGGGTCGCTGAACTCGGTCGGCGGCTGGATCAGGAACGGCAGCAGGCTGCGCTGCCCGACCTGGCTGGTGAGGGCCGCGTACCCCGGCCCTGCCCCGTCACCCACCAGGGCCTGGCGTTCGCCATGGCGCACCAGGCTGTAGCGGCTCTGGCCGGCCTGCTCTTCGGCGAACAGTTCTTCGACATTGACATTCAGTGCCCGCGCCAGCTTCAGCGCGGCGGCGATCGAGGGGGTGTTCAGGCCACGTTCGACCTTGGACAGGTAGCTCTTGGTCATGCCGGTCTTGTCGGCCAGCAGCTCCAGGGTCATCCCCAGTTTCTTTCGAAGCAGTTTCAATCGGATAGACATGTGACGCGGGTTTCCCAGGCGAAGGCAGCCTGGTAATGATACGTGGACTGCTCAGGAAATGCTGGGGCCGCTGCGCTGAGTCTTGTAGGAGCGGCCTTGTGTCGCGATAGGGCTGCAGAGCAGCCCCGGCAATTTGTGCACTATTGCTGAAATCCTGGGGCCGCTTTGCGGCCCTATCGCGACACAAGGCCGCTCCTACAAAAAGCCAGCGCAGGCCCAGGGCTACGGCATCACTGGCGGCAGGTACTGCAACGTCGTACCCAATGCCCACAGCAACACCAGCACCAGTGGCACGTGCACCAGCAACTGCACGAACGAGAAGCCGATCAAGTCGCGTGCCTTGAGCCCCAGTACCCCCAGCAGCGGCAGCATGTAGAACGGGTTGATCAGGTTCGGCAAGGCTTCGGCGGCGTTGTAGATCTGCACTGCCCAGCCCAGGTGGTACTGCAGGTCATTGGCCACCAGCATCACGTAAGGTGCCTCGATGATCCACTTGCCACCACCCGAGGGGATGAAGAAGCCCAGCACCGCCGAATACACGCCCATCAGCACGGCATAGGTGTCATGCGTGGCGATCTGGGTGAAGAACAGCGAAATGTGGTGGGCCAAAGTCTGCTCGTCGAGGCCCTTCACCTGGGTGAGGATGGCAGCGATCGAACCATACAGCGGGAACTGGATCAGCACCCCGGTGGTGGTCGGCACCGCGCGCGCCACCGCATCGAGGAAGCTGCGCGGGCGCCAGTGCAGCAAGGCACCGAGCATGATGAACAACAGGTTGTAGGTGTTCAGCCCGGAAATGGCGGTAATCGCCGGCTTGGTGGCGAACTCCTGGTACAGCCAGCCGGCAGCCAGGGCCACCAGCAGCAGGATCAGGATGGGGCTGTGTTCCAGCCACTCGCCCGGGCGGGTGCGCTGGGGTGCCGGTGGCGCGGTGAAGCTGGGGTCGACCCCACAGTCCTGGGCGCTGCGCGCACTGTTCGGGCCCGGGGCCGTGGCGTAGGCGATCACCAGCGAGACCACCACCAACGCCGCCAGCATCACGCCGGACTGCCAGAGGAAGATGGTTTCGGTGAACGGGATTACCCCGGTAATCGACAGGATCGATGGTGGCAGGCTGGCCGGGTTGGCCTGCAGTTGCGCCGCCGACGAAGACAGTCCCAGCGCCCACACGGCGCCCAGGCCCAGGTAGGCGGCTGCACCGGCGGCGCGGTAGTCCATCTTCAGTTCGGTGCGCCGGGCCAGGGCGCGCACCAGCAGGCCGCCGAACACCAGCGACAGGCCCCAGTTGAGCAGCGATGCCAGCATCGAGATCAGCGCCACCCAGCACACTGCCGAACGGCCATTGCCGGGGATGCGCGCCAGGCGGTCGATCAGCCGCGCTGCGGGCGGCGAGCTGGCCACCACATAGCCGCCGATGACCACGAAGGCCATCTGCATGGTGAACGGGATCAGGCTCCAGAAGCCATCGCCAAAGGCCTTGGCGGTGTCGGTCGGCTTGGCGCCCATGGCCAGGGCGCCGATGCACACCAGCAGCACCGCCAGGGCGGCAAACACCCAGGAATCGGGGAACCAGCGTTCGGCCCAGTTGGAGCAGCGCAAGGCAAAGCGCGCGGAACGGCTGTCTTGGATTTCAGCGGCCACAGTTCAATTCCTTTTATTGGTTTTATCGGATACATCAGCAAATGCAAAACCCCTGTAGGAGCGGCCTTGTGTCGCGAAAGGGCCGCAACGCGGCCCCTCGATCTCGGCATCGATGCCAAAATCGCGGGGCTGCGTTGCAGCCCTTTCGCGACACAAGGCCGCTCCTACAGGGGCGGTGCGCGGCGATAGGTTAGAAGGTCATTTCCTTCACATCATCCGGCACGATCAGCTTGCCGGCGGTTTTCTCGATGATTTCCTCAACGCTCACCCCGGGCGCGGTCTCGCGCAGGATGAAGGCGCCGTCTTCGATTTCCAGGTAGGCCAGGTCGGTCAGCACCTTGCGGATGCAGCCAGCACCGGTCAACGGCAGGCTGCACTGCGGCAGCAGCTTGGACTCGCCGTCCTTGGAAGCGTGGGTCATGGTGACGATGATGTTCTCGGCACCGGCCACCAGGTCCATGGCGCCGCCCATGCCCTTCACCAGCTTGCCCGGGATCATCCACGAGGCGATGTTGCCTTGCACATCCACTTCGAAAGCGCCGAGCACGGTCAGGTCGACATGGCCGCCACGGATCATGGCGAACGACTGCGCCGAATCGAAGATCGAGGCACCGCGGCGGGCGGTGACGGTCTGCTTGCCGGCGTTGATCATGTCGGCATCGATGGTGCCTTCGGTGGGGAATTCGCCCATGCCGAGCAGGCCGTTTTCCGATTGCAGCATCACATCCATGTCGGCGGGTACGTAGTTGGCCACCAGGGTCGGAATGCCGATGCCCAGGTTTACGTAGTAGCCGTCCTTCAGTTCACGGGCGACGCGTTGCGCCATCTGTTCGCGGGTCAGTGCCATGGTCAGGATCTCTTTGTTGTTCTGGTGGATGGCGCTCAGGCCTTGACGGTGCGCTTTTCGATACGCTTTTCGAAGGTGCCGACGATGACGCGGTCCACGTAGATGCCCGGGGTGTGGATCTCGCTGGGCAGCAGCACGCCAGGTTCGACGATCTCTTCCACTTCGACCACGGTGATCTTGCCGGCGGTGGCGGCCAGCGGGTTGAAGTTTTGCGCGGTGTTGCGGTACACCACGTTGCCGTAGTGGTCGGCCTTCCAGCCCTTGACGATGGCGAAGTCGCCGGTGATGGATTCTTCGAGGATGTACTTGCGGCCGTTGAACTCGCGCACTTCCTTGCCATCGGCAACCGGGGTGCCGTAGCCGGTGGCCGTGTAGAAGGCCGGGATGCCGGCGCCACCGGCGCGCATTTTCTCGGCGAGGGTGCCTTGCGGGGTCAGTTCCACTTCCAGCTCGCCGCTCAGCAGCTGGCGTTCGAACTCGGCGTTCTCGCCCACGTAGGAAGCGACCATCTTGCGGATCTGACGGTCTTCCAGCAGCACGCCCAGGCCAAAGCCATCGACACCGCAGTTGTTGGAGACCACGGTCAGGCCCTTGACGCCACGGCGCTTGATTTCGCTGATAAGGTTTTCCGGGATGCCGCACAGGCCGAAACCACCAGCCAGTACCGTCATGTTGTCGGTCAGGCCTTCGAGGGCCTGTTCATAGGTTGCAACGCGCTTGTCCAGTCCGGCCATGCTGATCCGCCTTTTGTAGTTGTTGAACCGACGAGGCTGTCGGTGAGCGTGTGGGGACATCTTCACCGCAAGCGACTGATTTGTTAATTTTGTTTTCATCATCGATTGATAACTTTTGCAAAACAACCAAAAGGCCTGTCATGAACGTCAAGCAACTGCGCGCCTTTGTCGCTGTGGCCAAGTACCAGAGCTTCGCCCAGGCCGGTGAACACCTGCATGTCTCGCAACCGGCCCTGAGCCTGACCATCAAGGCCCTGGAAGAAAACCTTGGTGGCGCCCTGCTGAGCCGCACAACACGCAGCGTCAGCCTGACTGCCGAGGGCGAGGTACTGCTGCCACTGGCGCGGCGCCTGCTGGCCGACTGGGACGACACCGAAGAAATGCTGCGCCAGCGTTTCACCCTGCAACTGGGCCGGGTTTCGGTGGCGGCCATGCCGGCCTTTGCCGGCAATCTGCTGCCCTACTCGCTGAAGGTATTTCGCCAGCGTTACCCGAAGGTCAACGTCACGGTGCACGATGTGATCAACGAACAGGTGCAGGAACTGGTGCGCCATCGCCGCGTCGAACTGGGCATCGGCTTCGAACCGGACAACATCGATGGCCTGGATTTCCACCCGTTGTACATGGACCGCTTCGTCGCCGTGGTGCCCGCCGATTCGCCCTTGGCGCAGCTGCCCCAGGTCAGCTGGGCACAGTTGCTGGCCGAAGACTTCGTGGCCCTGCAACGCCCTTCGGCGGTGCGCCTGCTGATGGAACAGAACGTGGCCGCCCAGCACGGCAAACTGGCGGTGGCTTTCGAGAGCCACCAGCTGTCGACCATCGGCCGCATGGTTGCCAGTGGCCTGGGGGTCAGTGCCGTGCCGGCGCTGTGCATCAACCAGATGCAGGAGCTTGGCGCCCGCTGCGTCACCCTGGTCGAGCCCACGGTCGAGCGCCGCATCGGCGTGATTGCCCTCAGCGAACACAAGCTTTCCACGGCGGCGCAAGCGCTGCTCGAGGTACTGCTTTCCAATACCCGCATCCCGGAGGTGACATGCGTTACGTGAAACTGGCAGGTTCGAGCGTTCCGGCCATTGGCCAGGGCACCTGGTACATGGGTGAAGATCCGGCCCGCAAGGCGGCCGAGGTGGCGGCCCTGCAACAGGGTATCGAACTTGGCCTGAGCCTGATCGATACCGCCGAGATGTATGCCGAAGGTGGCGCGGAAGAAGTGGTTGGCCAGGCCATTGCCGGGCGCCGCGACCAGGTGTTCCTGGTCAGCAAGGTGTACCCGCACAATGCCAGCCGGCGCGGTATGGCAGCGGCCTGCGAGCGCAGCCTCACGCGTCTGGGCACCGAATGCATCGACCTGTACCTGCTGCACTGGCGTGGCCAGCACCCACTGGAGGAAACCGTCGAGGCCTTCGAGCGCTTGCGCGAGCAAGGCAAGATCAAGCGCTGGGGCGTTTCCAATTTCGACGTCGACGACCTGCGCGAACTGCACAACCCCGATTGCGCCACCAACCAGGTGCTGTACAACCCGGCCCAGCGTGGCATCGAGTTCGACCTGTTGCCGTGGTGCGAAAAGCGCGCGCTGCCGACCATGGCCTACTGCCCGCTGGCCCAGGCCGGGCGCCTGCTGCAGCACCCGGTGCTGGCGGAAATCGCCGAGCGCCATGGTGCCACGGCGGCCCAGGTCAGCCTGGCCTGGGTGACCCGTGATGACGGGGTGATAGCCATCCCCAAGGCCGTGACGCCCGAGCATGTGCGGTTGAATGCGGCTGCGGGCATGCTGACCTTGACCAGCGAAGACCTACGGGCGATCGACCGGGCGTTCCCGGCACCGACGCGCAAGCAGCGGTTGGCGATGGTGTAGCGACTGGCACGGAATCGCTTTTTGTAGGAGCGGCCTTGCGTCGCGAAAGGGCCGCAAAGCGGCCCCAGCATTATCTGCAGTGACGCCGAAATCCTGGGGCTGCTACGCAGCCCTTTCGCGACGCAAGGCCGCTCCAGGTCAGCGCAATCCGGACTATGGCGAGACTCCTGTGGGAGCGCGCAAGGGTCGGGATTCGTGCAAGGCCATTTAACAGCCGGCTCACTTCCATCAGCGCGTTCCCGGCACCGACACGCAAGTAGCGACTGGCACGAAATAGCTTTTTTGTGGGAGCGGCCTTGCGTCGCGAAAGGGCCGCAAAGCGGCCCCAGGATTGATGCGCAACAGTTGAAATTGCTGGGGCTGCTTTGCAGCCCTTTCGCGACACAAGGCCGCTCCCACAGGAATCGCGCCGCCTTTTGGAATTTGAGCAAGACAGTTGCTCTAGGGACCGCGCAAAAATCAGGACTTTGCGTGAGGTGCCGGGGATCAATGGAAATCCCGGCTGCGTACGTCCAGCCCTTGCAACAGCGGGCTCACATCCTCCAGTCGCCGTGCTATCAGGTGGCGCACGCCATTCTCCTGCTCCAGCCGCCCGCTGACCTTGAGCAACTGCGACCCCACCAGCGCCCGCCGCTGCCGTTCGGCAAGCGCCCGCCACACCACCACATTGACCATACCGTGCTCGTCCTCCAGGGTGACGAAGGTCACGCCACTGGCGGTCTGGGGCCGCTGACGGCCCACCACCAACCCGGCCACGGCAATGTTGTCACCATGCCCGACATCTTGCAGCTCGCGCGAACTGCGACAGCCCAGCGCCCGCAGGCGTGAGCGCAACAAGGTCAAGGGATGCGGCCCAAGCGTGGTACCCAGGGTCTGGTAATCGGCCATCAGGTCCTCTGCCACGCTGGGAACGGGCAGTTCGACGGTGCTTTCCGGCAAGGCTTCGATATCGGCGAACAAAGGCAACTGCGGCTGCACCGCCGCCACCTGCCAGCGCGCCTGGTGCCGGTCGCTGGCCAAGGCGCGCAGCGCGCCGGCATCGGCCAGGTGAGCGCGGGCTCGCGGATCGAGCCCGGCACGCAGGCACAGGTCTTCGACATCGCGCCATGGCCGCTGCGCCCTCGCCTGCTCCAGGCGCCTGGCATCGGCCTCGGCAAGGCCGCGCACCAGGCGCAAGCCCATGCGAATGGCCAGCACCTCTCCAGGCTCAGGCTCGAGCGTGCAGTCCCAGTCACTGTGGCACACATCCACCGGCCTGACCTCGATACCCTGACGCCGGGCCTCTTGCAGCAACTGGTCGGGGCTGTAGAAGCCCATGGGCCAGCTGTTGACCAGCGCGCAGGTGAAAATCGCCGGTTCATGGCACTTGAGCCAGCTGCTGGCATAGCACAACAAGGCAAAGCTGGCCGCGTGCGACTCCGGAAAGCCATAGCTGCCAAAGCCCTTGATCTGCTCGAAGATGCGCTCGGCAAACGCCAAGTCATAACCATTGCGCAACATGCCCTGCACCAGCCGCTCGCGGTGCGGCTCCAGGCCGCCGTGGCGCTTCCAGGCGGCCATGCTGCGGCGCAACTGGTCGGCCTCGCCCGGGGTGTAGTCGGCCGCGACCATCGCCAGTTCCATCACCTGCTCCTGGAACAGCGGCACGCCCAGGGTGCGCTCGAACACTGCCTTCAGTTGCGGCGAGGGGTACGTCACCGGCTCCTGCTTCAGCCGCCGGCGCAGGTAAGGGTGGACCATGTCGCCCTGGATCGGCCCGGGGCGGACGATGGCCACCTCGATGACCAGGTCGTAGAACTTTGCGGGCCGCAGCCGCGGCAACATGGCCATTTGCGCGCGCGACTCGATCTGGAACACGCCCATGGTCTCGGCACGGCTGATCATCGCGTAGGTGGCCGGGTCTTCGGCGGGGATGGTCGCCAGGGTCAGGTGCCGGCCACGGTGGCGTTGCAGCAGGTCGAAGCAACGGCGCAAGGCGCTGAGCATACCCAGCGCCAGCACGTCGACCTTGAGCAGGCCGACCATGTCCAGGTCGTCCTTGTCCCACTGGATCACCGTGCGCTCCGGCATCGCGGCATTCTCCACCGGCACCAGCTCGTCCAGGGGTTGCTGCGAGATAACGAAGCCGCCCGGGTGCTGTGACAGGTGCCGAGGGAAGCCGATCAGTTCGCCGGCCAGCACCAGCACCCGGCGCAGCGAAGGGCTGCCCGCCTCGAAACCGGCCTCGGCCAGGCGCTGGTCATCGGGTATGCGATCGCTCCAGCGGCCGCAGCATTTGGCCAGGGCGTCCACCTGGTCGGCCGGCAGCCCCAGCACCCGCGCCACATCCCGCACCGCACCGGCAGCATGGTAGGTGTTGACCACCGCAGTGAGCGCCGCCCGGTGCCGGCCATAGCGACGAAATACATACTGGATCACCTCCTCGCGCCGGTCGTGCTCGAAGTCCACATCGATGTCCGGCGGCTCGTTGCGCTCGCGCGACAGGAAGCGCTCGAACAACAGGTGGTGTTGCATGGGGTCGAGCTCGGTGATGCCCAGCACGAAGCACACCACCGAGTTGGCAGCCGAGCCCCGCCCCTGGCACAGAATGCGCTGGCTGCGGGCGAAGGCGACGATGTCGTGCACAGTCAGGAAGTAGCTTTCGTAGCCCAGCTCCTCGATCAGCGCCAGCTCCTTGGCCAGCACATCCCGCACCTTGATGCTCGGCCCGTCTGGCCAGCGCGACGGCAAACCCTGCTGGCACAATTCGCGCAACCAGCTCGCCGGGCTATGCCCCTGGGGCACCAGTTCGCGTGGGTACTGGTATTTCAATTCGCTCAGTTCGAACTGGCAGCGCGCAGCGATGGCCAGGGTCTCGGCCAGCAGGTCGGCGGGATAGAGTTCGCCCAGTTGCGCCTGGCTGCGCAGGTGCCGCTCGCCATTGGCAAACAGGAAGCGCCCGGCCTCGGCCACCAGGCAATGCTGGCGAATGGCGGTCATGCAATCTTGCAGGGCGCGACGACCGCGCACGTGCATGTGCACGTCGCCACAGGCCACGGCGCGGATGCCGACCCTGGCCGCCAGGCTACGCAAGCGTTCAAGGCGCAAGGTATCGTCACTGCCGCGGTGCAGGTGCACGGCCAGCCACAGGCGCTCGCCGAACACGCCGTGCAGCCACTGCCCGGGGGTGGCATCGCCGCTGTCATCGGCTACCCACAATGCCAGCAGGCCCTGATGATGGTGCTGCAGGTCATCGCGAAACAGTTGGTACTCGCCCTTCTGCGCCCGCCGCCGGGCCCGGGTGATCAGCGCGCACAGGTTCTGGTAGCCGGCCAGGTCCTGCACCAGCAGCACCAGCCTGGGGCCGTCCTGCAACTGCACTTCACTGCCCACGATCAGCCGCAGCTGGTGTTCCTTGGCCGCCTGCCAGGCACGGACGATACCGGCCAGGGTACATTCGTCGGTGATCGCCAGCGCCTGGTAGCCCTGTTCACGCGCGCGCCGGAACAGCTCGTCGGCGCTCGACGCGCCGCGCTGGAAGCTGAAGTTGGACAGGCAGTGCAGCTCGGCATAACCCGGGATGTTCACGCGAACCAGCCCTGCAGCCACAACGGGCCGGCCTTGCCCAGGTCGCGATAGGCCCAGCCGCGCAGGCCGTCGCGGGTTTCGATGCGGTAATAGTCGCGGCGCACATCGCCGCCATCCCACCAGCCCGACTCGATGCGCTCGGCATGGCCTTGCAGGCGATAGCCGCCTTCGTCCAGCGCCATGGGGGCCGACAGCAGCCAGCCAGGGCGGCTGCCAGGAACGACCGGCATGTTGCCCTGGGCACCCTGCTCTACCGCTTGCCAGGCACACTCGGGGCGATGATCGGCTGCCACGCTCAGGCCCTTGACCGCCTCATCCCCCAAGCGGGCGCGCAGCCGTTCGCGCAATTGTTCCCAAGGTTGCGCCTGTTGCGCACGCGGGTCGAACAATGCCTGGTGTTGCGGCACGAAGGGTGGCAGGTCCTCGGCAACCAGCCGCAGGTTGCGCACCGGTGCGGGAATGCGTAGCGGTTCCAGGCGCCCGCGCGCCAGCTCGAACAACATTGCCGCATCGCGTTCGGCGGCCAGCAGGCCTACCTTCAGCAAAGTATCCGGCCCTTCGGCGTGCTCCAGGTGCAGGCAGAAACGCTGCACGCCACAGTCACGCCCGGCGAGGAACGCGGCAAGGTCGTTGAGCATGCGCCGCAGCGGGAACAGCAGGGCCTGGTGCGATTCGACGTCGAAGTTCAGCTCCAGCCGGGCTTCGAAACGGTCCGGCGGCTGGTAGAAGCCCAGCCCCAGGTTGCGCAGGCCGAGCAACTGGTCAAGGTGCAGCTGCACCTGGGCCGGAAAGCGCCTGGCCAGGCTGTCGCGGGGCAAGGCCAGCACCTGGCTCAACTGGCGCAGGCCCATGCGGGCAAAGGCCTCGGCAGCCTGCGCAGGCAGGCCGATACGCTCGATGGGCATGCCCAGCAGCGCCGCACGGGTGGCATCGGCGTCACTCACGGCCAGGCCATCGTGAGCGTTGGCGAGCATGCGCGCCGCCACCGGGTTGCTGGCCAGGACGATGCGTTGGCGCAAGCCCAGTTCCGCCAGTTCCTGGCGCAGGCGTGCCTCGAACAGCGGCCAGGGGCCGAACAGTTGCAGGCTGGAGCCCACCTCCAGCAACAGCGCCCGTGGGTAGTGCAGGCTGACCTGGGCACTGAAGCGGTAGGCCCAGGCTGCCAGCAACTGCTGCACCTGGTCGATGCGCCTGGGGTCGGCTTCGACGCAGCTGAAGCCATCGGCCAGCGCACGCGCCGCCGTCAGGGTTTGCCCGGCCCGCAGGCCGAGCGCGGCCGCCGCCGGGTTGACCGCCTGCAGCACGCGTCGCTGGGTCGGCCCGCCAAGCAGCACCAGGGGGGTATCAGGGTCGTCACGCTCACGCAGGACCGTGTCCAGCGCCAGCTGCGGAAGCAGGATGCAGGCCCAGAGCATGTTGCATCAGCCCCGCCCCGGGCAGGCGATGGGCAGCGCCGGGGGCATGCCGCCACGGCTTTTCAGCACGCGCCATTGTGCCGGGCGGGTGTCGACGGCAATACGCAGCGCTGCGGGCGAAGGGTTGTGCGCCGCCTGTTGCGGCCGGCAGGCGAAGGCCAGCGCCTGGCCGGTTTCGGCAGCCACCTGCAAGCGCCGCAGGGCGCGGTCATCGGCACGTTCCGGCCAGCACAGCACCGCCGCGCAACTGCCGGAGCGCAGGCACTGCTCGGCGGCCCACAAGGCATCGGCAGGTGCGGCGTCCACTTGTACCAGCCAGCGCAGGTCCACCCCCGCGGCCTGCCAGGCCGGGGCGTAAGGAATGAATGGCGGTGCCACCAGCACGATTCGGCTGGCTTCAGCGCTCAAGCGGGCCAGGGTTGGCCACAGCAGCTGCAATTCGCCACAGCCGGGGCTGGCCAGCAACAGTTCGCTGAGCGCAGCCGCCGGCCAGCCACCTTCCGGCAGGCATTGGTCAAGGGCGGCATGGCCCGTGGGCTGCAGGCCGAGCGGCCGCGCCTGGGCCTGCCGACCGCGCCATACCCGGCGCTGGTCGAGCAACCTGTCGAGGTCGACCACCGCGCCCATCAGTCACGCCTCAGCAAGCCGCAGAACACGCCTTCGATGAAGAACTCCTGTTCAGGCCGCACATCGATGGGCGCATAGGCCGGGTTGCGTGGCAACAGCCGGTAATTGCCACCCTGGCGCTGCAGGCGCTTGATGGTCACCTCGCCGTCCAGGCGGGCGACCACGATCTGGCCATCGCGGGCGTCGGCCTGCTGGAGGATGCCGACCAGGTCGCCGTCGAAAATGCCGTCGTCGATCATCGAGTCGCCACGCACCTTCAGCAGGTAGTCGGGGGTACGGCGGAACAGGCTGGGGTCGAGCAGCAACTGCTCGTGAATGTCGAGGTCCGGGCCGATGGGGGCGCCTGCCGCCACCTGGCCCAGCACCGGCACTTCGAGGATTTCCGGGCGGCGCAGCCGTTCGGCCAGGCGTATGCCCCGCGCCTGGTTCGGCGTGACGTCGATGTAGCCGGCCTGGCACAGGGCGGTGATGTGCTTGCGCGCGACACTGCGCGAGGCAAAACCGAAGCGCGTGGCGATATCGGCCAGGCTCGGCGGCTGGCCGTGGTCGGCGATGCGCTCACGGATGAACTCGAAGATGGCGCGGCGTTTTGGGGTAAGATTGTCCATGGAGCACATTTGTACTCTTTTCGGAGCACGCTGAACAGCCCCCTTCGTCGACGGCTTGGCGGCTGCGATCCGGCAAACCTGACTGCACATGGCGAGTTGAATCAGCAGGGACACTGTGGGAGCCGCGCTTGCCGGCGATGCAGCGCTCCAATAGACCGGATAGTGGGAATATATTTTGCGCACTAAATATTATCGCGCAATATTCAACCCAGGCAGCAAGCAGTCGCTGATCCCACTACCCAAGCTAACGGAGCATGATCATGACCTTCATCAAAGCAATCGCCATCGCCACCCTGACCTTTGGCAGCAGCGTCGGCGCCTTCGCCCAGACCGCCTCCCCGTACCAGTACGGCATGAACCTGGATATCGCCCAAGTGATCGCGGTGGAGGCCTCGGGCCACGCCACCGACCACGCCGACACCGCCACCCTCACCTACCGTGACAGCGACGGCAAGGTGCAGAAGATCAGCTACCTGCGCCCGGCCACCTCCGCCAACCAGAACTGATGACCAAACTTCGAAAGCCGGAGCGTGCCAACGGCCGGTTACTCGGTTGGCTTTCCAGCTTTGGCAGTTGCTGACTCGACGCGCAGGCGCCAACCTCGCGTTCGAGCACAGCTCTGCCAAGGCTGCCGTACTCCAGTACACTCAGGAAGTCGCGAAGTTCACGTGACTCCAAAGGCAAAGAATCTCCCTTCTGGCCCGCCCATGATTTTGGACCTGGATACCCAATGCTGACTGCCCTGCTGTTCGACCTCGACGGAACCCTCACCGACACTGACACCTTGCACCTGCAGGCCTTTCGCCAACTACTGCGCGAGCATGACGGCCGCGAGCTGAGCCAGGCGCAGTTCGATGCCCAGGTCAGCGGCCGCGCCAACGGCGAGCTGTTCGCCGAGCTGTTTGCCGGTGCCAGTGCCGAGCAGTGCCAGGAGCTGGCCGACCGCAAGGAGGCGCTGTTCCGCGACATGTCGCCGGCTCTCGAACCGATGCCGGGCCTTGTGCGCCTGCTGGAACATGCCCGGGCTCGTGACATCGGCATGTGCGTGGTGACCAACGCACCGCGGCTGAACGCCGAACACATGTTGAACGCCATGGGCCTGGGCCAGCGCTTCGAGCATGTGCTGGTGGCCGAGGAACTGGCACGGCCCAAGCCGGACCCGCTGCCCTACCTGACCGGGTTGCAGCGGCTGGGTGCCGAGGCCGGGCAGGCACTGGCCTTCGAGGATTCGCTGCCGGGGGTGGCGGCAGCGAGTGGCGCGGGGATCTTTACCGTGGGTGTGGCCACTACCCAGACGCCGGAGCGGTTGCTGGCGGCGGGGGCCGGGTTGGTGATCGAAGATTTCAACGACCCGGCGTTGTGGGCGTTGATCGAGCGTCGGGCTTGAGGTATGTGGTGGGTTTGAGATCGAGCGCCGCCCGCGCGGCGCTTCGCAGCACAAGGCTGCTCCTACATCTGTTTCGGGCCAGTTATTCCTGAGGCGAAAGCGCGCGGCCCCTTGGCGTCCACCTCGATATCGTGCCGGGCAAACAAGGCGGTCGCGTGCATTGGCACAGGCGATACTGGCCCGAAACAGATGTAGGAGCAGCCTTGTGCTGCGAAGCGCCGCGCGGGCGGCGCTCGATCTCAACTCCACCATAACCCCCAAGCCGTAAACCCCAGGCCCCCATGCTGATCGACGAAGAACTGACCCTCAAGAAGCTGGAAACCTTCCTCGCCTTCATGCGCACCGGCAACCTCGGCCGCGCCGCCGCCGAGCTGGCCACCAGCGCCGTCAGCGTGCACCGTGCCATCCACTCGCTGGAAAGCGCACTGCGCTGCCCGCTGTTCAAGCACGAAGGCCGCCAGCTGATCCCGCTGGAAAGCGCCTACGTGCTGGAAAAGAAAGCCCGCCAGCTGATCCAGGACGCCGAGCAGATGGTCCGCCAGACCCGCGAGGCCGCCGGTTTCTATGCCGAACGCTTCCGCCTGGGCGCGCTCTACTCGCTGACGGTGAAAACCGTGCCCAAGCTGGTCATGGGCCTCAAGCTGCGCCGCAGCGAACTCAACATCGACCTGACCCTGGGCTCCAACGTCGACCTGCTGCAGCGCCTGAAGAACCACGAGCTGGAGGCCATCCTCGTGTCGCTCGACGAAAGCGTCAGCGACCCGGCCTGCGAGCAGCTGCCGCTGTTCTCCGACGATATCTTCCTTGCCGTGCCCATCGATTCGCCCTTCGCCGAGCAGGCCGAGGTGGACCTGGCCGACCTGGCCGACTCCACCTTCATCACCCTGACCCAGGGCTTTGCCACCCACCGCGATGGCGCCCGGGTGTTCCAGCAGGCCGGCTTCGAACCCAAGGTGGCCATGCAGGTGAACGATATCTTCACCCTGCTGAGCATGGTCAGCTCGGGCGTGGGCTTTGCCCTGCTGCCCGGGCGTATCGCGGCGGTGTACGAAAACCGGGTCAGGTTGATTGCCCTGAAGCCGCAATATCGCTTGCAGCAGCATATCGGCGTGGTGTTCTTGAAGGCGCGGGAGCGGGAGCCGAACCTGCTGGCGTTGCTGGCAGAGTGCCGGATGTACAGCCTGGAGCGCTGAGGGGCCTCGGAACACAGCCTCTTTTGTTGTTTGCTGCACTGGCCTCTTCGCGGGTGAACCCGCTCCCACAGGTACCGAGCAAGCCTCGGGCAATGCACTTACCCTGTGGGAGCGGGTTTACCCGCGAAGAGGCCGGCACAGGCTGACTCAAACCACCAAGGCCCGCTGCACCTCCCCCACCGTTGTAGCCAGGCTGTTCAGGTGCAGGTTCAACACCCGCTCCACCGGCGCCTGGTCCAGCGGCCAGTGCAAGGCAATGCTCCCGGCCAGGCGCCCTTCGGCATGCACCGGCAGGGCTATCGCGCGGATCAGGAACGGCAAGCGCACCGGGTACTCCCAGTGCCCTTCGGTGCGCTGGCCGAACCCCTTGTTCGCTTCCTCCTCGATGTCGCGCAGCACCGTCTCGTCGCCCACCCGCGCATGGGCCGCCAGGCGCTGCACTTCGTCGACCGCCAACTCACCCAGGCACGCCCGCCCCATCGCCGAGTGGAACAGGCTGGCATGATGGCCGACGATCTGGCAGGTGTGCGGGTAGCGTTTGCGCAATACCTGGGGGATGGCGCTTTCCATCACCTCCAGCCGCTCGCCGTCGAAACATGACAGGTCAACCACCAACCCGGTGCGCTCGCTCAACTCCAGCAACATGGGTGCGGCGTGCTCCACCAGGCGCCGCTTGAAACGTAGCTGGCGGTCACCGAACAGGCGCCGCGCGCACAGCCGGTAACGCCGGTCGCTGAGGCCGCGGTAGACCCAGCCTTGCTCCTGCAAGGTGGCGAGCATGCGCGACACCGTGGCCTTGGGCAGCGCCGTCAGGTAATGCAGTTCTTCCAGGCCCAGCGCCTGGTGTTCGCCAAGCAGGTCGACGATGGCCAGCGCCCGCTCCACCGAACGCACGCCGCCACTGTCTGCCGTGATGCCCATGAGTGTGACCTCCCTGTAGCTGGATGGTCAGGATAGCCAGCAAGATCCGCGCCTGCCCAGCGGTTTCATGGCGCTTGCAGGCTTCGGGGTGGGCGCCGCGCAACCCAACGGGTGAGCTGTTCATGGGCATGGGCCAGCTGCAACACAGCATGGTCGGCCTGGGCCGGGCCGATGATCTGCAGGCCCATGGGCAACCCGGCAGCGTTGAAACCGACCGGTACGCTGATGCTCGGCAAGCCGGCCAGGGTCGGCCCTATCACCACTTCCATCCAGCGGTGATAGGTGTCCATCGCCCGCCCGCCGACCACCGTTGGCCAAGGTTGCCGTGCATCGAATGGGAACACCTGGGCCGACGGCAACAGCAGGTAATCGTAACGCTCGAACAGCTTGCCCAGCGCGCGGTACCAGTCGCTGCGGGCCACCGAAGCCTGGTACACCGCCGCCGCGCTCAGGTGCAGGCCACCCTCCACCTCCCACTGCGCCTCGGGCTTGAGCAGCGCGCGCTTGCCCGGGTCGGCATAGGCCGCAGCGAGGTTGCCGTGCACCAGGAAGTGGCGATGGGTCAGCCAGCATTGCCACAAACGCGCCAGGTCGAACGCCGGTTGGCAGGCTTCGACCCGGCAGCCCAGTTCGGCGAAGTCTGCCAGGGCCGCTTCGCACAGGCTCAGCACCCCGTCATCCATCGCCAGGTAGCCGTCGTAGTCGCCTAGCCAGCCAACCCGCACGCCGCGGAAATCGCGCTGCAACCCGGCGGCAAAATCGCGCCGGCCATCACTCAGCGACAACGGCGTACGCGCATCGAAGCCCGCCTGGGTCGACAACAGCCGCGCCACATCCACCACGCTGCGGCCCATCGGCCCCTCGGTGGCCAGCTGCTGCACGAACAGTTCCGGCGCCGGCCCGTGGGGTACGCGGCCCTGCGACGGGCGCAGGCCATACACGTTGTTGAACGCCGCCGGGTTGCGCAGCGAGCCCATCATGTCGCTGCCGTCGGCGACCGGCAGCAGGCGCATGGCCAGCGCCGCCGCCGCCCCACCGCTGCTGCCCCCGGCCACCTTACCCGGGTCGTAGGCGTTGGTGGTGGTGCCGAACAGGGTGTTGTAGGTCTGCGAACCAAGGCCGAATTCCGGCACATTGCTCTTGCCCACGATCAGCGCACCACTGGCCCGCACCCGCGCCACACTGATCGCGTCCTGCTCGGGCACCTGCTCGGCGAACAGCGGCGAGCCCAACGTGGTGCGCAGCCCGGCAGTGGCGGCCAGGTCCTTGATCGCCTGGGGCATGCCATGCATCCAGCCGCGCGAATAGCCACGGCCCAGCTCGCGGTCACGCTCATCGGCCTCGGCCAACAGCGCCTCTGCCGGGCGCAGCGACACCAGCGCATTGACCTGCGGGTTGAAGCGTTCGATATGCGCCAGATAAGCCTGCATCACCTCCCGGCACGACATCTGGCGGGCATGGATGGCCCGGGACAATGCCTCGGCATCGAGGGCAACGATGGGGTCGATGGCTAGCGGCATCACGGTTTCACTCCAAGGTTGAAAGCGGCAGGCTTGCCCGCGCGTGGGGCTTCTTTCAGGCAATAGGTGCCCAGCAGTGTCAGCAGGCAGGCGAACAGCACATAGAACGACGGCGCCACCGGGGTACCGAGCACCTTGCTCAGCCAGGTGACGATCAACGGGGCGAAGCCGCCGAACACCATCACCGCCACGTTATAGGCCACCGACACACCGGTAGAACGCACCTCGACCGGGAACTGCTCGGCCAGGGCCGTGGGCGCCGGCCCGAAGAAGCCACCGATGGCGGTGCACAACAGCAGTTGCATCACCAGCAGGCGCTCCAGCGACGGCGCGGCAGCCACCCACACATACAACGGGTAGACCATGACGAAGAACGCCAGGGTGAAGGCCATCAGCACCGGGCGCCGCCCCAGCCGGTCAGACAACGCCCCGGACAGCGGGATCACCACGGTCATCAGCCCAACCGCAAGCATCTGCACCAGCAGCACCTGGTCCAGCGGCAGGCCGAGGTTCTTGTGGGCGAAGGTCGGCATGTTCACCAGCACCACGTAGAACGACACCGTCGCGCCACAGGCCAGGCCCATCGATACCAACAGGCTGCGCCGATGCTCACGCAGCACCTGCCACAGGCTGGGCGACTGGCCCTTGGCCTGGCGGCGCGCCTCAATGAATTCCTCGGGTTCTTCCATGTGTTTGCGAATCCACAGCCCCACCGGGCCGATCAGCAGGCCGAGCACGAACGGGATACGCCAGCCCCAGCTGTCCAGCGCCGCTGGCGTGCACAAGTGGGTGACCAAGGCCACCATCGCCGCCCCGGAGAACACCGCCAGGCACTGCCCCACCAGCTGCCACGAGCCGTACAGGCCCTTGCGGTGGGCCGGCGCGCTCTCCACCAGGAAGGCCGTGGCGCTGGCGTACTCGCCGCCGGTGGCAAAACCCTGCAGCATGCGCGCCACCACGATCAGCATCGGCGCGGCCATGCCAATGGCCAGGTAGTCGGGGGCAAAGGCGATCATGGCAATGGACACGGTCATCAGCCGGATGATCATCTGCATCGCCGCCTTGCGGCCCTTGCGGTCGGAATACATGCCCAGCAGCACGCCGCCCACCGGGCGCATGAAAAAGCCGACGCCGAAGGTGGCCAGGGCCATCAGCAGCGAGGCGTATTCGTCGTCGGAGGGGAAGAACTGGCGGGCGATGATGCTGGCCAGAAAGCCGTACACGATAAAGTCATACCACTCCAGGGCGTTGCCGATGACGGCGGCGACCACTTGCCGGGTACGCGACACGCCGGTGCTCGAAGTCTGCATAGGAAACACTCCACACAATGATTGGGTGATCGCCCAGGCGCGATCGCGCCCGGGTTCCAGCGGCAGTCGTCAAAAGGAAAGGTCAGGCGGGCGCGAGCCAGCGCTCTGCCAGCGCGCCCCAGTAGGCGGCGCCGGTCAGCAGGATGTCGTCGTTGAAGTCGTAGGCCGGGTTGTGCACCATCGGCCGCGATACGCCATTGCCGATGAACAGGTAGGCGCCGGGGCAGCGTTGCAGCATCCAGGCGAAGTCCTCGCTGCCCATCAGCTTGCGGGTGTTGCCATCCACTGCCTCGGCACCGAGCAATTCCACCCCCACCTGCCGGGCGAAGGCGTTTTCCGCGGCATGGTTGACCAACACCGGGTAGGCCGGGCGGTGTTCGAGGGTGGCGCGGCAGCCAAAGCTCTCGGCCTGGCTGACGATAATGGCCCGCACCCGCTCCAGGGTCTGCGCCCGCACCTCGGCGTTCAGCGCGCGCAGGCTCAGGCGCAGCAGCGCCTGCTGCGGGATCACGTTGGCCGCTTCGCCGGCCTGCAAGGCGCCGACGGTAACCACGGCCGCCTCCTGCGCATCGATATTGCGCGCCACCACGGTTTGCAGGGCCATCACCACACTGGCCGCCGCCACCAGCGGGTCGACGGTCAGGTGCGGCATCGAGCCATGGCCACCAACCCCGTCGAGGGTCACCGTGAGCAGGTCTTGCGAGGCCATCATCGGCCCTTCGCGGAAGCCCAGGTGCCCCGCCGGCAGCCCGGGCATGTTGTGCATGCCGAACAGTGCATCGCAAGGGAAGCGCTCCAGCAGGCCGTCAGCCAGCATCGCCTCGGCGCCACCCTGGCCCTCCTCGGCCGGCTGGAAGATCAGCGTCAGCGTGCCGTCGAACTGCCGGGTCGCAGCCAGGTAGCGCGCGGCGCCAAGCAGCATGGTGGTATGCCCGTCATGGCCGCAGGCGTGCATGCAGCCCAGGTGCTGGCTGCTGTACGCGGCGCCGGTAGCCTCATGGATGGGCAGCGCGTCCATGTCGGCGCGCAGGCCCAGGCGGCGTGGGCTGCTGCCATTGCGCAGTACGCCGACCACGCCGGTCTTGCCGATACCGGTGTGCACTTCATAGCCCCATTCTTCGAGCAGTCGGGCAACCAGCGCCGAAGTGCGGCTTTCTTCGAACCCCAGTTCCGGGTGAGCGTGGATATCGTGACGGATTGCGTGCAGGTCGCTGGCCACATCGTTCAGCCAGGCCAGGATGTGCTGATGTCGGGACATGTAGAGTCTCCTCGCGCGGGTGGTTTCCCGTTCTTGTTGTTCGCCTTGAGGTCACGACGGGTAAGGCAGGTCGTGCTTGGCTGACAGATAAGCGCGAGGAGCGATGAAGCACAATCGAATCTGGTTTCATGCTGTGGAACATAAAAGCAGGGCCTGGGCTAATGCCTGGGCTTACCTGGCTTCCTGCTTCGGATCACACAGAGGTTTCTCTGAACCTCGCGCGCCCCTGCACGACCCGGTCCCTGGATGCGATCAGCGGCGACTCTTTGCCTCTGAGCAAATACCACCCACTGGCCTCCATTACCGACGCTCTCAACAGCGTACCCAGCGGTAACCTCAGTTCCCTGGCGGTTTTAATGGTTCTGGTACTGTCAAAGATCAACTGATCGAACTTGGCCGCGCCACCGACACCCGCAGTTACAATACCAGCGGAGGTCAACACCTCAGCGCCCCGGGATGCAGCGGGAAAGCCAAATGCCGCTGCAATACCAGGTACCTTCAATGCTGTGCTCACCAAGCCAGTATTGAAGACGATTGCGTTATTTCTGCGGCTGCGCGAATCGAACTCCTCAGGCACTGGCTGATTGTTGATGTTTGCCTTTGACCGGCGAACAATGTTTTTAGCAGCCTTGACCAAGGATGAAAACATTCCCACAGTACCGGTCATGCTCCCGAGAAACTGGCCGATCACACGTGTTATCGAATGGCCATCGCGATCTACATTATTGACAGGGTCTCCTTGGCAATAAGCATAGGAATTAAGCCCTCCCCGACCAAATGGGCTGAAGATGTCCGGGCGTTGGAAACGCATCAACACGGTGTCATACGCTCGCTTGCCATTGCCCAGCAGGTAACAGCGCGGCAATGATGCTCTTGGTTCTCCGGTAAAGGCCAATAAAGGGCCGGCCTGGGCTGCCCGATAGCCATAGGGTGTATATAGATGGACTGGGAAGTTATTACCCGCCTGGATTGATGATTGCTGATCAATTGCCAGTAATATTGAAGTTTGCATGATTGCAAGTTCCTGTTTTTCGTGCCTTCCAAACCACACTAACTGCAAGCATCGGTCTCAATAACTCCCAGATTTGCTGAGTGGAAACATTGCCACGCACGAGCGCTGCAATTGCTGTTACCTTGGGCGCACTGTTCAGCTACAGCCAAGGACTGCCTCATGCCCCCACGCCCCACCACCCCCACCGGCTTCATCCGCGTCCGTGGCGCCCGCGAGCACAACCTCAAGAACATCGATGTCGATATCCCCCGTGACGCCCTGGTGGTGTTCACTGGCGTGTCCGGCTCGGGCAAGTCCTCGCTGGCCTTCTCGACGCTGTATGCCGAAGCCCAGCGCCGCTATTTCGAGTCGGTGGCGCCCTATGCCCGGCGCCTGATCGACCAAGTCGGCGTGCCGGACGTCGACGCCATCGAAGGCCTGCCCCCGGCCGTGGCCCTGCAGCAGCAACGCGGCACGCCGAGTGCACGTTCCTCGGTGGGCAGCGTGACCACCCTGTCCAGTTCGATCCGCATGCTCTACTCCCGCGCCGGCCACTACCCGGCCGGCCAGGCGATGCTGTATGCCGAGGATTTCTCGCCCAACACGCCGCAGGGCGCCTGCCCGGAATGCCATGGCATGGGCCGGGTCTACGAAGTGAACGAAGCGACCATGGTCCCCGACCCGTCGCTGACCATCCGCGAGCGCGCCGTGGCGGCGTGGCCGATGGCCTGGCAGGGGCAGAACCTGCGCGACATCCTGGTGACGCTGGGCTATGACGTCGATACCCCCTGGCGCGACCTGCCACAGGCGCAGCGCGACTGGATCCTGTTCACCGAAGAAACGCCCACCGCTCCGGTGTATGCCGGGCTGACCCCGGCGCAGACCCGCGCCGCCCTCAAGCGCAAGCTAGAGCCCAGCTACCAGGGCACGTTCATGGGTGCCCGGCGTTACGTGCTGCACACTTTCATGCACTCGCAAAGCGCGCAGATGCGCAAGCGCGTTGCCCAGTTCATGCGCCCCAGCCCGTGCCCGCTGTGCCAGGGCAAGCGCCTGAAGCGCGAGGCCCTGGGGGTGACCTTCGCCGGCCTGGATATCGCCGAGCTGTCGCACCTGTCGCTGCAGGCGCTGGCCGAGGTGTTCCGCAAGGTGGCGGCAGCAGATTACCTGGCACAACGGCAGGACGACCTGACCCTGGAAAAGCGCCTGGCGGCCCAACGCATCGCCAACGAGCTGCTCGAACGCATCGACACCCTGCTCGACCTGGGCCTGGGCTACCTGGCCCTGGAGCGCAGCACCCCGACCCTGTCCTCTGGCGAGCTGCAACGCCTGCGCCTGGCCACCCAGCTGAACTCGCAGTTGTTTGGCGTGATCTATGTGCTCGACGAGCCTTCGGCCGGTTTGCACCCGGCCGACAGCGAAGCCCTGTTCGAGGCGCTGCAGCGCCTGAAGCATGCGGGCAACTCGGTCTATGTGGTGGAACACGACCTGGACACCATGCGCCGCGCCGACTGGCTGGTGGATGTAGGGCCTGCCGCTGGCGAGCATGGCGGCACCATCCTCTACAGCGGGCCGCCCACGGGCCTGGCCCAGGTCGAGCAGTCGAGCACCCGGGCCTACCTGTTCAGTGCACCGGCCCAGACCACGCGCGCACCACGCCAGGCCCACGACTGGCTGAAGCTCGAAGGTATCAGCCGCAATAACCTGAACAACCTCAGTGCGCAATTCCCGCTGGGCTGCTTTACCGCCGTTACCGGTATTTCCGGGTCGGGCAAGTCGAGCCTGGTCAGCCAGGCGCTGCTGGAGCTGGTGGGTGCGCACCTGGGCCATGCCGCCCAACGCAACGAGCCCGAAGAGCAGAGCCTGGAAGATGAACCTGAACAGGCCAGCGGCGGGCATGTGAGCGCGGGCCTTGGCAGCATCAAGCGCCTGGTGCAGGTCGACCAGAAGCCGATCGG
This sequence comes from Pseudomonas sp. PsB, assembly GCF_043658375.1. Taxonomy (NCBI): domain Bacteria; kingdom Pseudomonadati; phylum Pseudomonadota; class Gammaproteobacteria; order Pseudomonadales; family Pseudomonadaceae; genus Pseudomonas; species Pseudomonas sp. PsB. Next base: position 42,323 of record NZ_JBIGLU010000018.1, on the reverse strand, counting down.
CCGTACGCCCCGCTCCAACCTGGCCACCTACACCGGCCTGTTCGACCATGTGCGCAAGCTGTTCGCCGCCACCGAACAGGCCAAGGCAAAAGGCTTCGATGCCGGGCGTTTCTCCTTCAACGTTGCCAAGGGGCGCTGCGAGAACTGCGAGGGCGAAGGTTTCGTCAGCGTCGAGTTGCTGTTCATGCCCAGCGTCTATGCGCCCTGCCCGACCTGCCATGGCGCCCGCTACAACCCGGAAACCCTGGCGGTGAGCTGGCAGGGCATGAACATTGCGCAGGTGCTGCAGCTGACGGTCGACCAGGCCCTACTGGTGTTCGCCGAACAGCCAGCGGCGCGGCGCTGCCTGCAGGTGCTGCAGGACATCGGCCTGGGCTATCTGCGCCTGGGCCAGCCGGCCACCGAACTGTCGGGCGGCGAGGCGCAGCGCATCAAGCTGGCCACCGAGCTGCAACGCATGGCCCGCGGGGCGACGCTGTATGTACTGGACGAACCTACCAACGGCTTGCACCCGCAGGACATCGACCGGCTGCTGGTGCAGCTCAACCGCCTGGTCGATGGTGGGCACAGCGTGGTGGTGGTCGAGCATGACATGCGAGTGGTGGCGCAGAGCGACTGGGTGATCGACATCGGGCCTGGGGCCGGGGACGCCGGGGGCCAGGTGGTGGTCAGCGGCACGCCACAGGTGGTGGCCGGGTGCGCTGAAAGCCGCACTGCGGAGTTTCTGGCCAAGGCCTTGTAGCGCCTGCACCGGCCTCTTCGCGGGTAAACCCGCTCCCACAGGTACTGCACAGCTTGCAAGAGCTGTGGTGAACCTCTGGCTCCCACAGATACTGCACAGCTTGCAAGATCTGTGGTTACCCTGTGGGAGCGGGTTTACCCGCGAAGAGGCCGGTGCAGGCTGTAGACTGTTTTTTTGCAACGGCCGCTGAAGTACAGTCTGCCCCATGGACAAATACGCCCCCCGCCAGTGGCTCCCCCACGAAAAACCCAGCCTGCCGGGCTCCCCCTCCACGCCCCTGCACACGCCCGCCAAACGGCTGGCCTACGGCGTGGTCGGGCTGCTGGTGGCGATCACCGGTGGCCTGGGCAACGCGCTGGTCACCGCCAACCTTGTGTTCCTGCAAGGAGCGCTGGGTGCAACCACGGCGGAAATGGCCTGGCTGCCGGCCGCCTATGTAATGACCAACGTGTCCATCAACCTGCTGCTGGTGAAGTTCCGCCAGCAATTCGGCCTGCGCGCGTTCACCGAGGTGTTCCTGGTGCTCTATGCCCTGGTCACCTTCGCCCACCTGCTGGTAAACGACCTCAACTCGGCCATCGCCGTGCGGGCAGCGCATGGCATGGTCGGTGCCGCGCTCAGCTCGCTGGGGCTGTACTACATGATCCAGGCGTTCCCGGCGCAATGGCGGCTGAAGGCGATGGTGCTTGGCCTGGGCGCCTCGCAGCTGGCGTTGCCGCTGGCGCGGATCTTCTCCGAAGACCTGCTGCAGATCGCCGAATGGCGCGGCCTGTACCTGTTCGAACTGGGCCTGGCGCTGGCCGCGCTGGGCTGCGTGCTGATGCTCAAGCTGCCCCCCGGTGACCGCTTCAAGACCTTCGAGCCGCTGGACTTTCTCACCTTCTCGCTGATGGCCAGTGGCACCGCGCTGCTGTGCGCCGTGCTGTCTCTCGGGCGTATCGACTGGTGGCTGGAGGCGCCCTGGATCGGCATGGCCCTGGCGGCCTCGATCGCGCTGATCTTCAGCGGCCTGGCTATCGAGCACAACCGCCAGAACCCGCTGCTGATGACCCGCTGGCTGGGCAGCGGCGCGATCATTCGCCTGGCCCTGTGCGTGGTGCTGATCCGCATGGTCACCTCGGAGCAGTCCACCGGGGCAGTCGGCTTCCTGCAGGCACTGAACCTGGGCAGCGAGCAGATGCGCACGTTGTACGCGGTCATGCTGCTGGGCGCGGTGGCCGGCCTGGCCAGCAGTGCACTCACCATCAACCCCAACCACCTGGTGATCCCGCTGTTCATCTCGCTGCTGGCAATGGCCACCGGCGCCTTCATGGACAGCAGTTCGAGCAACCTCACTCGCCCGGCACAGATGTACCTCAGCCAGTTCCTGCTAGCGTTCGGCAGCACCTTCTTCCTCGGCCCGTCCATGGCCCTTGGCATCAGCCATGTGCGCGCCAACCCGCGCAACCTGGTGAGTTTCTCGGTGCTGTTCGGCATCTGCAACAACCTCGGCGGCCTCATTGGCGCGGCACTGCTGGGCACCTTCCAGACCTGGCGGGAAAAATTCCACTCCAGCCACCTGATGGACCGCCTCAGCTACCTGGAACCCTTGGTCACGGCCCGCGTGCAAAGTGGCGGTGCCGGCTACGGCGGCATCATCGCCGACCCGGCCCTGCGCAGCGAAGCCGGCATGCGCCTGCTGGCCAGTGCCGCCACCCGCGAGGCGAATATCATGGCCTACAACGATGTGTTCGTGCTGATCGGCAGCATCGCTATTCTGACCATGATCTGGATCTGCATCCGTAGCACCTGGCTCTGGCACACCAAACGCCGGGCCATTTCCCCTGACTCCACCCCCGGCGCGCCCACCCGATGACCGACGACACCCGCACCACGACCACCACTGCCATCGCCGAAACCCCGGAAGGCGCCACGCCGCCCAGCGAGCCGACCAGCCCGGTGCGTTCGCGGCGGGTGCGTATCCTGTCGTCGATCAGCTTCGCCTGCGTGGCCCTGGCCGGCATCCTGCTGGTGCTGTATGCCTGGCGCCTGCCGCCATTCAGCAGCGCCATCGAAAGCACCGAGAACGCCCTGGTGCGCGGCCAGGTGACCATCATCGGGCCGCAGCTGAGCGGCTATATCGTCGATGTGCCGGTGCATGACTTCCAGTTCGTCAAGGCCGGCGACCTGCTGGTGCAACTGGACGACCGCATCTACAAGCAGCGCCTGGCCCAGGCCATCGCCCAGCTGCAGCAGCAACAGGCGGCCCTGGCCAACAACCTGCAGCAGCGCAACAGTGCCGAAGCCACCATTGCCCAGCGCCAAGCCGCCATCGGCGATGCCGCCGCCCAGGCAACCAAGGCCAGGGCCGACCTCGGCCGCAACCAGGCGCTGGTCAGCGACGGCTCAGTGTCGCGGCGCGATCTGGACCTGGCCCGGGCCAGCGAAGCCGCTGCGGTCGCCAGCCTGGCCCAGTCCAAGGCGGCACTGGAAATCGCCCGCCAGGACCGCGAAACCGTGGTGGTCAACCGGGCCGCGCTGGAGGCCTCGGTGGAAAACGCCAAGGCCGCCGTGGAGCTGGCCCGCATCGACCTCGACAACACCCGCGTCACCGCCCCGCGCGACGGCCAGCTGGGGCAGATCGGCACGCGCCTGGGTGCCTATGTCAATTCCGGTGCGCAGTTGATGGCGCTGGTGCCCGACACCCTGTGGGTGATCGCCAACATGAAGGAAACCCAGATGGCCGATGTGCGCATCGGCCAGCCGGTGAGTTTTACCGTGGATGCGCTGAACCACCTGAAGCTGCATGGGCACGTGCAGCAGATCTCACCGGCCACCGGCTCGGAGTTCGCCTTGCTGCAGGCGGACAATGCCACCGGCAACTTCGTCAAGATTGCCCAGCGCATACCGGTGCGGATCACCGTGGATGCCGACCAGCCGGAGGCTCGGCGCTTGCGGCCGGGGATGTCGGTGGTGGTCAGTATCGATACTCGCAGCCAGGATTGATGTTGTTGCCACTGGCCTCTTCGCGGGTAAACCCGCTCCCACAGGTTCACCACAGGTCTTGAAAACTGTGCAATACCTGTGGGAGCGGGTTTACCCGCGAAGAGGCCAGCGAAGATCATGCAGAGATGCCGTCTTGCCATGATTGCGCCGCTCTAGCCCGTAGGTTCTAATCGCGCACGACCCGTTTGCCTTTGTCACTCAAGGAAGTGTCACCATGTACAGGAAGATCGTGCCGCTGGCGCTGTTGGCAACCCTGGCCGGTTGCTCGAACAGCGAGGACACCAGCGAGGCCAGTTTCCAGAAGGCCGCCCAGGCCTACCTCGATACCCAGTACCCGCACTGCTTCGTCATCAGTTCATTCCCGACCAAGACCCAGGACTTCGACCTCCATGGCACCAACAAGGCGTTGCATGCCTTGGCCCAGGTAGGTGTGGTCAGCGAAAAGGAGATCTCGCGCACCGAGGTGCCCGCCCGCCTGTGGCAAGCGGCACGCACGGACATCTACTACGCCTATGACCTCACCGACGAAGGCCGCAAGTATTACAAAGCGGATAACGGGCTGTGCTTCGGCAAGGCGCAGGTCACCGCCATCGAGCAGTTCAGTGAGCCGAGCGAGGCGACCGGGCAGAAGATGTCGAATGTGACCTATGCCTACAAGATCACCGGGTTACCGGCGTGGGCCGGGGATGATGGGGTCAAGGCCAGCATTGCCGAACTGGGCAAGGCGGTGGCCAGCAATGACACGCCGCTCAGGGAAACCCGGGCGATGGTGCTGACCAGCCAGGGGTGGCGGTTGCAGGAGAAATAGCCGTCTGCCGTGCCGGCCTCTTCGCGGGGAAACCCGCTCCCACAGGTCCATCACAGGCCTTTAGACCTGCGCAGTACCTGTGGGAGCGGGTTTACCCGCGAAAGGGCCGGTACAGACTTACATCCACCAGGCCAGCACCACCGGCAACCAGGCAAACGACAACACCGTGGAACACATCACCAGGTTCGCCACCTGCTCCGGCTCGCGGTTGGCGCGCACCGCCATCAGGTAATTGAACACCGCCACCGGCATCGCCGACTGCACCACCAGCACCGCACGCTCCAGGCTGCCCATGCCCAGCGCCGCACCTACCGCCCAGCCCACGGCAGCGCCCAGGCCAATGCGCAAACCGCCCAGCAGCATGCCGCTGCCCACATGGCGCAGGCGAATGCTGGCCAGCGACACGCCCAGTGTGAGCAACATCAGCGGGATGGTCATGCCGCCCAGCAGGTCTGCGGTATTGGCCAGCCAGCGCGGCAACTCGAAATCGAGAAAGATGATCGGCATGGCGCCGGCCAGGCTGATCACGATGGGGTTGCGCAGCAGTGCCTTGAGCGAAGCCGCAGTACCGGAAATGGCCATGCCGAGGGTGAACTGCACGATCGACAGGGTCAGGAAGAACGCCACGGCCAGGGCCAGGCCGTGTTCGCCAAAGGCGTACAGGCTGATCGGCAGGCCCATGTTGCCGGTGTTGGGGAACATGAACGCCGGCAACAGCACACGCCAGTGCATGCCCGAAGCGCGGCACACCAGCAAGCCGGCCAGGGCCATGCCCAGGGTGCACAGCAGGCAGGCCATGGCCATGCTGGTGAAGGCGGTCGGGTCCAGTTCGGTGCGGCTGAGCGTGGACAGCACCAGCGACGGGGTGCCGACGGTCATCACCACCCGGGCGATGAATTCGGTGGGATAGTCCAGGCCCTTGCGGGCCCAGGCATAGCCGATGCCGGCGACGATGAAAACCGGGGCCAGGACTGCGAACAGCGAAGCGAACATGGGGGCCTTCCTTGGGGGTGGGCCCCGCATTATGCCGCAGTCTGCGGGATTGCCGGGGCTGCTTTGCAGCCCAATCGCCGGCAAGCCGGCCCCCATAGGTACTGCACAATGCTTGAGGTCGATGCAGTCGAGGTGGGAGCTGGCTTGCCGGCGATTGGGCCGCAAAGCGGCCCCGGGATGTCCGCCCAAGACGCATTCGTGTCGCCCACAGACTGCGGCGTCTCGTCGCACACCCAAGCCCCTTGGGCAAAACCGCGCAAGCCCGTAGAATCGCGCTTCCTTTTCGCCCGTCGCCTTGAACGGTGGCAACCGGCAACGTCGCATCCAGCCCAGGCACATCCGTGCAGCCACTCGGCCCCGTTCGGGTCGAGCCGGTGTGCGCGTCCGAAAAGGCGCTCATTCCGCTCATCCAACTAGAGGTACCTATGTCTCCGCGTTTGCTGGCCATGGCGCTGGCGCCCCTGCTCGGGCTGTTCATCATTGCCCTGGGCAACGGCTTCATGTCTTCCCTCACCACCCTGCGCCTGGGCGCTGCCGGCGAATCAGCCACCACCATCGGTGTGGTCTCCTCGACCTACTTCATCGGCCTGACCCTGGGTGCCATCTTCAACGACCGGCTGATCCTGCGCATCGGCCATATCCGCGCCTATACCAGCTTCGCCTCGCTGATCGCCGTGACCATCCTGCTGCAAGGCCTGTTCTACGACGTCACCTGGTGGTCGGTGCTGCGCCTGATCAACGGCTGGGCGGCAGTGGGCGTGTTCCTGGTGATCGAAAGCTGGCTGCTGCTGGCCGGTGACGCCAAGATCCGCGGCCGCTTGCTGGCGCTGTACATGATTGCCTTCTACGGCGCCGGGGTCATCGCCCAGGCCGGCCTTGGCGAAATCACCCAGATGGGTGACACCGCACCGTTCATGCTGGCCGGCGTGCTCGCCGCCCTGTCGGTACTGCCCATCGTGATCCTGCCGCGGGTGTCGCCACTGCTGGACCAGGTCGAACCGCTCAAGCCGCGCCAGTTGCTGGGCGTTGCGCCGTCGGGCCTGGTCGGCTGCTTCGGTTCGGGTGTGGCCATTGCCGGCATCTATGCCTTGCTGCCGCTGTACCTACAGCGCATCGGTCTGGATGTGGGCGAAGTCGGCAACATGATGGCCTGGGTGATTCTTGGTGCCATGCTGCTGCAATACCCGGTCGGACGCTGGTCCGACCGCAAGGACCGCCAGGATGTGCTGATCGCCCTGGCCGCGCTGTGCGTGCTGCTGTCGCTGGTCACGGTGTTCCTGCCGTCGGACTCGATCCTGCTGCCGGCGATGCTGTTCCTGCTGGGTGGTGGCGTGTTCACCCTGTACCCGGTGGCGGTCAGCCATGCGGCCGACCGGGCGCCATCGGATGCACTGGTGCCGATGATCCAGGGCCTGCTGCTGATCAACTCGCTGGGTTCGGCCATGGCGCCGGTGGCCATTTCGCCGATGATGACCGAGTTTGGCGAGGCCGGGTTGTTCTGGGCCTTTGCCGTGGTCAACCTGGCCATGGTGTGCTTCTTCATGTGGCGTCGTGGCAAGCGCCCGGCGGCAGAGCACCCGGCCCCGTTCACCGCTTCGACCACCTTCTCGCCGACCGGTGCCGAGCTGCGGGTGACCGAAGACCTGATGCATGCGGCGCAGGAGCACCCGCCGCTGGAGCCGGTGGAGAGTGCTGCGCCAGCGCAGGCGCAACGTTCAGAATCGCATTGACTCCGGGGGCTGCCCTGCAGCCCTTTCGCGACACAAGGCCGCTCCCACAGAAACCCCACCAGCTGAAGGAATGCGCGGTACCTGTGGGAGCGGGTTTACCCGCGAACACCGGCGTAGCCGGTGCCATCCACCGCGTCGCCTGCTTCGCGGGTAAACCCGCTCCCACAGGGACTCCACCAGCCGAAGGAATGTGCCGTACCTGTGGGAGCGGGCGTAGCCGGTGCCATCCACCGCGTCGCCTGCTTCGCGGGCATGCCCGCTCCCACAGGATGCCCACCAGCTGAAGGAATGCGCCGTACCTGTGGGAGCGGGCGCGCCCGCGAACACCGGCGCAGCCGGTGCCATCCACCGCGTCGCCTACTTCGCGGGCATGCCCGCTCCAACAGGATGCCCACCAGCTGAAGGAATGCGCGTTACCTGTGGGAGCGGGTTTACCCGCGAACACCGGCGCAGCCGGTGCCATCCACCGCATTGCCTGCTTCGCGGGTGAACCTGCTCCCACAGGGGCCGCGCAGGTTTGTTGATCTGGCTTCAGCCATTCACCAGGTTGGCCGGACGCTCACCAGCCAGGGCACTGAGCAGGTTGTCCACCGCACAGCGCGCCATGGCCTGGCGGGTTTCCTCGGTCGCCGAGCCGATATGCGGGGTCGCCACCACGTTGTCCAGCTGCAACAACGGCGACTGCGCCGGCAACGGCTCCTGCACGAACACATCCAGGCCGGCGCCGCGGATGCGCCGGGCACGCAACGCTTCGATCAGCGCCGGCTCATCCACCACGCGCCCGCGGGAAATGTTCACCAGGATTGCCTGCGGCTTCATCAGCGCCAGCTCCCGCGCGCCGATCAGGCCTTCGGTGCTGGCACTCAGCGGCACGGTCAGGCAAACGAAATCCGCCTGCTGCAACAGCTCGTCCAGGCTGCATTGACGCGCAGCATGGCGCGCCTCCACCTCTGGCTTTGCACGCTGACTGTGATACAGCACACGCATGCCAAAGCCGGCCGCGGCGCGCCGGGCCAGGGCCTCTCCGATGCGGCCCATGCCGACGATGCCCAGCGTCTTACCGTGCACATCACTGCCGAAATGCGCCGGGCCGAGGTTGGCCTGCCAGCTCCCGTCTCGCACCCAGTTCGCCAGCTCCACCACCCGCCTGGCGGTGGCCAGGATCAAGGCAAAGCCCGTGTCGGCGGTGGTTTCGGTCAGCACGTCGGGAGTGTTGGTCAACATCACGCCACGCCGGCTGAGTTCGGCGATGTCGTAGTTGTCGACACCGACCGAAACGCTGGACACCACTTCAAGCTGTGGCGCCAGGTCGAGCAGGCTGGCATCCAGGCGCAGGCTGGCCCCCAGCAGCCCGTGCGCCCCCGGCAAGGCATCGCGCAGACGGGCCAGGCCATCGGGCTGGGAGGTATCCACCCAGGTCACCTCGACGCGCTCTTGCAGGCGTGCCATCAAGTCGTCGGACAGGCGTTTGTACAGGACGATTCGCTTCTTCATTGCACAGGTTCCTAATGGTTCATGGCCAGACGCGAGTTGCCGCGCTTGGCCCGGCCGGATGTCTGGGAAGTATTGAGTGCGGCGGTAAGCGCCACTGCGGCCAGCAGCGCACCGCACATGAACAGGTAGGAGGCACCAGGCCCGCCGGTGACGCCATTGAGGTAACCCACCAGCCACGAGCCACCGAACGAGCCCAGCGCGCCCATGCTGTTGATCAGTGCCATGGCACCACCGGCGACGTTGGCCGGCAGGATCTCGGGCACGATTGCGAAGAACGGGCCATAGGGTGCGTACATGCAGGCGCCGGCGACCACCAGCAACGCGTACGACAGCCAGAAGTGCTCGGTGCCCAAGGCGTACGAGCCATAGAACGCGACGGCGGCGATCAGCAGTGGCGGCCAGACGAAACGCTTGCGCTTCTGCAGGCGGTCGGACGCCCACGACACACCGACCATGCCCAGCACCGCCGCCAGGTAAGGTACCGACGACAACCAGCCGGCCTGCACGATGTCGAGGTTGGCCGCCTGCTTGAGGATCGACGGCAACCACAGCACGAAGCCATACACACCGATGCTCCAGCAGAAGTACTGCAGCGAAAGGATGATCACCTGCGGCGAGCGGAACGCCTCGCGGTAGTTCTTCACCGGCTTGATACCTTGCTGCTCGGCAGCCAGCGCCTGTTCCAGGGCGGCCTTTTCCTGCTCGCTCAGCCAGTTCACCTGGGCCGGGCGGTCATCCACCAGGCGCCACCAGAAGAACGCCCAGATGACGGCGGGCAGGCCTTCGATGATGAACATCCAACGCCAGTCGTAATGCTTGACCAGGTAGCCCGACACCACCGACATCCACAGGATGGTCACCGGGTTGCCGAGGATCAGGAAGGTATTGGCGCGCGAACGCTCGGCGCGGGTGAACCAGTGGCACAGGTACACCAGCATGGCCGGCATCACCGCCGCCTCCACCACCCCGAGCAGGAAGCGGATGGCGATCAGCATGTAGACGTTGCTGACCACGCCGGTGAGCGTGGCAAGGCCGCCCCAGAGTATCAGGCAGACAAAGATCAGCTTCTTCACACTGCGCTTTTCGGCATAGATGGCACCGGGCACCTGGAAGAAGAAGTAACCAAGGAAGAACAGTGCCCCCAGCAGCGAAGACAGTGCGGGGGTGATATGCAGGTCTTCAGCCATGCCGGAAGCGGCGGCGAACCCGTAGTTGGCGCGGTCCAGGTACGCCAGGCTATAGGTGAAGAACACGATCGGGATGATGTACCACCAGCGGCGAGGTGCCAGGCTTTGGCTTTGCATGGTTCGTTTCTCCTGAGCTTTTTGTTTTTGTTGCAACAGGTGTTTCGGGTCAAGTGTTCAGGCGCTTCTGCGCAGGTCGTGGGCTTGCAGCTCATGGCGCAGCGGCAGCCCTTCCATGTCGCCACGCGACTGCACGGCGCGGCTGCCGCACCAGTTGCCACGCGCCACTGCCTCGGCTACCGGGTGGCCCTCCAGCAGCGCACTGAGCACGCCGACGGCAAAGGCATCGCCAGCGCCAACAGTGTCTACCACCTGGCTGACCGGCACTGGCGCCACTTGGCCTTCGCCCTTGGCGCTGCGGAAGTAGGCACCGGCGTCGCCCAGCTTGATCACCACCAGTTCCACCCCTTGGTCGAGGTAGAAAGCGGCGATGTCTGCCGGGGTGTGCTGCCCGGTCAGCAGGCGGCCCTCTTCCAGGCCTGGCAGCACCCAGTCGGCCTTGGCCGCCAGGGCATTGACTTCGCGCACCATGCTGCTCTGGTCAGGCCACAGCGAGGGGCGCAGGTTGGGGTCGAACGAGATGCTGCGCCCGGCGGCACGCATGGCGTCCATCAACGCATGGGACAGCGCCCGGCAGCCGTCCGACAGCGCCGGCGGGATGCCGGTGGCGTGCAAGTGGCGGGCCTGCAGAGAACCCGGGCGCAGCAGCGCCGGCGACAGCCGGCTGGCCGCCGAGCCACGGCGGAAGTACTCCACCGCCGGGTCGCTGCCGTCATCGCAGCGGGCCTTGAGCTGGAAGCCGGTGGGGTAGCTGCCATCTACCTCGACACCAGAGCAATCCAGCCCTTCGCGGCGCAGGCTGTCGAGCACGAAACGGCCCAGCGAATCGTCGCCCACCCGGCTCAGCCAGCGGACCTTGAAGCCCAGCCGCGCCAGGCCGATGGCCACGTTGCTGTCGGCGCCGGCAATGCGCTTGCCGAACTGGCCGACACTGGCCAGGTCGCCGGCCTGCTCGGCGACGAACATGGCCATGGTCTCGCCGAAACACAACACGTCATGCTCATGCATGGCTCAGCTCCTCGCTCGATACGCCCTGCCCCAGCGCCGCCAGGTCGCGCACCTGGGCACGGGTCAGCGCCAGCAGATCGTCGCTCACCAGCGGGTACTCGACAGCGCGTACCACGCCAGGGGTGAACTCGGCCATCAGCTCGGCCCACTCCTGCAGGTCCGATGCCTCTGGCGGTACGGCAACCAGGCGCCCATCGGCCCGGCACTGCACGGCCTTGCAGTGCACATAGCGCACCCAGCGGCCCAGCTGGCGTGCGGCATGTCGGGCAGGCTCGCCCTGCCACTGCCAGTTACCGATGTCGAAGGTCATGCCCAGGGTCAGCCCGAGCTCGTCGGCGCGCTGGAAAAACTGCTGCAGGGGTTCGATCCGTCCACCATGCGCGGTCTGGTCGTTCTCCACCAGCAGCAATGGCCCATGCGCCGGCAACAGCGTCGCCAAGGCCGCGACGTCACAGCCCGCATGGTAGTGGCCCAGGGAAACCTTGAGCGCGACCGCGCCAAGGGCGCGGGCAGTTTCAAGCTTCTGCGCCAATTGCGGGTCAGGCACGCCTTGTGCGGTCCACAGTTCCAGGGGCGTGGAATACAGGCACTCCAGGCGTAGCGCGGCAATGGCTGCAGCCAGCGCTGCAGTGTCCGGCGCACCAGTGAACAGTTCTTCGCGCAGCTCCACGCGGGTAACGCCGGCGGCAGCCAGCAGGTCAAGGAACTGCTCCTGGCCACGTTGCCGGACAAAGTCGGCACCGTAGCTGGAGAGGCTGATGGAAACGGGGTTCGAGTGCATTGTTCTTGTCCTTATGAAACCGGTTTCAATTTTTTTTGATGACAGCAGACACGCAGGTGCCTGCCTGTGATTACTGTGGCTGGGTTGAACCTCGGATGATCAGCTCGGCCTTGAAGTCGATACGCCGGGCTGCCCCGCTGTCGCCGCGCAGGCGGCCAAGCAGACTCTCGAATGCCGCCACGCCGATTCGCTCGGTGGGCTGGGCCAGTGCAGTGATGCCGCTGCCGACCAAGGGGTACCAGTCGAGGTCGTCGAGGGCGATCAGCCCGACGTCCACGAACAGATTGCGCCCGGCTTCGTGCAGGGCCCGGGTCACGGCCAGGGTGGCGACACCGTTGAAGGTAAAGATGGCCTGCGGGCCATGGCCGTTGCCGGCGAGGAACGCAGCCAGCTGGTCATCCAGCCCGGCGCCGATTTCCAGCACCTGCTGGCGCATCCCGGGGCGACGGCTGACCGAGGTGCCGAACGCCTGTACTCGCTCCAGGCGCGAGCTGGTGCCATCGAGGGGTTCGGTTACCGCCAGGATGTCGCGGTAGCCTTGAGCTTGCAGGTGGTCGAGGGCCTGCTCGACCGCGTCGGCATTGTCCAGGCCAACCAGGTCGACATTCAGTTCGGGCAACTGGCGGTCGACCAGCACCATGGGGATGTAGCGCTGCAGGTTGAGCAATTCGCCGGGGTGATGGCCAAGCGTGTTCACGATCAGCCCTTCGACGTTGTAGGACTGCAGGGCCACCAGGTGGTGACGCTCCTGCTCGTCGTCGCGGTTGGTGTTGCACACCACCAGGCTGTAGCCATGCTGGCGGCAGGCTGTTTCCACGCCATGCATCACGGCCACTGAATAGGGGTTGAGGATATCGGCCACCAGCATGCCGATCAGGCGCGTCTGGCCGCGCTTCAGGCCACGGGCCATCTGGTTGGGGCGGTAACCGAGGCGCTCGATGACCTCTTCCAGGCGCTTGGCGGTGGCTTCGGCGAGCAACTGGCGGTCACCGCCGATGTAACGGGAGACGGTGGCCTTGGAAACGCCAGCGACACGCGCTACTTCGCTGATGGTGACCCGTTCGCGGGCATGGGCAGGCGCGTCGGTCATGGGCTGTCCTTATGATTGTTGTGATAGCGATGAAACCGGTTTCAATACAGCAAAATCGCACGCGTTCGTCAACATGCCGTTGGTCGGGAGTGCGATATCCACGCACAGTAAATGCAATAATAGTGCTCTTTAACTAACTGATAAATATAGAAAAATAAATGCAAAACCCTGTGGGAGCGGGTTCACCCGCGAATGCGATTTTGAATGTGCCGACGCATTCGCGGGTAAACCCGCTCCCACAGTGGATTGGGGGTGCAGACAGGGGAATGCAGTTAACGGAGGGATTTCACGTCACTGGCAGTGACGGCACTGCCCTGGTTACCCCAACTGGTGCGAATGAAGTTCACCACCTCGGCAACCTCCTGGTCACTCAGGCGCCAGCCGAACGCCGGCATGGTGAAGTTCGACGGTGCCGCGTGCGTCGCCGGCACCGTGCCCCCCGCCAATACTACGTGGATCAGCGATGTGGCATCCGCCGTCTGCACCACCGGGTTGCCGGCCAGGGCCGGGAACACGCGGGTATAGCCCTGGCCATCGGTACGGTGGCAGGCCGCGCAATTGTCGATGTACACCGCCGCCCCGGGCTTGCTGTCGTCACCCTTCCATAGCGCATCCGCCACCTGTTTGTCGTACACGTGCGGCTGGTCGTCAGGGTTGCTCGGTGGCAGCGTCTTCAGGTAGCGGGCGATAGCGGTCAGGTCGGCGTCGCTCATGTGTTGCATGCTGTGCTCGACCACGTCGCTCATGCCACCGAACACGGCGCTGCGGTCGCTACGGCCAGTCTTGAGAAACTGCACCAGCTGCTCTTCGCTCCAGCTACCCAGGCCGTCCTTGTGGTCGCCACGCAGGTTCTTGGCAATCCAGCCTTCCAGCGGTGCACTGCCAGCCAGGAACTGCTCGCCCTCCTGTGGGCTCAGTGCCTTTTCCTGCATGGTCAGCGCCCGCGGCGTATGGCACGCACCACAGTGCCCCAGGCCCTCGACCAGGTATGCACCGCGGTTGACCACCGGGTCGGCCGCCGCCGATGCCTGCCAGGGCTTGGCCTCTGGCGCGAACAACCCGCGCCAGACCGCCAGCGGCCAGCGCATGCTCAGCGGCCAAGGGATATCGGTGGCCTTGTTCGTCTGCTCGACCGGTTCCACGCCCTTCATGAAGTAGGCATACAGCGCCTGCATGTCCTGCTCGCTGACGCGCGCATAGGACGGGTATGGCATGGCGGGATACAGGGTGCTGCCATCCTTGCCGATGCCCTTGCGCACCGCCTGGTCGAAGTCTTCGAAGCTGTACTGGCCGATACCACTGGCCGCCGGGGTGATGTTGGTGGAGTACACCGTGCCGATCGGTGTTTCCATCGGCAGCCCACCGGCGAACGGCTTGCCGCCCTTGGCGGTATGGCAGGCGACGCAGTCGCCGGCGCGGGCCAGGTACTCGCCCTGGCGCACCTGCGCATCGTCATTCGGCGCAGCCTGTGCAGCCACGCTGGCACCCAGCAGGGTTGCGATCAACATTGTCTTCATGCGCATCGCTCCTCAAGCCTGAACCAGCGGGCCAGGGTTTTTCAGGTACTGCTCGCGGATGGCGCGGGCCGACCAGTAGGTCAGCGCAGCCACCAGCCCGGTCGGGTTGTAGCCCAGCCCTTGGGGGAACGCCGAAGCCCCCGGAACGAACACGTTGTGCACGTCCCAGCTTTGCAGATAGCGGTTCAACGCACTGGTCTTCGGGTCGGTGCCCATGATCGCGCCGCCGTTCAGGTGGGTGGTCTGGTAGCTGGCGGTGTTGAAGTGGTCCTTGACCTTCTTGCCCAGCACCGCAATGGTCTTGGGGTTCATCGCCTGGGCGATCTTGCTCAGCTTGTCGACCATGAACTGGTTCATCCTGATGTCGTTTTCCTGCCAGTCGAAGGTCATGCGCAGCAACGGCTGGCCATAGGCGTCGCGGTAGGTCGGGTCGAGGTCCAGGTAGTTGCCACGGTAGGACTGATGGGCACCATGCGCGTCCATCGACACCTGGTGGGTGTAGTAATCGGCGGTGGCCTTCTTCCAGGCGCTGCCCCAGGCCGGTGTGCCAGGCGGGATGGCGCCGCCGGCAATCGGCCGTGTGCCGGCCTGGTTCACCCACATCGGCGAGCCACCGACGAAGCCGTGCGGGCCATGGTCGAAGTTGTCGGCGTTGAAGTCATCGATGGCGATGCCGTTGCCACCGGCGCCGATGAAGTTGTTGGTGTAGGTGTCCTTGTCGAAGAACGCCTTGACCGTGCCCATGTTCTGGTAGGCGAAGTTACGCCCGACCACGCCTTCGTTCCTGATGGGGTCGTACGGTTTGCCGATGCCGGACAGCAGCATCAGGCGTACGTTGTTGAACTGGAACGCCGCCAGGATCACCAGGTCCGCCGGCTGCTCCACTTCCCGCCCCTGGGCGTCGATGTAGGTGACGCCGGTGGCCTTGCGCTTGCTGTCGTCCAGGTTCACCCGCAGCACATGAGCGTTGGGCCGCAATTCGAAGTTCGGCACCTGACGCAGCGCCGGCAGGATGTTCACGTTGGGCGAGGCCTTGGAGTACATGTAGCACACGTAGCCGCTGCAGAAACCGCAGAAGTTGCATGGCCCCATCTGCGCCCCGTACGGGTTGGTGTACGAGCCGGAGGTGTTGGCCGAGGGCAGGTTGTAGGGCTTGTAGCCCAGGCTGGCCGCCGCCTTTTCGAACAGCCTGGCCGACACCACGTTTTTCTGCGAAGGCAGCGGGAACGGGCTGGAACGGTCTGGCGCATAGGGGTTGCCGCCCTTCCCTTCGCCAACGACCTGGCCGTTGACGGTCCAGGCCTGGCCAGAGGTACCGAACACCTTCTCGGCGAAGTCGAAGTGCGGTTCCAGTTCTTCGTAGCTGACCCCGAAGTCCTGGATAGTCATGTCTTCGGGGATGAACTTGCGCCCGTAGCGTTCTTCGTAGTGGCTGCGCATGCGCAGCTCCATAGGGTCTACCCGGAAGTGCACGCCCGACCAGTGCAGGCCTGCGCCACCTACACCTTTGCCCGGCAGGAAGGCACCGAGCTGGCGATTGGGCAGCGCCACGTCGTTCATGCCGTGGCGGATGGTGACGGTCTCTTTGGACACATCGACGAACAGCTTCTTGCGCACGCTGTAGGTCAGTTCGTCGATCACCTGCGGGTAGCTGCCTTCCGGGTAGGTGTCCTGCATCGGCCCCCGCTCCAGGGCCAGCACTTGCAGCCCCGCCTCGGTCAGTTCCTTGGCCATGATCGCGCCGGCCCAGCCGAAGCCCACGATCACCGCGTCCACTTTCTTCATCACGGTCGTCATGCCTCAGGCCCTCTCGCCACGGATCGAAACAGCGGGGAACGGGTAAGGCTCGTTGCGCTCGACCCAATCCATGAAATCGGCACGGGCGCCGGGGAAGCCGATCTGGGTCCAGCCGACCATGCCTTTGTTGCCGCCATGGATCGGGTCGCAGAAGAACCCTTCACGGGTGTTCTGCACCAGCAGGCTGAAGAACACCTTGGCTGGCACGGCGTCGAAAACCAGCTCTCCAGCCTCGATCTTGCTGAGAATGCGGTCTCGGGTAGCGCTATCTTGCGCAGCAAAAACTTGCCCGGAATTGGCCTTGCACCAGCCATCCACGGCGGCGATGCCCAGGCGGTAGATCTGTTGCGGGCTGAGTTGCAGCTGGTACCCCAGTTCGGGCGCGGCGTCGGCCTTGAAAGGGCCTTGCATGTACCACTGCGCGCCAGTTGCGTAGGGGGTGTTCATCTGCCGGTCGATGAATTCGGCAGCGCCGGCTTCAAGTGCGCCAGGGCCAAGTTCGTCGGCCGGGATGATGCGCGAGACGGCAGCCTGCACGAAGGCCCACTCCTCGGCAGTGAAGAAAGTCGGCTGGTAGTTGCCCACAGGCGGCGTGGCCGGCACTTTGGGCTCGTGTTGCGGGGCCGCAAGCAGCTGACTGGCACCCACGCCAAGCCCCGTGCTGGCCACTGTGACCACAGGGATCAAGGTCAAGGTCTTGCGCAGAAAGTCCCTGCGCGGATTGTCGGGGGCATGCTCAGGCATTGCGAATCCTCATCGGCTGTGTGCGGCCTTGAAAAGCGCCATCTGATTTTCAATATGGGGGGGTCTTGATGGGCCATCAAAAAAACAGCCGGATAATCTAGCGCGTTCAGAAATGTTTTGAAACCGGTTTCAGGCTTGATTTCAAAGGGCTGCCCGGGCTTTGCGGCCGGCCGGCCTTGGCTGGCTACATGGGTATTCGCCGCAAGACCGCACCTACAGGGCCGCGTTCACGCAATTGATTGGGTCGGTACCACCTGCCCCAGTCCCCAACCTTGGGGACACGGTACCCAACGGCCCACCCCCTGCAATCGCCCTTGCAAGAGAAATGGATCCCTTGCCCTGCAAGGGCTGCAGCACATTTTTTCTGCCTTGGCACGCCTATTGCCGATCTCCTGCCAGACGCCCCAAGTCCATGGGCCCGTTTGCAGGAGGAAATGTCTCATGCACCGACCGATACCCCACCCGCTGGCATTGGCCATTTTCGCCGGCATGCTCCAACTCCCGGCGCAGGCTGCCTTGAACGCTGTCGATCCAGGCGCCTATGTTCCCGCCAACGGTGGTTTCCCAGCCTGGTACCAGGACAGTCACGGTCGTACCCTTGACCTGTGCCTGACAAAGGCGGTCAGCTCGCGTGTGCCTGGCGCACCCGGCGCACCTTCGTACATGTGCACGCTGCTGCCCACCCCCGGCGTGTTCGACGATACCCAACCCATCGTCTTCCCCACCAACTTCCCTGACGAAGCTTTCTGGTTCACCGCCGATGCCGCCATCGTCGACGCCACTCGCGGCATCGACCTCAGCTACGGCACCGCGATCGAAGCGGCATTTGCCGCCGAAGAACCGGTCGACGGCGACCAGGTCAGCTTCGCCCGGGTGCGTATCCGGGTCGACGTGCCAACCGCCGGCACCTACGTGGTCACTCACCCCTACGGCGTCGAAGTGTTCGACGTACCTGCGCCCGGGCGCCGGGCGATCAACATGACCCGCGACATCGGCATTGCCGGCGCAGGCGACTTCACCGGCGCCCTGAAAGGCGATGTCGGGCCGTTCCTGCGCAGTGTCAACGGCCCCTACACCGAAGGCAGCGAGCGCTTCATCGGCGACCCGAACCTGGAAGAACGGGTGACCGGCAGCCCCTTCAATACCAACTACGTGCGCATCGAAGGCCCCGGCGGCATCGACCTGCGCACCGAGCTGTTCGCGGTTTCGGGCAAGCTTTCCGAAGTGACCCTGCCAACCCCGCTGATGCCGCAACGCAGTACCTACTCGCGGCATACCGAGAACGGCGACCTGCGCGCCCAGCAGGACATCTTCGTGATGGCCCCGCCGCCACCGGCCAGCGTCACCCTGACCAGCCAGACACCCAACCTGAACCTCACCGAGGCCAACGGTACCGGTGCCTGGTACGCCCAGTCGGTGCTCGACCCGGCCGCCGGGACGATCCTGACGCTGACCGCCGACAACAGCGTGGCGATCCCTGCCAGCAGCCTGACCACCGCCAATGTACCGCTGACCGACCTGGTCGTTATCACCCAGGCCCAGTTCCGTCTGTCCACCGGCGAGCTGACCTTGGTGGCCAGCACCAGCGACGAAACCACGCCGCCAGTGCTCACCGCACACACCGGCAACGGCGCGCTGATCGGCAACCTGAGCGGCACAGGTGCCGTGAAGACGCTGAGCACCAGCCTGTCGCCGATCCCGCCGGCCAAGGTGCAGGTCACCAGTACCAACGGCGGTAGCGACACCGAAGACGTGGTGCTGGTGCCATGAACAGACAAAGGCTCAGCCTTCAAGGAGGCAGCATGAACACTTGGTCGCGCCGTGCGCTGTTGGCCGCCGGTTTCTCCCTTACCGTTACCAGCGCCGCGTTTGCCGCGCTGTCCGATGTCGACCCGGGGCCCTACACCTTCGCCACCGGTGGCTATCCGATGTGGTACAAGGACAGCCTCGACCAGTCCCTGGAGCTGTGCCAATCCCGTGCTACCAGTACGCGTGCGCCAGGCGCGCCGGGGGCACCGGCGTACATGTGTACCTTGTTGCCCGAGCCTGGCATCTATGACGATGCCCTGCCGCTGGTGTTCCCGGACAACTGGCCGCCCGAGATGTTCTGGTTCCTGGCGGAAACCGCCATTCCGCAGGTCGGCAACAGCGGCTATGAACTGGAGGTTTATGTAGCCGGGGTGGAGGCTGCCTTCGCCGCCGAAAACCCTGTCGATGGTGACCAGCAAAGCTTCGCCCGGATCCGCATCCGTGCTTCGGTCCCAAGTACCGGTACCTACACCATCACCCATCCCTACGGGGTGGAGACGGTCAACGTCACCACGGCGGGGCGTCGGGCGATCAACATCACCCGGGACATTGGCATTGGCGCACCAGGCAACTTCCGGGGAGCGCTGGCGGGGGCGATCGGCCCTTGGCTGAAGGGTGTTGGCGGGCCTTACACCGAGGTCAACCCCGATACCGGCGCCATCGAAACCTACATCGGCGACCCCAATATCACCGAGGCGGTGACCGGCAGCCCCTTCAATACCAACTTCGTGCGCATTCAAGGCCCCGCTGGCACCATCCAGACCAACACCTTCACTGTTTCAGGCAAGGTACTCGACCAACGGGCCCAGACCCCGGTCAGCCTGGAACGCGCCACCTATTCGCGCAATGCCACCGGCACCCGTACGGAAGTGTTCGCCAAGGCGCCCAGCACAGCCAGCCTGTGCATGCGCAATGGCATTGCCTTGGTCGGCACCCCGCCTTCGCCGTGCCAGTACACCCTCACCGCCGACAACAACGGGCTGTTCTTCCACCAGCAGTTCGGCCAGGAAGCACCGCCTGCAGTGGTGGTGGTCACCGCCAGCGACAGCGCCGGCGGTACCCAGCCGACCGCGCTGTCGAGCAAGCTCACCGACGTGGTCAAGGTCGGCACCGCACGCTACGACTGGGCCAACAAGCGCCTGTTGATAGAGGCCCGTTCCAGTGACGAAGTGGCGGTCCCGGACCTGATCGCCCAAGGCTACGGTCGCCTGTCCAAGGCGGGCACGCTGCAGAGCCTGACCGTCAACGACGTGCCGCAGCCACCAGCCACCATCACGGTGAAATCGGCACGCGGCGGCAGCGATGTCGAACCGGTAGTCGTGGTCGGCAACGCGCCGGTCGAGGCGGCCAACCAGCCGCCGCTGGCCCAGGCCGATACCGGCAGTACCAGCGTGGGCATCCCGATCACCCTCAACCTGCTGCAGAACGACAGCGACCCGGATGGCAACGTACCGCTGACCATCAGCGACCTCACCCAGCCCGGTACCGGTCTTGGCGGCGTGGTGATGAACGGCACCACCTCGGTCACCTACACCCCGCCAGCCGGGGCCACGCAACCCGTGGTGGCCACCTTCAGCTACCGGGCGGTGGACGCCAAGGGCCTGAAGTCGGAACCGGCTACTGTCACCATCAACGTAGCGCCCAACCGGGCACCAACCGCCAACCCGGAAACCGTCGCCACCTTGGGCGTGCCATTGACCATCAACGTGCTGGCCAACGACACCGATCCGGAAGGCAACGTGCCGCTGACTGTCCCTGCTGCTTCCCTCACCCAGCCGGCTGTCGGCCGGGGCACCGTCAGCACCAACGGCACCACGGTGACCTACACCCCACCGGCCACGGTGACCACCGCCTTCACCACCACCTTCACCTACCAGGCTCGTGACTCGCTGGGGGCGCTGTCCAACCCCAGCACCGTCACCGTCAACGTGTCGCCACGGCCCGCCGCCGAAACCTTCGCGGTCACGGCAGCCACGGTCACGGCACGCTCCAACAACCGTTACAACTGGGACCTCAGCGGTACCTCGTCGGTCACCACCGGCAACACCGTCACCGTGCGGGTTACCACCACTACCGGCGTGCAGACCCTTGGTACCGCCACGGTAGCGCTGACCGGCCGCTGGCGCCTGGCGGTGAGCAATAGCACCACGATCATCCCGACTGCGGCACCGACGGCGACGATCACCACCAGCCAGGGCACCACACGCACCGTCAACGTAACCGTGCAGTAAAGGCCGGAGGTTGCAATGAAACGCCTGTACCCCCTGCTGCTCGGCCTGGCCCTGGTGGGCCAGGCCTGCTGGGCCGACGACCTGCTGGACAATGCCGACCTCGCGCCCGGCAACGACCTCGGCGACCCGGTGATCATCCGCCTGCTGCCGGCCGGCGCCGGCCAGGCTGCGGTGATCGAGCAGCAAGGCGCGGGCAACCGCGCCGCCCTCGACCAGAACGGCCAGGCCCTGCTGGGCCGCATCGTCCAGGCCGGAGGCGCGCAGGAAGCGTACATCTTGCAGGAAGGTAGCGACCTGATGGCCATCATCAGCCAACAGGGAAATGGCAACAGCGCGTCGATCCGCCAGAGCGGCAGCAGCAACAGCGCGGCCATTGAGCAGATCGGCAACGACAACAGCGCCAGCATCGTGCAGTCCGGCACTGGCCTCAACAGCTCCGTGACTCAGGCCGGCAATGGCCAGCACGTTCAGATCACCCAATACCGATAGACCTGGAGGCACCCCCATGTACAAGCTCGCTCCGTTAAGTGCCGCTATCGTCCTGGCCCTTGCAGGTCAGGCCATGGCTGCTGACAGCACCTCGTCCCAGACCCAGGACGGCAAGGAAAACATCGCCGAAGTCAGCCAGTCCCTGGCGCCATACGCCTCGGCCACCCAGACCCAGACCGGCAAGGGCAACAACCACCTGGCGGTGCAATCCGAGAGCACCAGCGATATCCAGCAGAGCGCCAACGGCCAGTACAACGCCGGCTACGCCGACCAACTGTTCGAGAACGGCAGCCAGGTCACCCAGCACGCCAGCGGCAGCTACAACGATGCCTTCGTCAGCCAGTCGCTGGGCCTGGGCAACCAATCGCTGCAAACCCAGCAAGGCGCCGAAAACACCTCGACCGTGTGGCAGGACAGCCAGGAAGGCAGCAAGGCCACCACCTGGCAATCCGGCCAGCGCAACGAGGCCTTCATCGAGCAGACCTTTGGTGGCAGCAACAACAGCAGCATCATCAACCAGACCGGCCAGGACAACTACGCCGCCGCCGAGCACCTGAGCTACGTCGATGGCGATATCCAGGTCTACCAGGATGGCAAGGGCAACTGGGCGTATGGCGACCAGCGCGACGGCACCGGCGGCACCATCGGCATTGGCCAGTACGGTGGCGGCAACTCGGTGGAAGTGTGGCAGGACAACCAGACCGCCAGCCAGGCATCGGTAACCCAGTCCGGCCAGATGAACGAAGGCTATATCGACCAGAGCTTCGGCATGAACAACAAGGTCAGCCTGTCGCAACAGGGCACGGCCAACGCCAGCTGGTCGGACCAGTTCGAGACCAACAACTCGACCACCACCATCACCCAGACCGGTAGCAACAACGTGCATTTCACCTACCAGAACGGTGAAAACCTCAACCTGACCATCAACACCAAGGGCAATGGCAACAGCGTCACTGCCAGCAACTGGAAAGGCGCCAAGATGGGCGGGCAGTTCGGTACCAACCAGAACGCCACCATCAACCAGAACGGCAATGGCAACGGCGCCAACCTGACCCAGAACGGTGACAACCAGCTGGCCACGCTGACCCAGAAAGGCACCGGCAACCAGATGGAGACCAAGCAGGCCGACATGAACAACGAGCTGTACTTCGAACAGAACGGCACTGACAACATCCTGATCGCCGACCAGCGTGGCACCGAAAACTATGCCTACGGCAACAGCCAGGGCACCGGCAACGTCATCAACCTGGACCAGTCCGGCTACAGCAACCAGAGCTACACCAACCAGCTGTACGGTGGCGGCAACGAAGCCACCATCAAGCAGGTTGACAGTTACAACGTCGCCTACGTGACCCAGGGAGGCCAGGGCAACAAGGCGTACGTCGACCAGAGCGGTGTCACCCAGACCGCGACCATCAGCCAGCTGGGCAGCGCGAACGTGGCCACCGTGACCCAGCAGTAGATCGCTCCCCCCTTGAACCGCGGTGCTCCTCTCCCTGGTGCCGCGGTTCCTTTTTATTCCTGTCACAACTCCTTTTTTTTTATTGATTTAGCGAGGGCCTTGTAGGAGCAGCCTTGTGCTGCGAAGGGGCCGGCAATGGCCATACATATCTGTTGCCTGCACCGGCCTCTTCGCAGCACAAGGCTGCTCCTACAAAGCGGGGCGTCTTGTCCACCCGCGAATAGGCCAAGCCTGCCAAGCGCATTACAATGGTCCTCAACCAAGCCGCTACCCAATCCCATGATCCAGTCCGACCTCGACCTGTTCGACCCCCAGCCGCAACGCCTGGCCAGTCACACCGTGCTGCTGCCCGGCTTCGCCCTGGCCGAGATCGAGCCTCTGCTCGATGCCCTGCGCCCGGTGCTGCGTGCCGCGCCGTTCCGGCACATGCACACCCCAGGCGGCCTGCGCATGGCGGTAGGGTTGACCAACTGCGGCACGCTAGGTTGGGTCAGTGACGAACACGGCTACCGCTACAGCCCCTGCGACCCGCTCAGCGGCAAACCCTGGCCCGCCCTGCCCCCCGTGTTGCTCGAGCTGGCCAACCGCGCCGCGGCCATGGCCGGGTTCGACGGCTTCGTGCCGGATGCCTGCCTGGTCAACCACTACCTGCCGGGCACCCGCCTGAGCCTGCACCAGGACCGCGACGAGCAGGACTTCGGCCAACCGATCGTGTCGGTGTCGCTGGGCTTGCCGGCGGTGTTCCTGTTCGGTGGCCTGCAGCGCGCCGACAAGACCCAGCGCATCCCGCTGAGCCATGGCGATGTGCTGGTCTGGGGTGGAGGGGACCGCTTGCGGTTTCACGGCGTGCTCCCGATCAAGCCCGGCGTGCATCCGCGCCTGGGTGAACGGCGGATCAACCTGACCTTGCGCAAGGCCGGTGGCTGAATCGGACCAACGGCCCGCCACCCGGCGCAAACAGGATGAACGCGCATGAAACACGTTGAACATCTTGGCCAGGCAAGCTTCAAACGATATGCCATGCCCTCTTCAGCCTGGAGCCCGCCATGCCCTGCCAGCCCTGTTCCCCAACCCCTCACAGCGGAGCCGCGCGCCCATGAAAATGCCCTGCCGCGCGCCCAATTCCTCACTGCAACTCGATTACGTACGCGACACCCTGTTCGGCCCGGTGGCACAAAGCGTGGAATGCCAGTGCCAACTCGCCGCCCTCAACCTGCAAGGCCGCCCGGGCCTGCGCCTGCACATCTGCCCGCCGCTGCCCGACAAGGTCGACCGTGCCCACAGCGTGGCCTTCGTCTGGGACGGGCGCAGCTACCACGGTGTGGTCCGCGACCAGGGCAAGTGCGGTGATGGCGGCCTGAACCTGCTGCTGGAACTGCTGTAAGACGATCAACGGCGATCAACCCGGCTGAACCCACGGGGCGCGTCACGTCTCCATAGCAAAAGGGCCCATGCCTGCCGGAGAACGCGGAGAACGCCAATGAACAGTCCGTTGCTCAAGCTCTTCACTCACCCCGCCGACGCCTGGCTGGATATTCGCCGGGCCGAGGAAGACCACCCGCAGCAATATCTGCCGCGCCTGCTGGCCCTGGCATTGATCCCCGCGGTGTGCCTGTTCGTCGGCACCACCACCTTCGGCTGGAGCCTGGCGGCCGAGGAGCGGGTGCGCCTGAGCATGGCCAGCGCCGCGCAACTGGCGGGCCTGCTCTATGCCACCACAGTCGTCGGAGTGATGTTGATGGGCACGATGATCCGCTGGATGTCGCGCGGTTTCGATGCGCAGCCCAGCCTCAACCAGTGCATCGGCTTTGCCGCCTACTGCGCCACGCCATGGTTCTTTGCCGGGGTGGTCGGCCTGCTGCCGATCCGCTGGCTGGCGCTGGCGGCGCTGCTGGCTGCCTCGGCCTATGCCAGTGTGTTGCTGTATGGCGGGTTGCAGACCTTTCTGCGCCTGAAGAAGGAACAGGCCATGCTGTTCGCGACCTGCGTGTGGGGGGTGGGGTTGCTGCTGCTGGTGACCATCCTGGTGGCGATGATCCTGTTCTGGTTCAACGGCCTGATGCCGGAATATGTGCGCCCGGCCAGCCTGGGCTGACCGGGGCGCGGCAGGCGCCTCAGGCGATCGCCTTGAGTGGCGCCGGGTGGCTGTCACGCAGCGCGTGCAGCTGCCCCACCAAGTTGACTAGGTCGCGGCAACTGTTGAGGCTATGCAGGGGGACCCCGCTCAGGGTCACGCCCTCGTCGAGACTCTGGCCCTGACCCAGGCGGATGGTCAGGTTGGCGCCGTCCGTGCAGCTGACTTCGCAACGGTCGGGCAGGCAGGCCTGCTCGATCATCTGCCGCATTTCTAGCATCGAAACTCCTATCAACGACATGGTACGACCCTCTCTTTGGGATGGCCTGTTGTGTGAGTACGCCTTTGTCGGGCGAGGCGCCAATTGATATTGCGCATGCCGGGGCAGGCGTCCATGCGCCTGGGCAATGATCATGCGGGGAATCCTCTAGCACCTTAGTGGAAGATTGCCTGTGCAGGCCGAGTGTTCGAACGCAATGGCAGACTTAGCGACGAGCGGTGCCGGCAGGCCCCAGCGATGCCCACAGATGCTGCGCCGCATAGGCTCGCCACGGTCGCCAGGCCAGGGCTCGTTGCGCCAGTTGGGCGTCGTCGCCTTCGAGCAGGCGCAACGCCTTGACCAGCGCCACGTCGCCCAGCGGCAAGGCATCGGCCGCGCCGGCCTGGCGCAACGCCAGGTAGTGCGCGCTCCAGGGGCCGATCCCCTTGAGTTGGCACAGGTTGCGCAGCAGTTGATCCAGCACTTGCCCGCGGCGTAGCAGCCCGGGTTCGGCCAGCAAGGCACTGGCCAGCGTGCCCAGGGTGGCGGCGCGCGCCCGCGGCATGCCCATATCCTCGAACTGCGCAGCCGCCAATACCGGCAGCGCCGGAAACACGTGGCTCAGGCCCGGTGCGGGCCAGCGCAAGGGCACGCCGTGGCGTTGCACCAGGCGGCCGGCCAGGGTCATGGCACCGGCCACACTGACCTGCTGGCCCAGCACAGTGCGCATGGCCTGCTCGCAGGCGTCCCAGCCTTGTGGCACGCGCAGGCCCGGGCGCTCCTGTAGCAGGCGGGCCATCAGCGGATCGCGGGACAGTTCGGCATTGATGCGCGCGGGGTCGGCATCGAGGTCGAAGACCCGCCTCAGCCTGGCGGTCAGGCCGGGTAGCGCGTGGGCCGGGACGCCCTCAAGGCGGACCCGCAGGTACTGGCTGCCCGAAGGTGTGGCGTGCAAGACGGCGTGGCGGCCGGCAATTACCAGGGTACGGCGGTAGGTGCCGTCGAGGCAGGTCTCGATGCCGGGGATGCAGCGGGCAGCGAGGAAGGCCAGGGTCGAGGGCCAGTGGTAAGGGGCGCGGTAGCGCAGCCACAGGGTGTGGTGGCCGGGGGTGGGCAAAGATCGGCGTACGGCGTGCAGGGGGGTGAGCTTGGGCATGGGGTGATCATGCCAGTAATGCCAATGGTTTCAATCCGGACGTGGCTTTTGAGTGCTGGGGGCGCTCTGCGCCCCTATCGCGACACAAGGCCGCTCCTACAGGGGGTCGTGCTTCCCTGTAGGAGCGGCCTTGTGTCGCGATAGGGCTGCAAACGCAGCCCCAGCTTTTTCAGGCAAGGATCAATGCGCCGCACCGTCCCGTGCATCCTGCATCTGCCCGAACCGCCCGGCATGGAAGTCGTCGAACGACTCGGCAATTTCTGCCTGGCTGTTCATCACGAACGGGCCATAGCCCACGATCGGCTCGTCGATCGGTTCACCGCTGAGCAGCAGCAGGCTGGCACCTTCCAGCGCTTCGACGGCAACATCCTCACCACCGCGGTCAAGCAGCACCAGGCTGGATGGGCCGGCTTCGCGCTCGCCGTTGATCCGCACATTGCCGCGCAACACCACCAGCGCCGCATTGCGGCCGGCGGCAACCGGCAGCTGCAAGGTTGCACCGGCATTCAGGCGCATGTCCCAGACATCCATGGCGGTAAAGGTTCGCGCCGGCCCCGAATGCCCACGATATTCACCTGCAATCACCCGCAGGCTACCGCCCTCGCCGTCCAGCGCCACCACCGGGATGTCCTCGGCCAGCAGCGTCTGGTAGCCAGCCGCTGCGCGCTTGTCCCGTGCCGGCAGGTTGACCCACAGCTGTACCATCTCCAGCGTACCGCCAGTGCGGGCGAAGCCTGGGGAGTGGAACTCTTCATGGATGATGCCGTTGGCAGCAGTCATCCACTGCACGTCACCGGGGCCGATCAAGCCGCCAGCACCGGTAGAGTCGCGGTGCTCCAGTTCGCCCTGGTAAACGATGGTCACGGTCTCGAAACCGCGGTGCGGGTGCTGGCCAACGCCGCGCCGCGCACTGGTCGGGGTAAAGTCATGAGGGCCGGCATAGTCCAGCAGCAGGAACGGGCTGATCTTGCTGGCCAGGTTGTCGTAGGTGAACAGGCTGCGCACCGGGAAACCATCACCTACCCAGTGGGCGTGGGGGCTGCGGTGAATACCCAGAATCGTTTTCATGAGAAGGCTCCTCTCTTGGTTGAGATAACCTTATCAATGATGCCAATCAGGCGGTAGCAGGCTTGTTTGGCATTCATCGTTCCACTCATGGAACAGTCAGCCTTGCAAGAAATCCAGCACCTGTTCGGCAGCAATGACCGGGTCTTCCTGCATGAAACAATGCCCACCCGCAACCTGCCTGGCGGTCACCTGAGGGTTGAGCGCCGCCAGGCGGCTAACCGAATGGGGCACGAAGGGGTAGGTGTGCTCGCCGTACAGCACCCGCGTGGGCGTGCGGATCGCCGTCAGGCTTGCCCACATGCGCTTGGGGAAGGAACTGAAGATTTCCACTTCGCGGCTGGGCCGGCACTTGAGCACCACCGTTTCGCCACAGTCGCCGATGGCATGCTCGACGTAGGCCCGCAGCGCCGCATCGGTCCACCCCTTAAAGATACCCCGCCCATGCAGCGACGCCAGGGCTGCCTCGCGGTCGGGCCAGTGGCTGCGACGGCTGGCGGCCTTGCGCGCCAGGGCGTGACGCTGGTGCAAGCCGACCAGGGCTGCCACCCCCATCACACCCAGCATGCGCCGGCTGAACAGTACCGGGTCAAGCAGCACGGCACGGGTGAACAGCTGCGGTTCACTGGCCAGGATCAGGCCGGTGAGCACGCCACCGAAGCTGTGCCCGACGGCAAAGCGCGGTACGTCGCCATACTCGCCCCGCCCGGCGGCGAAAGCCTCCACCGCCAGCGCAGCGGTGCGGTTCCAGCCACGAAAAACCCCGCCATGGTCACTGTCACCATGGCCCTGGACATCGCTGAGCCACAGGTCGAAATGTTCGCCCAGGCGCATCAGCAATGGCTGGTAGGCAAGGCAGCAGAAGCCGTTGCCGTGCAGAAAATGCAGCAGCGGCTTGCCACTGGCCGGGGTTCGCCAGCCACGCAGGGTGAAGCCTTCGGCGCATTCGTGGGACCAGGGGATCAACTGCATCGGCTTGCTGTACTCGCGGGGTCAGGAAAACGCCGATTCTACAAACAGCAGCGGGTACAGTGAAATCACCAGCAACAAGGCCATCAGGACATTGAACAGCATCAGCCAGCGTGGGTTCTGCAACAGGTTGCGCAGGGCGCTGCCGAACATCACCCACACCCCCACGCTGGGCAGGTTGACCAGGGCAAACAAGGCGGCAATGACAATGACGTTGGTCACATAGCCTTGCGCCGGCGTGTAGGTGGTGATTGCACCGACTGCCATCACCCAGGCCTTGGGATTGACCCACTGGAATGCCGCCGCCCCCCAGAAGCCCAGCGGTTTGCGGGCACTGGATGAGGCTGTGCCGACCGGCCCGGAGGTGGCGATCTTCCAGGCGAGGTAAAGCAGGTAGGCGGCGCCGGTGTAGCGCAGTACCGTGTACAGCGGCGGCCAGGCCTTGAACACCTCGCCCAGGCCCAGGCCAACGGCCAGCACCATTACCATGAAACCGACGCTGATCCCCATGGCGTGGGGGATGGAGCGGCGCACACCGAAGTTGACGCCCGAGGCCAGCAGCATGGTGTTGTTGGGGCCAGGAGTGATGGAGGACACGAAGGCAAACAGCACGAAGGCGGTGAGCAGATCGGCAGAGGCAAGCATGGCAGGCATTCCACATTTTTTATGGGTGCTGTCACACTAACGGAGTCGCCCTCCTCTGCGACCGATACAGTTTCACTAAATTGTGTAGATACACATCGCTGTACTGCTACCACCAGACCAAGGAAGCCGTCACCATGAGCCTTACCATTCGCCCTGCCGTTCGCGCCGATGCCGAGCAGATCCTGGCCTTCATCACCGAACTGGCCGAGTACGAACGCGCTCGCCACGAGGTGATCGCGAGCGTTGCCGATATCGAGCACAGCCTTTTTGACGAGGGCAGCACCGTGCACAGCCTGATTTGCGAGCGCGATGGCCGGGCAATCGGCTTTGCCGTGTATTTCTACAGCTACTCGACCTGGCTCGGGCGCAACGGCATCTACCTGGAAGACCTGTACATAACGCCCGAGCAGCGTGGCGACGGTGCCGGGCGGCAATTGCTGCGGCATATTGCCCGCGAAGCGGTGGCGAATGATTGCGGGCGGCTGGAATGGAGCGTGCTGGACTGGAACGAGCCGGCGATCGGCTTCTATCAGAAGCTGGGGGCCGAAGCACAGGATGAGTGGGTGCGCTACCGGCTGGATGGGGAGAAGCTGGCGGCGTTTGCCCGGGGCTGACCAGGTGAATGCTCACGGCATAGACCACTACAGGCCGAATCGGCTTGCATGAGGGCTTGAGTGCGCATGCCTTGAGCTTTTCAGCGCCTGTGAGATCGAGCGCCGCCCGCGCGGCGCTTCGCGGCACAAGGCCGCTCCTACATCTGTTTCCGGCCAATTACTCCTGTGCCAGGTGGGTTGCAGCCTTGGTGCTTGGCTGAAGATTGATGAGGAGCAGTCGTGCGCCCCTCGATATCGAATGGAACAAACAAGACGGACAGAGGTGAACTCACAGGAGTAACTGGCCGGAAACAGATGTAGGAGCGGCCTTGTGCCGCGAAGCGCCGCGCGGGCGGCGCTCGATCTCCCAGGCACTGCAAAACCAAAGCCCTACCATCAGGGCAATTGACGGCAGCCCCGCCCCATGGTCTCCTTATGCCTCGCGTTCAGGTGCCCCCGATGGGGGTGAAACGGGAAACCGGTGCGTCACAGGCCCTCCAGCAGGGCCGGACAAGGCCGGTGCTGCCCCCGCAACGGTAAGCGAGCGAAGCGTCTGTACCACTGTGCCCGATCACCCGGCATGGGAAGGTGACGCCTTCCAGGAGCCTGGCTCCTCCTCGCAAGCCCGGAGACCGGCCTGGCGTTCATGAACACCCCGCGGTGGGCGGGCGCTGTTGCATTCCCCTGGGCTGCCACGCTCGGGGCTGCCGCGCTTGCCCGTTGCCCACAAAAAGCAGAGGAACGCGTCATGCCCGTCACCAGCGCCAAGCAACACAGCATCACCACCCCCGTCACCCTCAGCCAGCGTGTCGTCATCGCCGTCGGCGCCAGCCTGCTGGGCCTGTGCCTGGTGTATTTCGCCGGCTTCTCGCACATCGAAGCCGTGCACAACGCCGCCCACGACACCCGCCACAGCGCCGCCTTCCCCTGCCACTGAGTACGCCCGATGATCACACGCATTGCCCGTACCGCGGGCTTCAGCGGGTTGCTGGCGGCCTTGCTGCTGACCTTGCTGCAAAGCTTCTGGGTCGCCCCGCTGATTCTCGAGGCAGAAACCTACGAATCCTCAGCTCCGGTCGCCCAGCACGAGCATGCTGGCGAAGTGGCCGCACATGAACACAGTGCCGAAGCCTGGTCGCCGGAAGACGGCTGGCAGCGGGTGCTGTCCACCACCGGCGGCAACTTGGTGGTCGCAGTCGGCTTCGCCCTGATCCTCACCGCCCTGTACAGCCTGCGCGAACCCAAGCGTGCCGGCACCGGCGCACTGTGGGGCCTGGCCGGCTTCGCCGTGTTCTGCCTGGCCCCGACCCTGGGCCTGCCGCCGGAACTGCCAGGTACTGCAGCCGCCGACCTGGGACAACGTCAGGCCTGGTGGATCGGCACCGCCAGCGCCACCGCGCTGGGCCTTGCCCTGCTGGTTTTCGCCCGCCACTGGTTGCTGAAGGCGCTGGGCGCCGTGCTGCTGGTCATTCCCCACGTGATCGGTGCGCCGCAACCCGAGGTGCACGAGAGCCTGGCCCCCGCCGCACTGGAAACCCAGTTCAAAGTGGCCTCCTGGCTGACCAACGCCGCCTTCTGGCTGGCCCTGGGCCTGCTCAGCGCCTGGCTGTTCCGGCGCTCCAGCCAAGCCTGATGCCTGCCTTTTACGCCGGCTTCGGCTGCCGCCGGGGTTGCCCGGCGGATACGCTGGAAACCTTGCTACGCCAGGCCCTGGCCAACCAGGGCCTGGCGTTGGCCGACCTGCACGGTATCGCCAGCATCAGCCTGAAGGCCGACGAACCCGGCTTGCAGCAACTGGCCGAACGCCTCGGCGTGCCCTTGGTGTTGTACGATACCGCGCAGTTGCAACCCTACGAACACCAGCTCAGCCACCGCTCCGCTGCTGCCCATGCCCACTGCGGCTGCTGGGGCGTGGCAGAGAGCGCGGCACTGGCCCAGGCCAGCCAGCGGCTCGGCACAGCCAGGTTGCTGCTGAGGCGCCAGGTACTGGGCCCGGCTACCCTCGCCTTGGCCTATTGAACGTTTCCCCTCTTTCCTGCAAGGACTTTCCATGACGGTCTACTTCATCGGCGCCGGCCCCGGCGACCCGGAACTGATCACAATCAAGGGCCAACGGCTGATCCGCCAGTGCCCGGTGATCATCTATGCCGGCTCGCTGGTACCGGCCGCCGTGCTCGAGGGCCACCAGGCCGAGACCGTGATCAACAGCGCCGAACTGCACCTGGAACAGATCATTGCCGCCATGCGCAGTGCGCATGAGCAAGGCCTGGATGTGGCCCGGGTACACAGTGGCGATCCCAGCCTGTACGGCGCCATCGGCGAGCAGATCCGCCATCTGCAGGCGCTGGGCATCGATTACCAGATCATCCCCGGGGTCACCGCCACGGCGGCCAGCGCCGCCCTGCTCGGCTGCGAACTGACCCTGCCCCAGGTAGCACAGACCGTTATCCTTACCCGTTATGGCGACAGTTCGCCGATGCCGCCCGGCGAGCAACTTGGCGACCTGGCGCGCCATGGCAGCACCCTGGCGATCCACCTGGGGGTCAAGCACCTGTCGCGTATCGTCGAAGAACTGCTGCCGCACTACGGCACGCACTGCCCGGTGGCGGTGGTGCATCGCGCCACCTGGCCGGACCAGGACTGGGTGCGCGGCACCCTCGGCGATATCGTCGAACGCGTCGCGGCCAAGGGCTTCCGGCGCACGGCGCTGATCCTGGTGGGTCATGTGCTGGGCGACACACCGTTTGCCGAATCGGCCTTGTACCGGGCCGGGCACGCCCACCTGTATCGCCCTGGCGATTGAGCATTGCCAGGCTCGCCACGGGCGTAGCAGACTCCGGTTTCCCGCCTGCAAACAGGAATCATGCCCATGCTGGACCTACGCCCAAACTGCGAGTGCTGCGATACCGACCTGCCCGGTGACAGCCCCGATGCGCTGATCTGCTCCTTCGAATGCACCTTCTGCCGCACCTGCGCCGAAACCCGTTTCCAGGGCCGCTGCCCGAACTGCACCGGCCAGTTGGTGGCACGCCCGACACGGGTCGGCCAGGCGCTGGCCAACAACCCCGCCTCGACCCAGCGCGTGAGCAAAGCACATTCCGCCTGCGCGTGAGCTACTTCAAAACATAAAAAAAGACAGACATCGCCGCTTTGCAAGGGTAATGTCTTTCCTATTTTTTGTAGGACTTTTCAACAACAAGTGCGGAGACTTTCAACACTTCTATACTCGGCATTACCAAATTTCGGGAATGGTCGTATCGTGCAGCGCTTCCGATAACCCTACTTGCAGACGTATTCCTGAGTGATCCAGGAAGCGGACCACATCCTGACAGGAGTTTTCTTCATGACTACCGTGCTCATCGTCGACGACCACCCCATAGTGCGACTGTCCTTGAAAATGTTGCTCAACCGCGAGCGCTTTGAGGTCGTCGGCGAAGTTGGCGATGGCAGTGAAGTCACTCAGTTGGTCCGCAAACTGCGCCCGAACGTGGTCATCCTTGACATCGGGCTTCCGGGCCTGGACGGCATGGAAGTCATCAAGCGCCTCCAAAGCCTGGAACCGGCCCCCAAGATCATGGTACTGACCGGCCAGGCCACCGACCTGTATGTACGGCGCTGCCTGGATGCCGGCATCGGAGCCTTCGTCACCAAGGACGAGGACCACGAGGCCTTGCTGTTCGCTCTGAAGGCCTTGGTCAAGGGCTACTCGACCTTCCCGCAGATGTCGGTCAACAGCAACTCGCTGGAAAGCGAGCCTATGCGCTTGGCGAGCCTTTCCAACCGGGAAATGGAAGTGCTGAGGCGCCTGTCACGCGGCGAGAACAACAAGAATATCGGCACCTGCATGAACCTCAGTGCCAAGACCATCAGCACCTACCGGGGCCGCATCATGGAAAAGCTCAAGACAGAATCGCTGGTTGAGATGGTCGACCTGGCCAAACGCAACAACGTCTACTGAGCGCTCGGTGGCAATGCAGCGCCTGCTGGCAAGCGCCCTTCTGGTCATCGGCCTGGCCAGTTCCGGCGCGCTGCTGGCCAACAGCGAACCCCGCCAGTTGCTGGCACGCTCGGTCAGCGCCGCCGCCCCGCTCGCGCTGTCCAGCGAAGAGCGGCAATGGCTCCAGCAACGCCAGCACCTGGTGCTTGGCAGTTCGCGGCCCGACTACCCACCGCTGGAAATCAATGTCAGCCAGCGCGACTATGAAGGCCTCAGCGCCGATTACGCAGGCATCATCGCTGAACAGCTGGGCACCACCATCGAAGTACGGCGCTACGACAGCCGCCACGAAGCCATCGCTGCGCTACGCGACGGCCGTATCGACCTGCTGGGCAGCTCCAACGCCTTCGAGGCAGCGGATGCCCAGCTCAGCCTCAGCGCGAGCTACGCCGACGACCTGCCGGTCATCGTCACCCGCGAGGGGCACAGCCTGAAGAACACCCCCGACCTCGCCGGCCTGCGCCTGGCCATGGTCGATCATTACCTGCCGGCCAGCAGCGTTCGCAGCCTGTACCCCAAGGCGCAACTGAGCCTGTATCGCTCGACGCTGGCCGGGCTGGCCGCCGTCGAACTGGGCGAGGCCGACGCCTACCTGGGAGATGCCATCAGTACCGACTTCGCGATTGGCAAGAGTTACCAGGGCACACTGAAGATCGACCACTTCTGCCAGGTCGCCCCCGGGGCGTTTGCCTTTGCCCTGGCCAATGACAACCCGCGCCTGCGCCAGTTGGTCGACAAGGCACTGGCGCGCATCAGCGAAAGCGAACGCCTGAACATCCTGCGCCGCTGGAGCAGTGGCAACACCAGCCTGTTGCTGCAACGCCACCTCACCGCCCTGACCACCGAAGAAGAAGCCTGGATCAGCGCAAACCCCAGCATCAGCGTGCTGGTCAACACATCGCTGGCACCACTGACCTTCAACGACGCCCAGCACCGCCCCAGCGGCATTACCCTCGACCTGCTCAAGCAGATCTCGCTGCGCACGGGGCTGCATTTCAAGCCGGTCGAAAGCCCGTCGGCGCAGGCAATGGTCGAGCGCCTGGCGCGCGGCGATGCGCAGATGATCGGCGCATTGGGCTATAGCGCAGACCGTTCGAAACAACTGCGCTATACCCGCCCCTACCTGGTCAGCCCGCGGGTGCTGGTCACCCGCAGCGACAATGCATTACCGGCGCAGACCATGGCGCTGGACGGCCAGCGCATCGCCCTGGTGCGCGGCTCGCCGCAACGGGCCGTGCTGCAACAACGCTACCCGCAGGCCAGGATGGTCGAAGTGGACAACCCGCTCGGCCTGATGGAAGCCGTGGCCAACGGTGCCGCCGACGTCGCCTTGAGCAGCCATATCAATGCCGCCTACTACATCAGCCATGTGTTCAAGGACCGCCTGCGCATTGCCAGCGTGCTCGACGACGACCCGGCCATCGCCGCCTTCGCCGTGGCCGCCGACCAGCCGCAGTTGCAGGCAATCCTCGACAAGGCGCTGCTGAGCATTCCACCCGAAGAGCTGGACCAATTGATCAACCGCTGGCGCACCAACACCCTGGTCAGTGACAGCCCTTGGCGCGACTACCGCACCCTGGCCTTGCAGGTGCTGGTGCTGTCGGCCTTGCTGCTGGCCGGGGTGGTGTTCTGGAACAGCTACCTGCGCAAGCTGATCAACCAGCGCACCGAGGCCCAGCATGCCCTGCAAGCGCAGTTGGCGCTCAGCCGCGGCCTGCTCGAGCAGCTGCGCCAGGCCAAGGACGACGCCGAACAGGCCAGCCAGACCAAAAGCACCTTCCTGGCCACCATGAGCCATGAAATCCGTACCCCGATGAATGCCGTGATCGGCCTGCTGGAGCTGGCCCTGGAAGACAGCCGCGGCGGCCGTTGCGACACCCAGACCTTGCAGACCGCCTACGATTCGGCCATCGGCCTGCTTGAGCTGATTGGCGATATTCTCGACATTTCCCGCATCGAATCCGGGCACATCACCCTGCAGCCGGTGCCCACCAACCTGGTCGAACTGGTACGCGCCACCGTGCGGGTGTTCGAAGGCAATGCACGGGCCAAAGGCCTGCACTTGCACAGCGAGCTGCCCGCTGCGCCGGTCTGGGTACTGGCTGATCCGCTGCGCCTCAAGCAGGTCTTGTCCAATCTGATCAGCAACGCCATCAAGTTCACCGACCGCGGCGAAGTCCAGGCCAGCCTGCTGCTGCACTCGCCCAGCGACGCTGACATCTTGGCAGTGGAACTGAATGTGCGAGACACCGGCATCGGCATCAGCCCTGCCGACCAGGCCCGGCTGTTCAACGCCTTCGTCCAGGCCGACGGCCCACGGGCACGCCAGGGCGCCGGCCTGGGACTGGTCATCAGCCGCACCCTGGCCGAGTTGATGGGCGGCACCTTGAGCCTGCAGAGCGTCGAAGGCGTAGGTACCAAGGTGCAGGTCTGCGTGCGGCTGCCCGCGTGCGCAGCACCGGTACAGGTCGAACAGCACGCCCCGGAGCTGGAAAGCAGCAGCGGCCCGCTGAACATACTGGTGGTCGACGACTACCCCGCCAACCTGCTGCTGCTGGAGCGGCAGTTGCATACCCTGGGGCATCGGGTGACGCTGGCGGAGAACGGGGAAATCGCGCTGGCACGCTGGCAGGCAGCGCGCTTCGACCTGGTGATCACCGACTGCAGCATGCCGGTCATGGACGGCCACGAACTGACCCGCCGCATCCGCAGCCTCGAGGGCGAACGCGGCCTGGCGGCATGCCGCATTCTCGGCGTCACCGCCAACGCCCAGGCCGAGGAGCGTGCCCGCTGCCTGGCCAGCGGCATGGACGAATGCCTGTTCAAACCCATTGGCCTGCGTACGCTCAAGGCCCACCTGCCCCACGCTCACCCCCGGCAACAGCCGCCAGCGCGGCGCGCCAGCGGGTTCAACCTTGGCGAACTGCGGCACCTGACCCAGGACGACGAACAACTGACGCGGAATCTGCTGGAACAGCTGGCGCAAAGCGTCAGCGAAGACCTTGCGACCTTGCGCGCACTGGCAGCAGATGCCCCCGGCGAGGCTGTGCGCGCCCTGGCTCACCGGATCAAGGGCGGGGCGAAGATGCTCAAGGTACGCACGCTGGTCCACGATTGCGAAGCCATCGAACAGGCCCAAGGCCAAGGCCTGCAGACGACTGACCTGCGCCTGCAATTGCAAGCCAGCCTGGAGACCCTGCTGGACGAGCTGGGCGATGCGCTCAATGCAATTGCAGCGTCGAACTGATCTGGCTGATGGCGTTTACCACGTGCCGTGAACCCTGCTGGATTTCCATGATCACCGTGCCGGCCTCGTTGGCCAGCGCCACGCCATGACCGGTACGCTTCAGGCTCGACTGCATGCTGGCCACGGCCAACAGCGACAGGTCGTGGTTCTGCCGCACCACGTCAACGATTTCCAGGGTGGCCTTGCTGGTTCGCGCCGCCAGGTTGCGCACCTCGTCGGCCACCACGGCAAAACCGCGCCCGTGCTCGCCGGCGCGGGCCGCCTCGATGGCCGCGTTCAAAGCCAGCAGGTTGGTCTGGTCGGCAATGCCACGGATGGTCAGCACGATCTGCCCGATCACATCCGACTGTTTGCTTACCGCATCGATGCTGCGGGCCGCGTCGTTGAGTTCATGGGAAATCTGCTCGATCACCTGTACCGCCTGCTGTACCACCTCGGTGCCCTTGCGCGCGCAGGCATCAGTCTGTACCGAACTGGCATGGGCAGCATCGGCAGCGCTTTGCTGGGTGCTGACCTGATGGGTGATGTCGCTGGCGAACTTCACCACCTTGTACAAGCGGCCCTTGCTGTCGAAGATCGGGTTGTAGGACGCCTCCAGGTAGACCGTCTGGCCATGTTTGTCGACGCGTTCGAAACGGTGCGAATGGTATTCGCCGCGGTTGAGCGAAGCCCAGAACTCGCGGTACTCGGCCGATTCGCGCTCATGCGCCAGGCAGAACAGCCCGTGATGGCGACCGACCACCTCGTCCAGGCGATAGCCCATGGTGTCGAGGAAGTTCTGGTTGGCCTTGATCACCCGGCCTTGCGGGGTAAATTCGATCACCGCCATGGAGCGGCCGATGGCCTTGAGCAGGCTTTCGCTCTCGTGCTCCTCCATCACCCGCTGGCTGATGTCGGATGCCACCTTGATCACGCTGGTGACCTGGCGCTGCTCGTCCAGCACCGGCATGTAGCTGGCTTCCAGCCAGACTTCGCGGCCGGCCTTGTCGATGCGCTCGAAGGTACCGCTGATGGCCTTGCCCTGCCCCAGTTCACGCCACAGTTGCTGGTATTCGGCGCTTTTCGCGTAGCCAGGGTCGCAGAACAGCCGGTGATGCTTGCCGCGCAACTCCTCGGCGCTGTAGCCCATGGCCTGGCAGAAGCGCTCATTGGCATCGAGGATCGTGCCGTCGGGGGTGAACTCGATCATTGCCATGGAGCGGCTGATCGCCGCCAGCTTGGCCTGCAAGCTGGCCAAGGCCTCATGACTGCGCTGGATCTCGACCAGATCGGACTTGCGGTGGAAATCGAACATGACGCCGGGCTCCTGTATGCGCGGTGTCCTGAGCATAGATCGCCTGGCGTAAGTCGTGGTTTTTGTGGCGCCTGTGAGATCGAGCGCCGCCCGCGCGGCGCTTCGCAGCACAAGGCTGCTCCTACATCTGTTTCGGGCCAATTATTTCTGTGAGGTTTGTGCGCGAACGCTCTGGCGCATGGCTCGATATCGCGTTGTACGAACAAGGCGGTCGCGTGCACTGGTACAGGCGTTACTGGCCTGAAACAGATGTAGGAGCAGCCTTGTGCTGCGAAGCGCCGCGCGGGCGGCGCTCGGTCTCGAAACCACCACCCCCCTCAGGACAAACTCAGGAACTCTCCCGCACCATCAACTCGAAGCCCAGGTCCTGCTGCGCATTCGGCACCCGCTTGCCATCGAGCAACGCCAGCAGCGCCTGCGCAGCACCGCGCCCCACGGCGGCCCGAGGCGTGCGAATCGAGGTCAGCCGCGGCACCATGTGCGCCGAAGCCGGCAGGTCGTTGAAACCGACCATCGCCACCTGCCGCGGCACCTCCACCCCTTGGCGCAATGCCTGCAGCACCGCGCCCTGGGCCAGGTCGTCGTTGCAGAAGAAGATACCGTCGACATCCGGCGCCTGCTGCAGCAACTGGCTGAACAACGCGCTGCCCAGGGCAATGGAAGAAGGCTCCGGCGCCAGCACTTCCAGCTCGGCCGCCTGCAAGCCAGCCTCGGCCAACGCCTGGCGGAACCCTTCGGCACGCTGCATCACCCGCGGGTCGAGCTGCGCGGCAATGAACGCCAGGCGCTTGCGCCCGCGCTCGATCAGGTGGCGGGCCGCGGCGCGCCCGGCCTGCTGCTGCGAGAAGCCGACCGACAACGCCCCAGCCTCGCCATTCAGTTCCATCATGTGCACACAGGGCACGCCACTGGCCGCCAGCATCTGCCGCGATGCCTCGCTGCGCTCGAAACCGGTCAGCAGCATGCCGCAGGGCTGGTAGGCAAGGTAGTTGCGGATCAGGTTCTCTTCTTCGGCAAGATCGTAGTGATAGTTGCCGATCAGCACCTCGAGCCCGCGCGGGCGCATGACCTCATGAATGGCTTCCAGCGTATCGATGAACAGCTGGTTGGACAGCGACGGGATCAACACCACCACCGACTGGCTGCGCGCCGACGCCAGGGCACGGGCCGCCGGGTTGGCCACGTAGCCAAGGCTCGCTGCGGCAGCAACGACCTTTTCCACCAGCTCCGGCGCAACCGTGCTGACCCCACGCAGGGCGCGCGAGGCGGTAATCGGGGAAACCCCGGAAAGCCTGGCAACTTCTGCCAGGGTGGGACGACCTGTGGTGCGGGAGCCGGTGCGGGACATGGATGTTGTAATTTTACTACTTGCAAGGAAAGGGAACGGCCACTAAGGTAGCGCTGTCTCAGGACGCAGGCAATGTAATCTTTGGTAGCAGCCACCGCGCGCTCGCCGCCAAGCGTCCATACTGCGTAAGGACAAGATCAATAACACCGGGGAGGTGGCTGTTCGTCGACGACGAGACAGCGCTATCTCACCCGCAGGAGGTACTGATGAATTCTCCCCTGTCCGCCATCGTGGTGATGGGCGTGGCCGGTTGCGGCAAAAGCTGCATCGGCGCTGCCATCGCCGCCCGAAGCGGCGGCCGCCTGATCGAAGGCGACGCTTTCCACCCTGCCGAAAACATCCGCAAGATGAGCGCTGGCATCCCCCTGGACGACAGCGATCGTGCCGGCTGGCTGGTGCGTCTTGGTCAGGAGCTGCAAGCCACGACCCAGGCCGGGGAACGTCCGATCCTGACCTGTTCGGCCCTCAAGCGCCGCTATCGCGACTCCCTGCGCGATGCCATGCCCGGGCTGGTGTTCGTGTTCCTCGAACTGTCACCCGCCGAGGCGGAAAAACGCGTGCTGGCCCGCCCCGGGCATTTCATGCCGGCGAGCCTCATCGACAGCCAGTTCGCTGCCCTCGAGGCGCCACACGGCGAACCCCTGACTATCGCGCTTGACGCCACCCAGCCCATTGAAGCGCTTGCCGAAGCGGTGGACAGCTGGCTAAAGGGCCGCGGTGAGCCGGGCCTGGCACAAACTGCCTGACCGTGGCGGCTTTCCCGGCCCACACAAGACAGCGCTACCCTGCCCCATAAGCGCAAGCAAAGTTACAAAAAAGCTACGCCAAAACAACGATAAGACCGAGGCCTTCAAACCATGTTCGGACTGGCTACTGATACCTTCCTGCTGCTCGACGCGCTGGTTACCATCGTCGGGCTGATCCTGCTGATCACCCACTTCAAAGTCCACCCCTTCGTCGCCCTGACCATCGCGGCCGGCTTCCTGGGCCTGACCTCCGGCATGCCGGTGGCCAAGGTCATGAAATCGTTCCAGGACGGTTTTGGCGGCGTGCTGGGCTTCGTCGGCATCGTGCTTGCCCTGGGCACCATGCTTGGCAAGCTGATGGCCGACTCCGGGGGGGCCGACCAGATCGCGCAAACCCTCATCCGTGCCTTCGGCAAGAAGAACGTGCACTGGGCGATGATGTTCGCCGCCTTCCTGGTGGGCATTCCGCTGTTCTTCGAAATCGGCTTCGTGCTGCTGATTCCGCTGGTGTTCATCGTCGCCCGGCGTTCCGGCGTGTCGCTGATCAAGATCGGCATTCCACTGCTGGCCGGCCTGTCGGTGGTGCACGGCCTGGTGCCCCCGCACCCGGGCCCGCTGCTGGCGATCGGCATCTTCCATGCCGACATCGGCAAGACCATCTTCTATGGCCTGATCGTGGCGCTGCCTACCGCCATCATCGCCGGCCCGCTGTTCGGTAACTTCATTTCCCGCTACATCCCGGGCACCCCGTCCCAGGAGCTGATGGACCAGATCGCCAAGGAGTCCGACCAGGGCAACCTGCCAAGCTTCACCATCACCCTGGTCACCGTGCTGCTGCCGGTGGTTCTGATGCTGCTGAAGACCTTCGCCGACGTGGTGCTGCCCGCCGAGCACATCGTGCGCCAGTGGATGGACCTGATCGGCCACCCCATCACCGCCCTGCTCGCTGCCCTGCTGCTGGCCTTCTACACCTTCGGCTCGGCCCGTGGCTTCAACCGCCAGCAGATCATGAAGATGCTTGACCAGAGCCTGGCACCGACCGCGGCGATCGTGCTGATCGTGGGTGCCGGCGGCGGCTTCAAGCAGATGCTGGTAGACACCGGCGTGGGCAACGTGATCGGGCAGATGGCCGTGCAGGCGGAGATTTCGCCGATCATGCTGGCCTGGCTGGTAGCGGCGGTAATCCGCATTGCCACCGGTTCCGCGACGGTTGCCACCATCACCGGTGCGGGCATCGTCGCACCGGTGATCGACCTGGTGCCTGGGGTCAACCGTGAGCTGCTGGTGCTGGCCACCGGCGCCGGCTCGTTGATCCTGTCCCATGTCAACGACGCCGGTTTCTGGCTGGTGAAGCAGTACTTCAACATGACCGTGGCGGAAACCTTCAAGACCTGGAGCATGATGGAGACCATCCTGTCGATCGTCGGCATCATCTTCATCATGTTGCTGTCGCTGGTGGTGTAACCGTTGATCGGGGTAATGGCACCTTGAAGCTTCGGGTAGGGCCGAACGGAAGTATCAGCCCTACCCGAAGCAAAGGAGCCTGCCATGCCCCGCTCAAGCATCCTGCTGATTGCCCTGCTCGCCGCGCCATTGGCCATCGCTGCCGGCACCGGCCCCACCTACCCCGACGACCCGCACAACCCGGCGCCCAAGCCGGGCGCGGACAGCACCCTCAACCCGATCGAAAAGCCCATGCCGCGGGACACCGACCCACGCATAAAAGGCAACGACCCGGACAGCCCGCCCGCTGAACAGAATGACAACCGGGATTTGCCGGGGATGGATGGCAGTGGCTCGGAAGGTACCGGGCGGCAGGGAGCAGCCGATAATCAGCGTTGATCAATGCGCTCAAATTCCAAAAGTTGCCGCAATCCCTGTAGGAGCGGCCTTGTGTCGCGAAAGGGCTGCAAAGCAGCCCCAGCAATTTCAACTGTTGCGCATCA
>NZ_JBIGLU010000097.1:0-740 GCF_043658375.1 Pseudomonas sp. PsB | reverse complement strand
GCTGCTTTTGAAAGCGGGCCGTCGATCAAAATCGACCAGGTAACCCGCTCAGTTCTCCGTTTTTGGCCGCCGCGAGCACCTCGCAGCAGCCATTTTCCGCATTACAGGTGCACCTGTCCTGCGGTAGTCAGCAAATGTCGGCGCGCCATCCATAGGTTCGACAGCGCGAACAGCGTCACCAGCTGAGCGGTGTTCTTGGCCAGGCCACGGAAGCGCACCTTCACGTAACCGAACTGGCGCTTGATCACTCGAAACGGGTGCTCGACCTTCGCTCGCACTTGTGCCTTGGCCTTCTCGATCTTGCGCTTGGCTTTGTACAGGGCGCTGCGTTTATCGAGCTTCTTGTAGGTGCTGCGGCGTGCTGCGACCTGCCAGATCACTTCGCGGCCCGCATGTTCGGGGCGCTTTTCGACGCCGGTGTAGCCGGCATCGGCGCAGACGACGTTCTCGTTACCGTGCAGCAGTTTGTCGACCTGGGTGATATCCGCCACGTTGGCTGCCGTGCCTACCACGCTGTGTACCAGCCCCGACTCATCATCCACGCCGATGTGCGCCTTCATGCCAAAGTAATACTGGTTCCCTTTCTTGCTCTGGTGCATTTCCGGGTCGCGCTTGCCGTCCTGGTTCTTGGTCGAGCTGGGTGCGTGGATCAGTGTGGCATCGACGATAGTGCCCTGGCGCAGCGACAGGCCGCGATCCCCCAGGTAGCCATTGATTACGCCGAGGATGCCGGCTGCCAG
>NZ_JBIGLU010000017.1:0-114445 GCF_043658375.1 Pseudomonas sp. PsB | reverse complement strand
TACATAGATGCAACCGGGTTCCTATGTTCAAAAGCAGCTAGACAGTGTGGGCGAGTCCATACATAGGAGCGGCCTTGCGTCGCGATGGGCCGCAAAGCGGCCCCGGCAATATTGGCTGCGAAGCTGAAACCCTGGGGCCGCTTCGCAGCCCTATCGCGACACAAGGCCGCTCCTACATAGAGCGCGCCACCACGGGCCCGGCGTTGGCCTCGACGGCGCGTTTCAGGGCCGGGCACAGGCCGAGCATGAATGCCGCTTCTGCCACCACGAACAACGGCCCGATGATCAATCCGCTGACATCGTCGACAAACGCCGGCTTGCGGCCTTCGTAGTAATGGCCGACGAACTGGATGATCCAGCCCACCACGAACGCCCCCAGCCCGGCACCGAGCCACAGCGCTGTCGTCTGCATCGCCAGCACCTGGCCGACCCACAGGCATAGCCCAAGCAACAACCCCATCACCAGGCCGAAGCGCAGGTCCAGGCGCAGGTAGAACCAGACCGAGGCCGCCGCCGCCGGCAGGGCAGGGGAAAGCCACATGCCCGCCACCTCCCAGCCAGGGCGCGACAGCAGAATGGTGACCGCCAGCACGATCATCGGGATGCCGACGAAGTGGGTGGCGATGTTGCGTGGGTCGCGGTGGTAGCTGGCGTATTGGCTCAGGTGGTCGACGAGGGTTTTCATTGTTGTGCCTCCCTGTTCAGCTTTGTTTTGCCTGAACCGGCCTCTTCGCGGGCTTGCCCGCTCCCACAGGATCACCACAGTTTTCAAGCCAGGTGGATTACCTGTGGGAGCGGGCGAGCCCGCGAAGAGGCCAGTACAGGCAACCTGTGACCGGATAGTGATCAGGATAGCCCGCAGCCACCACCATCATCAGCTCAGCGAATGGCAGCAGCCCGCACTGGCATATCCAGCCCCACCAGCGTCTCGATCATCGCTCGCGCCGCCGGCGACAGCCGGTAACCGCTGCGGCTTACCACGCCACAGCGCACGCTCAGCACTTCCAGCGCCGGTGGCAGGTTGCGCCAGTGCAGGCGCACCAGGCGGCCGCTGGCCAGGTCTTCGGCCACGGCTTCCTCGCTGGCGGTGCCGATGGCATCGCTGGCCTGCACCACGCTGCGCAGCACGGCCAGGTGCTCGGTTTGCAGGTGCGGGGTGAAATCGCTGCGCCCGCTCAGGTTGGCCAGGCGCTTGCGCACGCCGGCGGCG
The DNA here is from genome assembly GCF_043658375.1 of Pseudomonas sp. PsB. Classification (NCBI taxonomy): domain Bacteria; kingdom Pseudomonadati; phylum Pseudomonadota; class Gammaproteobacteria; order Pseudomonadales; family Pseudomonadaceae; genus Pseudomonas; species Pseudomonas sp. PsB. The sequence continues at coordinate 113,235 of NZ_JBIGLU010000017.1, read as the reverse complement.
AGCAGGGCGCTGGCCAGCGGGTAGCTGAACAGGTCGTTGGTCGACAGGCTGTCCTTGGCCAGCAATGGGTGCCCCGGGCGGCAGAAGAACAGGCCGGGGCGCGGTGAAAGGGGCTCGGTGTGGAAGTTGGGGTCGGCTTCGAACGGGCGGATATCGTCGACGAAAAACTCGATCTGCTCGCGGCGCAGAGCCTGGCCGAGGCGTTCGGCGTTGTCCACCAGCAGCGAGGTGCGGATGCCCGGGTGGCGCTCGATAAAGTGGCGCAGGGCATCGGGCACCAGGCGCACGGCCAGCGCCGGGCCGCTGCCGAAATGCAGCTCGCCGGCGTCGAGCTTGGTCATCTGCAGCACTTCGTTGCTCAGCTGCGCGGCACCTTGTACCAGGCGCCGGGCATGTTGCAGCACCACCAGGCCTTCGGGGGTGGGCGGCAGGGCTTTGCTGGCGCGGTCGACCAGTGGGCAGCCGAAGCTGTGCTCCAGGCTCTGGATGGCACGGCTGAAGGCGGGTTGGGTGATGCCCATGGCCTCGGCGGCACGGACGAAGCTGCGGTATTCGGTGAGGGCGATGAAGTAGCGCAGCTGACGGAGGTCCATGTCACGGCTCTGGGGCGGGGATCAGGGGCCTATTCAAGCGGTTGCTGCATATGTCGTCAAAGAAGGTTTATTGATTTATTTATAGCTTATAGTTATTTGCTGGGGCTTCTGGCCTCTTCGCGGGCATGCCCGCTCCCACAGGGACCGCACAAGTTTCAAGGCTGGTGCGGTCCCGCGAAGAACTTAGAGGAGATTCAGCGGGTAACTCACGATCAACCGGTTCTCATCGAACGAGTTGGTGCTGAAGTCCCGGCGCATGGTGGAGTTGCGCCACTTCACCGACAGGTCCTTGAAGCTGCCCGACTGCACCACATAGGCCAATTCGGTTTCTCGCGCCCATTCCTTGCCATCGTCCACGCCGCCTGCGGTGACGTTGTCACCCTTGATGTAGCGGTTCATCAGGGTCAGGCCTGGTACGCCGACGGTGGCGAAGTTGAAGTCATGACGCACCTGCCAGGAGCGCTCCTTGGCGTTGTCGAAGCTGGAGTTGTAGCTGTCGTTTGCCAGGGTGCCGCCGCTGGTGCCGTTGACCCGCATCCAGGCGTCGTCGCCGCTGACTTTCTGCAGGCCGACGTAGAAGGTGTGGCCCTGATAGCGCGCCGAGAGCATGGCCGAGGCGGTGCGGTTGTCCAGTTCGCCAGCGCGTTCGGCGCCGTCTTCCTTGCCGATGAAGTAGCCCAGGTTGGCGCCCAGGGTCCAGTCGCCCAGGGGCTGGCTGTGCACCAGGTTGAAGTACTGCTGGCGGTAGATGTCCTTGAGCTGGGCATCCCACAGGCCGATCATGGTGCGCTTGTCGTTGAAGGTGTACTCGCCGCCGCCAAAGTTGAAACGGTCGGAGGTGAATGCGGCCTTACCGTTCAGCGACATGTCTTCCATGCTGGCGTCGTTGCGCGGGCTGTTGCCGCGGAACTGGCCGGCGTACAGGGTCAGGCCGGCGATTTCCTTCGAGGTCAGCTGGCCACCGCGGAAGGTCTGCGGCAGTGAGCGGCCATCGTCCGAGCGCAGGATCGGCAGTACCGGCATCCATTCACCCACTTTCAGCTCGGTTTCGGACAGCTTGGCTTTCAGTGCCACGCCCAGGCGGCCGAAGTCATCGGCCGGGCGGCCGTCGTCGTGCACCGGCAGCAGGTGGGTGTTGGTGGTGCCTTTGCCGCCGTCGAGCTTGACCGAGTACAGGCCCAGTACGTCCACGCCGAAACCGACGGTGCCTTGGGTGAAGCCGGAGCGGGCGTCGAGGATGAAGCTCTGCGTCCACTCTTCGGCCTTGGCTTGCGGGTGGGCCGGGTCGACGAAGTTGCGGTTGATGTAGAAGTTGCGCAGGTTGAGGGTGGCCTTGGCGTCCTCCAGGAAACCACCTTGGTCGGCGGCGAACACGGGGAGTGCGCAGGACATGGCCAACAGGCCGGGCAGCAGCTGGCGTGCGGGTTGCAAAGTGCTCATCTGTCGTGGATCTCTTGTTTTTATGGGCGAGCCGGTACGCTGCAGGGTGCGGCCTGCAGGTGCGGGTCTTTTGGGATGAACCGGGGCAACGTTGCGTGTGAGGATGGTGCGGGGTAGGGCTGGGGTGAGGCAATTCGCCACAAACGGAAGCGGGCGATAATCGAACGGAATGTTCTGGTTGGTTAATTGTTTTTCCTGTGCTGGCCTCTTCGCGGGCTTGCCCGCTCCCACAGGATCACCACAGCTTTGGAAACTGTGGTGGCCCTGTGGGAGCGGGCAAGCCCGCGAAGAGGCCAGCACAGGCAAAACAAAACAAAAAGCCCACCGCGAGGGTGGGCTTGATGCTTTGACAGCTGCAATCAGCTCTTCGGTGCTTCCACCGCTGCCTGCTGGTTGTTGGCCTGCCCGGTCTGCTCGTACCAGCCACCGCCAAGCGCCTTGTACAGGTTGACCTCGCTGGTCAGCTGCGACAAGCGGTCGCCGATCAGTGCCTGCTGGGCGCTGAACAGGTTGCGCTGGGCGTCGAGGAAGGTCAGGTTGCTGTCGATACCGATGCGATAGCGGCGTTCGGCCAGGCGGTAGTAGTCCTGGTTCGCCTGCACCAGGTCGCGTTGCGCCTGCAGCTGCTCTTCGAAGGTCTTGCGCGCCGCCAGGCCATCGGAGACTTCCTGGAAGGCGGTCTGGATGGTCTTTTCGTACTTGGCGACGTTGATGTCCTTCTGGATCTTCGAGTAGTCCAGGCTGGCCTTCAGGCTGCCGGCGTTGAAGATCGGCAGGTTGATCTGCGGCTGGAACAGCCAGGTGCCCTGGCCGCCCGAGAACAGGTGGCCCATGTCGGGGCTCAGGCTGCCGGCATTGGCGGTCAGGCTGATGCTCGGGAAGAACGCTGCGCGGGCCGCGCCAATGTTGGCGTTGGCGGCCTTGAGCAGGTGCTCGGCTTCCTGGATGTCCGGGCGACGCTGGAGGATGTCCGACGGCAGGCCGGCCGGTACTTCGGCCAGTTGATCGGCATTGAGCTCCAGCGGCTTGGCCAGGTCGGCGGGAATGCCGGTGCCCAGCAGCACGGTCAGGCTGTTGACGTCCTGGGCGACCAGGCGCTGGTACTGCGAGTACTTGACCCGGGCGCCTTCCACGGCGGTACGCGCCTGGCTGACGTCGAGTGCCGAGGCTACGCCGACTTCGTTGCTGCGACGGGTGAGGTTGTAGCTTTCCTCGTAGGTCTTCAGCGTTTCTTCGGTCAGCTTGAACAGCGCCTGGTCGGCCTGCCAGGTGTAGTAGGCGTTGGCCACGCTGGCCACCAGGCTGATCTGCGTGGAGCGACGCGCCTGCTCGCTGGACAGGTAGGTTTCCAGGGCCTGCTCGGTCAGGCTGCGCACGCGGCCGAACAGGTCCAGCTCATAGGCGCTGACGCCCAGGGTGGCCGAGTACTGGCTGGTGATGCCCGCTTCGCCCGTCTGCGACATGTTCGCCGGTACGCGCTGGCGGCTGCCGCTGCCGGTGGCCGAAACCGCCGGGAACAGGTCGGCACGCTGGATGCGGTACTGCGCACGGTAGGCGTCGATGTTCAACGCGGCAACGCGCAGGTCGCGGTTGTTGACCAGCGAAGTCTGGATCAGTTGCTGCAGCGCCGGGTCGTGGAAGAACTGGCGCCAGCCCTGCTCGGCGGCGGCAACTTCCGCCGATTGCGTCGGCGAGTACGCAGGGCCTTGCGGCCACTGCGCAGCCACCGGCGATTCCGGGGTCTGGTAGTCAGGGATCAGTGAGCAGCCGCCAAGAATGAAAGCGGTTACTGCCAGGGACAACAAAGACTTGGTCATTGCCCAGCCTCATAACGTGGAGTTTCAGGGGTGACGTCTTTTTCCGGCTCTTTGCTGCCGAACAGTGACGACACTGCGACGAAGAACAGTGGTACCCAGAAGATAGCCAGCACGGTCGCACTGATCATGCCGCCGATCACGCCAGTACCGATGGCGTGCTGGCTGCCGGCGCCGGCGCCGCTGGCGATAGTCAACGGTACCACGCCGAGGATGAACGCCAGCGAGGTCATGATGATCGGGCGCAGACGCATGCGGCACGCCTCGATCGCCGCGTCGTACAGGCTGCGGCCTTGCTCGTGCAGTTCCTTGGCGAATTCGACGATCAGGATGGCGTTTTTCGCCGCCAGGCCGATGGTGGTCAACAGGCCGACCAGGAAGTACACGTCGTTGGACAACCCGCGCAGGCTGGTGGCGATCAGGGCACCGATGATACCCAGCGGTACTACCAGTACCACGGCGATCGGGATCGACCAGCTTTCGTACAGGGCTGCCAGGCACAGGAACACGAACAGTACCGAGAGGGCGAACAGTGCCGGCATCTGCGAACCGGAGAGTTTTTCCTCGTAGGACATGCCGGTCCAGGAGAAGCCGATGCCGCTTGGCAGTTCGCCAGCAATGCGCTCGACCTCGGCCATGGCTTCACCGGTACTGTAGCCCGGGGCCGGAGCACCGAGGATTTCCATTGCCTCGACGCCGTTGTAACGCGACAGCTTCGGCGAACCGTAGGTCCATTCGCCCTTGGCGAAGGAGGAGAACGGCACCATTTCGCCGGCGCCATTGCGCACGTACCACTTCTGCAGGTCTTCCGGGCTCATCCGCGCGTTCGGCTCGCCCTGGATGTACACCTTCTTGACCCGGCCACGGTCGATGAAGTCGTTGACGTAGCTGGCACCCAGGGCAATCGACAGGGTGTTGTTGATGTCGGCGATGGTCACGCCCAGGGCGCTGGCACGCTCGTCATCAATGGTCAGCTGGTACTGCGGCTCATCGTTCAGGCCGTTCGGGCGCACGGCGCTGAGGATCTTGCTCTGCGCGGCCTTGGCCAGGAACTGGTTGCGCGCTTCCATCAGCTTGGCATGGCCGACACCGCCGCGGTCCTGCAGGAACACGTCGAAGCCGGTGGCGTTACCCAGTTCGAGCACCGCAGGCGGGGCAAAGGCGAACACCATCGCATCGCGGAAGGTGAAGAAGTGCTGCTGGGCGCGCTGGGCAAGGGCGAACACGCTGTTTTCCTTGGAGCGCTCATCCCACGGCTTGAGCATGATGAACGCCATACCCGAGCTCTGGCCACGGCCGGCGAAGTTGAAGCCGTTGACGGTGAACACCGAAGCCACGGTGTCGGCCTCTTCGCTGAGCAGGTACTCACGCATCTGGTCGACCACCACCTGGGTGCGCTCGGCACTGGAGCCGGCCGGGGTCTGTACCTGGGCGAACAATACGCCCTGGTCTTCTTCCGGCAGGAACGCGGTAGGGATGCGGGCGAACAGCCAGATCATGCCGACCACGATCAGCGCGTAGGCCAGCAGGAACGGTACCTTGTTGCGCAGGATGGTGCCCACGCTGCGCTCGTAGCCGGTTACGCTGCGGTCGAAGTTGCGGTTGAACCAGCCAAAGAAGCCACGCTTGGCCACATGGTGCTCGCCCTTCTTCAGCGGCTTGAGCATGGTGGCGCACAGGGCCGGGGTGAAGATGAGCGCCACCAGCACCGACAGGCCCATGGCCGAGACGATGGTGATGGAGAACTGCCGGTAGATCACACCCGTGGAGCCGCCGAAGAACGCCATGGGCAGCAGTACCGCCGACAGCACCAGGGCGATACCTACCAGGGCACCCTGGATCTGCTCCATCGAGCGCTTGGTCGCTTCCTTGGGCGGCAAGCCTTCCTCGGACATCACCCGCTCGACGTTCTCCACCACGACGATGGCGTCGTCCACCAGCAGGCCGATGGCCAGGACCATGGCGAACATGGTCAGGGTGTTGATGCTGAAGCCGGCAGCGGCAAGGATGCCGAAGGTACCCAGCAACACAACCGGTACGGTCATGGTGGTGATGATGGTGGCGCGGAAGTTCTGCAGGAACAGGTACATCACCAGGAACACCAGGACCACGGCTTCGATCAGGGTGTGGATAACGCCACTGATCGATTCGGTGACCACCGGGGTGGTGTCATACGGGAATACTGCTTTCACCCCAGGCGGGAAGAACGGTTCCAGGTCGGCGATGGTCTGGCGCAGGGCCTTGGCGGTGTCCAGGGCGTTGGCACCGGTGGCCAGTTTTACTGCCAGGCCGGAGGCCGGCTTGCCGTTGAACTGGGCGCTGACGGCATAGTTTTCACCACCCAGGCCAACCTGGGCGACATCACCCAGACGCACCTGCGAACCGTCGCTGTTGACCTTGAGCAGGATCTTCTCGAACTGCTCGGCAGTCTGCAGGCGGGTCTTGCCGATGATGGTGGCGTTCAGCTGGGTACCCGGCATGGCCGGCAGGCCGCCGAGCTGGCCGGAGGACACCTGCACGTTCTGCGCGGCCACGGCGGTCTTGACGTCGACCGGGGTCAGCTGGAACTTGTTCAGCTTGGCCGGATCGAGCCAGATACGCATGGCGTATTGCGCACCGAACACCTGGAAGTCACCCACACCCGCGGTACGCGAGATCGGGTCCTGCATGTTGGAGACGATGTAGTTGGCCAGGTCGTCCTTGGTCATGCTGCCGTCTTCGGACACCAGGCCGATCACCAGCAGGAAGTTCTTCACTGCCTTGGTGACGCGGATACCTTGCTGCTGCACTTCCTGCGGCAGCAGCGGGGTGGCCAGGTTCAGCTTGTTCTGCACCTGCACCTGCGCGGTGTCTGGGTTGGTGCCCTGCTCGAAGGTGGCGGTAATGGTCATGCTGCCGTCGGAGTTACTTTCCGACGACACATAACGCAGGTTGTCGATACCGTTGAGCTGCTGCTCGATCACCTGTACCACGGTGTCCTGCACGGTTTGCGCCGAGGCGCCCGGGTAGGTCACGGCGATGGCGATGGCCGGCGGCGCGATGCTGGGGTACTGGTTGATCGGCAGCTTCAGGATCGACAAGGCGCCGACCAGCATGATCACCAAGGCGATCACCCAGGCGAAGATCGGGCGATCGATAAAGAACTTCGACATGGTTTACTCCGCTTTGGCGTCTGCTTTCGCCGCGTTGGCCTGAACAGGGCTGGCCGGCTTCTTGACGTTGGTGGCTTCGCTGACCTTGACCTCGACGCCCGGGCGCACGTACTGCAGCCCTTCGGTGATCAGGCGGTCGCCCGGGTTCAGGCCTTCCTCGATCAGCCAGTCGCTGCCCAGGGTACGGTTGGCCTTGAGCTGGCGCAGTTCGACCTTGTTCTCCTGGTTGACCACCAGCGCGGTCGGCGCGCCTTTCAGGTCGCGGGTCACGCCCTGTTGCGGGGCCAGGATGGCGTTGGCGTTGACCCCGGCCTTGAGCCGCGCATGCACGAACATGCCTGGCAGCAGGGTGTGATCGGGGTTGGGGAACAGGGCGCGCAGGGTGACCGAGCCGGTGGTCTCGTCGACCGCGACTTCGGAGAACTCCAGGCGGCCTTCCTGCTTGAACAGGCTGCCGTCTTCCAGCACCAACTGCACCGAGGCGGCGTTGTCGCCGGCCTTTTGCAGCTGGCCGCTTTCCAGGTCACGGCGCAGCTTGAGCAGCTCGGCGGTGGACTGGGTGACGTCGACGTAGATCGGGTCGAGTTGCTGGATGGTGGCCATGGCGTTGGCCTGGCCATTGCTCACCAGTGCACCTTCGGTGAACGAAGAACGGCCGATACGGCCGCTGATCGGTGCCAGGACCTTGGTGTAGCGCAGGTCGATCTGCGCGCTTTTGAGCGAAGCCTCGGCCTGCAATCGTTTGGCATTGGCGTCGTCGTATTCCTGCTTGGAGACAGCCTGTTCGTCGATCAGCTGCTTGTAGCGCTCGGCCAGCGAGCGGGTGGCCTGCAGGTTGGCCTGGGCATTGGCCAGGGTGGCTTCGTACACGGCAGGGTCGATCTGGTACAGCTGCTGGCCTTCCTTGACCTCACTGCCTTCCTTGAACAGGCGCTTGAGGATGATGCCGTTGACCTGCGGGCGCACTTCGGCGACGCGGTAGGCACTGGTACGCCCCGGCAATTCCGAGGTCAGGGTGAAGGCTTGGGGCTGGATGGTCACGACGCCGACCTGAGGAGCCTGCGCCGCTGGCGCTGCTTCTTCTTTCTTACAGCCACTGAGCAGGGTTGCCAGGGCGACGGCGGAAACCAGAGCGGTAACGGCTGGCTTGAATTGCATGAGGATCCTCGGGTCGCTGGAGCTGGGAGACGCTCAAGAGTAATGGAAGAGTCTTGATCTGGAAAAATTGCTATCCGGTGGATAAATAGCTTGCTAAGGAATATACTTACATTCATGGTTGTTTGTAAATACCGCTGGGTTGTACTTGGGTACTGCCACAGCCCTTGATTAGCTCCTCCGCGAGGCACCCTGCAGAGGTGCCCCCGGAGTGTTCCCCGCACGCGCCGCGCGTTCGGGGCAGATGAGGTTTGTACTGCCATGGTCCGTCGAACCAAAGAAGAAGCCCAGGAAACCCGCGCCCAGATCATCGAGGCGGCGGAAAAGGCCTTCTACAAGCGCGGGGTTGCGCGAACCACCCTGGCCGACATCGCCGAACTGGCGGGTGTGACGCGGGGGGGCGATTTACTGGCACTTCAACAACAAGGCCGAGTTGGTGCAGGCGCTGCTCGACAGCCTGCATGAAACCCATGACCACCTGGCGCGGGCGAGCGAAAGCGAGGACGAAGTGGACCCGCTTGGCTGCATGCGCAAGCTGTTGCTGCAAGTGTTCAACGAGCTGGTGCTCGATGCCCGAACCCGGCGTATCAATGAAATCCTGCATCACAAGTGCGAGTTCACCGATGACATGTGTGAAATTCGCCAGCAGCGCCAGGGTGCGGTGCTGGATTGCCACAAGGGCATCACCCTGGCGTTGGCCAATGCCGTGCGCCGGGGCCAGTTGCCAGGCGAGCTGGATGTCGAGCGCGCGGCGGTGGCCATGTTTGCCTATGTCGATGGCCTGATCGGGCGCTGGCTGTTGCTGCCTGACAGTGTCGATCTGTTGAAGGATGTCGAAAAATGGGTCGACACCGGGCTGGATATGCTGCGCTTGAGCCCGGCTCTGCGCAAATGACACTTTGTTAAGGATTGTGAGGGAGTGTTACCCCTTTGTGTTAAGGGGGGATTAATGCTTTCGGGTGACCTTGAACAAATCACAGATCCTGTGGGAGCGGCCTTGTGTCGCGATAGGGCTGCGCAGCAGCCCCGGCAATTTGTGCATCACTGCTGAAATCCTGGGGCCGCTTCGCGGCCCTTTCGCGACACAAGGCCGCTCCCACAGAGATCGCGTAGCTTCTAGCGTCCGCGCAGTTGCCGGTCGGGCAATGCAAACGCTGCAAACATTCCCAGCACGGCTACCCCGGCACTCCCCATCAACAGTTGCCGGAACGTCTCGAGCAACCGCCCCTGTGTCACCAGGTCCACTTCTCCGGCCTTCAGGCTCCCCAGCAAGGGATTACCCAGCGACTCGAACCCGCCCTGGTGCAGCAGCGCCAGCAGCAGGCTGGACATGCACGCCACCCCCATGGCCCCGCCCAGCGAGCGGAACAGGTTGGTGGTGCTGGTGGCCACGCCGATATCCTTGCTGTCCACCGCGCTTTGCGTGCCTACCAGCGAGGTCGGGAACTGCAGCCCGCACGCGATGCCGGTCAGCAGCATGAACAGTGCACTGAGCAAGGCCGACTGCGGCGGAGTCAGCGCCATGGCGAAAATGGCCAGCGGCATCAGCAGTGCGCCGGCCAGGATCTGCGGCTTGTAGCGCCCGGTCAGGCTGGTCATGCGCCCGCCGGTAAAGGCACCCATGGGCAGCCCCATCACCAGCGGCAGGAGGTGTAGGGCAGCGCTGTCGGCACCGGCGCCGGTGATGCCCTGGTAGCGCAACGGCATGAGCATGGTCAGGGAGATCGACTGGAAACTGGCGAAGAAGATCACGCCCCAGCACAGCACCGCCACGCGGTTGCCGAACAGGCCGAGTGGCAGCAGTGGCTCCGGGCAGCGGCGCTCATGGGCGATGAACAGCACCAGGCCCAGCGCGGCGCAGGCGAACAGGGCCAGCACGGCCGGGTCGGCCCAGGCGTGGCCCTGGCCGACCAGGGTAATGCCCAGCAACAGGCTACCCAGGCCGAGAATCAGCAGCACGGCGCCAAGGTAGTCCACCTGCGCCTCGCGGCGCTGCGCCGGCATGCCGCCGAGGGCGCGGCGGATCGCCCACAGTGCAACCAGCCCCAGCGGCAGGTTGATCCAGAACACCCAGCGCCATGACAGGTATTCGGTCAGCCAGCCGCCCAGCACCGGCCCGGCGACGCTGGCCACCGCGTACATGCTGCTGAAATAGCCCTGGTAGCGGCCGCGCTCTCGCGGGGGCACGAAGTCGCCGATGATCGCCTGGCTCACCGAGACCATGCCACCGGCGCCAATGCCCTGCAGTACCCGGGCCAGCACCAGCTGCTGCATGTCCTGGGCCAGGGCGCAGGCGATCGAGGCCAGGGTGAACAGGCTGATGCCGGTGAGGATCATCCTGCGCCGCCCGTACAGGTCGCCCAGCTTGCCGTAGATCGGCACGGCCACGGTCATCGCCACCATGTAGCCGGAGATGACCCAGGCCAGCAGGCCGACATCGTTGAACTGCGCCGAGATCGCTGGCAGCGAGACGGCAACGATGGTCTGGTCCAGGGCGCCGAGGAAGATCGCCAGCATCAGGGCGGTGAGCACGTTGCGCAGGGTGGTGGGGGGCAGGGCGGCGGTCACGGGGATACCTTGTTTATCGGTTGAGACTCTTCGCGGGCACGCCCGCTCCCACAGGTACAACTCAGGGCTTGAAGGCTGTGGTGTACCTGTGGGAGCGGGCATGCCCGCGAAGGGGCCCCGAAATTGTAACCTGAGTTAGGTAGCTTCCTATGTACTATCTGCATCCCCTATGCAAGATCGGCATTGGCGCATTCATCCAGTGCTGCATGGCTGCGTGATATCGTTGGTATGCCACAGAGGCTGAAAACCGGGGGCTTGCACCAGCTTGGTGCAACATTATGCCGCAGGTTTTCGCGCCGCTGTCTCCCACACCTTTTATTCCTCTGCCTGCATGTCGAGCATGACCGCCCAGATGGCGACGGTTGGAACAGGCCAGGTAGACCCGATTACAGGGGTCGGTAGTTACCGTTCGAATTTCAACTTATTTTGCGGAGTGATCATGCCCAAGGCTTCCCATCAAGATCTGCGTTTTGCCTTCCGCGAGCTGCTCGCTTCAGGTTCCTGTTATCACACCGCATCGGTGTTCGACCCGATGTCGGCACGCATTGCCGCAGACCTGGGCTTCGAGGTCGGCATCCTCGGTGGTTCGGTCGCTTCGTTGCAGGTACTGGCTGCACCGGACTTCGCCCTGATCACCCTCAGCGAGTTCGTCGAGCAGGCCACCCGTATTGGTCGCGTGGCGCAACTGCCGGTGCTGGCTGACGCCGACCACGGCTATGGCAACGCGCTGAATGTCATGCGCACGGTCATCGAACTGGAGCGCGCCGGCGTGGCTGCGCTGACCATCGAGGACACCCTGCTGCCTGCCCAGTTCGGGCGCAAGTCCACCGACCTGATCCCGGTTGAAGAGGGCGTCGGCAAGATCCGTGCGGCGCTGGAGGCGCGGGTCGATTCGTCGCTGTCGATCATTGCCAGGACCAACGCTGGCGTGCTCACCACCGAAGAAATCATCGTGCGTACCCAGAGCTACCAGAAGGCCGGAGCCGACGGTATCTGCATGGTTGGGGTGAAGGACTTCGAGCAACTCGAGCAGATTGCCGAGCACCTGACGGTGCCGCTGATGCTGGTGACCTACGGCAACCCGAGCCTGCGCGACGACGAGCGCCTGGCACGCCTGGGCGTGCGCATCGTGGTCGATGGTCACGCCGCCTACTTTGCCGCGATCAAGGCCACCTACGATTGCCTGCGGCTGCAGCGCGGCCAGCAGAACAAGTCGGAAAACCTCAGCGCCACCGAACTCTCGCATACCTACACCCAGCCCGAGGACTACATCCGCTGGGCCAAGGAATACATGAGCGTCGAGGAGTGACAGCGCCATCCCTGTAGGAGCGGCCTTGTGCCGCGAAAGGGCTGCGTAGCAGCCCCGACAATATTTGATGTGGCCAAGATCCCGGGACCGCTGCGCGGTCCTTTCGCGACGCAAGGCCGCTCCCACATGGGCCTTACAAGTCCTGATCCCACTCCGGTTCGTCCTTGAACCGCTGCACCAGAAAATCCAGCATGCTGCGCAAGGTCGCCGGCATGTGCTTGCGTGAGGTGTACACCGCATTCAGGTTCAGCTCGCGTGGCCTGGCTTCGGGCAGCAGGCGCACCAGTTCACCCCGGCGCAGGGCCTCCGCGGCCTGGTAGGTCGGCAGCATGGCGATACCTGCGCCGGCCAGCGCCGCCTTCTGCAGTGTCATCGCCTCGTTGGCACTGATGTTCCCCGCCACCGGCACGGCGACTTGCTGGCCGGCCACCTCGAAATGCCACAGGCTGTGGCCGAAGTAGGCATGGGTCAGGCAGTTGTGCCGGCTCAGCTCCTCGACCCGTTGCGGCGTGCCGTGCTCGCGCAGGTAGGCCGGTGCCGCACACACTGCCGAGCGGCACACACTTAGGCGCCGGGCGATCAGGTTGGGGTCCAGGTCATTGCTGGTGCGGATGGCCAGGTCGATGCGCTCGTCCACCAGGTTGACCGTGCGATCGAGCATCTGCAGTTCCACCTTCACCCCGGGGTAGCGCCGGACGTAGGCGGCCACTGCATCCACCAGCTGGGCCTGGCCGAACGAGGTGCTGACGCTGATGCGCAATGCGCCCTTGGGCGCGTCATCCGGCTGCTGCACTGCGGCCTGCAGGTCGCCGGCCAGTTCCAGCAGTTGCCGACAGCGAGGCAGGGTTTCCTGGCCGGCAGCGGTGAGGCTGAGCTTGCGTGTGGTGCGCTGCATCAGCCGTGCGCCAACCCAGTCTTCCAGCTCTGCCAGGTAGCGCGACACCACCGGCCGGGACAGTTGCAGATGATCCGCCGCCGCCGACTGGCTGCCCAGGTCGACGACGGTGACGAATACGCGCATGGCGTTGAGACGGTCCATGATTTGCCCGGTTTCAGAAACAAACTATGTTCGAGCATCGCATTTTTTGTCACGGATTGGGCAACTAAGCTGTTGGGCATTGTTCATCTGACGGGCGTTTGCGATGTCTCTTTTCACTCCCTTGCGTGGCCTGCTGCTGGCCTGTGTGACCCTGGCCGGCCCGGCGCTGGCTGCCGACCCCTTGCGGTTGGAGGTATATAACCCCGGGCATGAGGCTATCTTCCCGGTCAGTTCGGTGATCGTCAGCGGCGAGCACGACGCCATCCTCGTCGATGCCCAGTTCGGCAAGGCCCAGGCCGAGCAGCTGGTGCGGCGCCTGCGGGCGGGTGGCAAGCAGCTGACCAGCATCTACATCAGCCATGGCGACCCGGACTACTACTTCGGCCTGGATACCCTGACCCAGGCCTTTCCCGAGGCCAAGGTGCTGGCATCGGCCGCCACGGTTGCCCATATCCGCCAGACCATGGATGCCAAGCTGGCCTACTGGGGCCCGCAGATGGGCGCGGACAAGCCGGCGCGGCTGGTGCTGCCGCAGGTGCTCGAAGGCAACCGCCTGACGCTGGAAGGGCAGGCCCTCGAAGTGGTCGGCCTCGACGGCCCGCAACCTGACCGCAGTTTTGTGTGGATCCCGTCGATCAAGGCGGTGGTCGGTGGCGTGGTGGTGTCGGAGAACATTCATGTATGGATGGCCGACACGCAAACGGCCAAGTCCCACGCCGACTGGCTCGGCACCCTGGCGCACATCGAAGCGCTGGCGCCGCGCACGGTCATCCCCGGGCATTACCTGGAAGACAGCAGCCGATCGCTGCAGGCCGTGCGTTTCACGGCGAACTACATTCGTGATTTCGATGCCGAGACCGCCAAGGCGAAAGACGCCGGTGCGTTGATCGCGGCGATGAAGCGACGTTACCCAGGGTTGGCCGATGAAAGCTCGCTGGAGCTGGGGGCCAAGGTCGCCAAGGGCGAGATGAAGTGGTAATTCCGTTCAACTGATGGAGAGTATCCCATGAGCAAGATTGCAATCATCGGTGCCACTGGCCGCGCTGGCAGCCAGTTGCTGGAAGAGGCCCGGCGCCGTGGCCACAGTGTGCTGGCCATCGCCCGCGACCCGTCGCGGTTGCAGGGGCGGGACGGGGTGACGGTCAAGGCGCTGGATGCCAAGGACAGCGCGGCCCTGCAAGCGGCGATCGCGGGTGTGGATGCGGTGCTGAGTGCGGCGCATTTCTCGACCATCGAGCCACACGCCATCATCGAGCCGGTCAAGCGGGCCGGGGTCAGGCGCCTGCTGGTGGTAGGTGGGGCCGGTAGCCTGTTGCTGCCGTCGGGGCATCGGGTGATCGACAGCCCGGACTTCCCCGAGGCATACAAGGCCGAGGCCACTGCCGGAGTGCGTTTTCTGGAAGCGTTGCAACGGGAGCTGAACCTGGACTGGGCCTTCCTGTCGCCGTCGGGGGAGTTCGTTGAAGGTGATCGCAGCGGTCATTACAAGCTGGGCAAGGATCATCTGTTGATCGGCGCGGATGGCAAGAGCTGGATCACCTTTGCCGATTACGCGATTGCCATGCTCGACGAACTGGAAAAGCCGCAGCACTCGCGGCAGCGGTTCACTGTCGGCTATTGAGTCGCCTGCTTCGTTGGCATGAATGTATCTGGTGCAGGCAGTTCGCCTGTAGGAGCGGCCTTGTGTCGCGAAAGGGTCGCGCAGCGACCCCAGGATATCCGCCACAGTGCAATATCGCCGGGGCTGCTGCGCAGCCCTTTCGCGACACAAGGCCGCTCCTACAAGGGCTTGTGCACATCGGCGAATAGGGAAAACGGGCCTTAGAAGCTGGCCTGTCCCTCCAGCCAATCCAACAACTCCACCAGCCCCGGCGGCAAGCTCTTGGCCTGGCTCACCAGGTAATACCCCTTGCCGGTCATCACTTTCAGCGCAAACGGCATGCACAACCGCCCCCCGCGCAAGTCATCGCCGATCAGCGACCAGTCGCCGATGGCCACGCCGGTGCCCTGCGAGGCCATGGCCATCGCCATGTCCAGCGTCTCGAAATGCTGCTTCGGCCCTTGAGTGCCCAGCGTCACCCCGGCTGCCTGCAGCCACAACCGCCAGTCATGCTCATCCCGCGACGGGTGCAGCAGCATGTGTAGCGCCAGGTCTTCGACCTGCTGCAACGGTACCGGCCCTTGGCGCAATGACGGCGCGCACACCGGCGTCAGCTGCTCATCGAACAGCTTGCGCACGCGCAGCCCATGGTTCGGCGCATCGCCATACACCACCGCCGCATCGAAACCCTCGCGGCGAAAGTCCACTCCATGTTGCACCGTAGTGGTCAGCTCTACAGGCACATCCGGGCGTAGCGCCTGCCATTCCATCAGGCGTGGCAGCAGCCAGCGCATCACGCAGGTCGGTGCCTTGAGCTGCAAGGTAGTGCTGCGCCCACCCACCTCGCGCACCCCTTGTTCGATCAGCGCGAACACCTGCTGCACCCTTGGCAGCCAGTCCTGGCCTTCACGGGTCAGGCTCAGCCCACGGGCCTGGCGCTGGAACAAGGCATAACCCAGATGCTCTTCGAGGGCCGCGATCTGTCGGCTGACGGCGCCCTGGGTGATATGCAACTGCTGCCCGGCACGGGTGAAATTGCAGTGCTGGGCGGTGACCAGGAAGGTATGCAGGGCGGGCAGGGGCGGGAGGCGTTTCATTGTGCTGAGCCATGATTACAGGACATGGCTAGTATGTGTTTTTTTGCATTGTGGCGATAGCCGTGGCTGGGTCCAATAAGGGCATAACCCAACCAAGATTCATGGTGAAACCCGATGGCAACCTGCGGCGAAGTACTGGTAAAACTCCTTGAAGGCTATGGCGTTGACCATGTCTTCGGCATTCCTGGTGTACATACCGTGGAGCTCTACCGCGGCCTGGCGGGCTCGTCCATCCGCCATGTCACCCCGCGCCACGAGCAGGGGGCCGGGTTCATGGCCGACGGCTATGCGCGGACCCGCGGCAAGCCCGGGGTGTGCTTCATCATCACCGGCCCGGGCATGACCAACATCACCACCGCCATGGGCCAGGCCTATGCCGACTCGATCCCGATGCTGGTGATTTCCAGCGTGCAGGCCCGCGACCAGCTGGGCGGTGGCCGCGGCAAGCTGCACGAGTTGCCCAACCAGGCAGCGCTGGTGTCGGGTGTGGCGGCGTTTTCCCACACCCTGATGAGTGCCGATGACCTGCCGCAGGTGCTGGCCCGGGCATTCGCCGTGTTCGAAGGCGCCCGCCCGCGCCCGGTGCATATCGAGATCCCGCTCGACGTGCTGGTCGAACCGGCCGATCACCTGCTGCCGGGGCGCGTGGTGCGCAGCAGCCGGGCGGGGGCAGCGCCGCAGGCAGTGGCGCAGATGGCCGAGCGCCTGGCCAATGCACGGCGGCCATTGATCCTGGCCGGGGGCGGCGCATTGGCCGCGGGCGCTGCGCTGGCGCGCCTGGCCGAACACCTGCAGGCGCCGGTGGCGCTGACCATCAATGCCAAGGGGCTGCTGCCGGCCAGCCACCCGCTGCAGATTGGCTCGACCCAGTCACTGCCAGCCACCCGGGCGCTGGTGGCCGAGGCCGATGTGGTGCTGGCGATCGGCACCGAACTGGCCGAAACCGACTATGACGTCACCTTCAAAGGTGGATTCGAGATCCCGGGCAGCCTGTTGCGCATCGACATCGACCCGGACCAGACCGTGCGCAATTACCTGCCGGCGCTGTCGCTGGTGGCCGATGCCGAACTGGCCGCCGAGGCGCTGCTCGGTGCCTTGCAGGCGCTGCCGCAACCCGTGCGTGAAAGCACGTGGGGCGCGGCCCGGGTGGCCAAGCTGCGCCAGGCACTGGCGGCAGGTTGGGACCAGCCGACCCTGAGCCAGACGCGCTTGCTGAACGCAATTCTCGAGCGCCTGCCCAATGCCATTCTGGTGGGCGATTCGACCCAACCGGTGTACACCGGCAACCTGACCCTGGACATGGACCAGCCACGCCGTTGGTTCAATGCCTCGACCGGCTACGGCACCTTGGGTTATGCATTGCCGGCGGCCATGGGCGCCTGGCTGGGCAGCGCGGAGCAGGTCGGTGAGCGTGCGCCTGCGGTGTGCCTGATTGGTGATGGCGGTTTGCAGTTCACCTTGCCGGAGCTGGCAAGCGCGGTGGAAGCGCAGGTGCCGCTGATCGTGCTGCTGTGGAATAACCAGGGGTACGAGGAAATCAAGAAGTACATGGTCAACCGGGCGATCGAGCCAGTCGGGGTGGATATCCATACGCCAGACTTCATCGGTGTGGCGCGGGCCTTGGGCGCGGCGGCGGAGCAGGTGGCAGAAGTGGCTCAGCTGCAGGTGGCGTTGGGGCAGGCAGTGGAGCGCAAGGGGCCGACCTTGATCCAGGTTGACCAGAATCAGTGGCAGGGGGCTGTGTTGGGTTGAAGTGAAGCTATTGTCTGTACCGGCCCTTTCGCGGGTGAACCCGCTCCCACAGGTACTGCACAGTTTTCAGAATCTGTGCAAAACCTGTGGGAGCGGGTTTACCCGCGAAAGGGCCGGCACAGGCAAAGCCAAACTCAGCCAGCAGTCGCCCGCAACCTCGCCACATCACGAATCGGCGGCGCGCCATACAGCCGGCTGTATTCACGGCTGAACTGTGACGGGCTTTCATACCCCACCCGGTAGGCCGCCACCGCCGCCTCGAGCCCGTCATTCAGCATCAAGCGCCGCGCCTCCTGCAGGCGCAGTTGCTTCTGATACTGCAACGGGCTCATCGACGTCACGGCCTTGAACCGGTGGTGCAAGGTCGAGGTGCTGAGGTTGACCTCCCGCGCCAGGTCCTCGATGCGCAAAGGCAGTTGGTAGTTCTGGTTGAGCCAGGTAATGGCCTGGCAAACCCGGTGGGTCTGGCTGTTGGCCAAGGCGATTTCGTACAACCGATAGCCCTGCGGCCCGCGCAGCAGGCGGTACAGGATCTCCCGACGGAACAGCGGCGCGAGCATCGCGATGTCGCGAGGGGTGTCCAGCAGGCGTATCAGCCGCAGCAAGGCGTCGAGCAACGCGGCATCGGTTCTTTCCACATACAAGCCACGACCGGAAGGCCGGTTGGGCACCAGCATCGGCCCGCTTTCGGCGATCAGCTGGCTGATTTCGGCCGGGTCCAGGTCCATGCGCAGGCCAAGGCTCGGGTGCTCGGGGCTGGCGTCGAGCTTTACGCCGCTAAGCGGCAAGGTTACCGAGACCACCATGTAGTGCAGCGGGTCGTAGGCGTACTGCTCGTCACCCAGGAACAGGCTTTTGCTGCCCTGGGCGAGGATGCACAGCGCGGGTTGCGCCAGGGTCGGTACCGAGCGCACGTTTTCGGTGTAGCGCACCAGGTACAGGTCATCGATGGCCGATGCCGGGCCGTGGGGCTCCCCGGCGTGGCGGCGGATCAGCTCGGCCAGCTCCTGGCGTTGCAGTTCCAGGCTAGGGTCGATGGACGTGGCGGTGGTCATGATGGCTTTCCTCTGCTGACCGACGCAGCATAGGTTTGGGCAATGGCGGGCGCTAGTCAAAAGCTGCACGCCGATTGCCTGATCCTGCCGCGCTGCAGGATCAGGCAATCGGCGAGCAGTAATGGCCTAACGCGTCGCGCGGGTGAGGCCCTAACCTTGGCAGCCTGGCTTTTCCGTCCGCCTGCTTCAAGGAGATTGTGCAATGACCCCGACACAACCGGTCACCCACCTTGCTTTCATCCGTGCCAGCAGCGGGCGCTCGGCGGAGCTGGGCGCGCGCCTGCGTGACCTGCTCGAGCCCTCGTTGCGGGCACCGGGCTGCCTGAGTTTCACGGTGCAGCGTTCGCAGGCTGATGCCGATTTATGGTTGCTCAGTGGCAGCTGGCAAGACCAGCAGGCGATGACTGGCTACTTTGCTTCGCCGACGCTGGAAGCGTTTGGTGAGTTGGTGCAAGAACAGGTGGTCAGCAGCCTGGATCTGCATACCTTTGATTGAGGTATTGCCTGTTCTGGCCTCATCGCCGGCAAGCCAGCTCCCACAGGGGCATCACAGGTCTTGAGGGCGGTGCAGTACCTGTGGGAGCTGGCTTGCCGGCGATAGGGCCGGTACAGGTGAATAGGGTAAGATGCTGCCCTTGATCAACCAGGTAGATAGCAACATGGCACGTAGAGAATTCCCGCATTTCGAAGCGGTTTCGGCGATGGTCCCGGTGGAAGGTGGCGGCTACAACGCGGCCATCGCGGTCAAGGCCCTGGGCATGGGCGGCGCGCCGCGCTTTCACAAGATTCTCGACGGCCAGGTGTTCAAGGGCGCCGTGGCCGCCGATGAAGCGGCCACGGCCGAGCTGCAACGCCTGCAGGGCGTCAGCGAAGAGGGTGAGCTGATCTGGTGATCAGGCCGGCGGGCGGGCCATCTTGAACAGGTTGCCCAGCTCGAAATAGTCTGCCGGGCCACCGCCACGCAGGATCGGCTCGGCAGCAGCGGTATCGTAGATACCGTTCTTCAACAGGTGCTCGGCAATGTGCACCGCCACCACTTCACCCAGGATCAGCCAGCTGGGCACCAGTTCCTGGTCGGCCCGCTTGAGCTGGACAATCTGGCTGACCTTGCACTCGAAGGCCACCGGGGTTTCGCCGACACGCGGCACGTTGACGATGCTCGACGGCTTGGCGGTGAGGCCGCTCAGTTCGAATTCGTTTATCTCGGCGGCAACCGGTGCGCAGCTCTGGTTCATCTGCTCGGCCAACGGGCGGGTTGCCAGGTTCCAGACGAATTCGCCGGTCTGCTCGATGTTGTTCAGGCTGTCTTTGCGCCCGACGCTGCAGAAACCGATGATTGGCGGAATGTAGTTGAAGGCGTTGAAGAAGCTGTAGGGTGCCAGGTTCAGGCGGCCTTCGCGGTCCTGTGAGGAGATCCAGCCGATAGGGCGGGGGCCGACGATGGCGTTGAACGGGTCGTGGGGCAGGCCGTGGCCTTTTGCGGGTTCGTAGTAATACATCTGTGCTGGGCTTGCTGGCCCTACCTCCTGGTGGACAAGACGCCTAGTGTGCCAAGCCTGTGCCCGCCTGCAAATGATCAAGCCCGGCCGAAGCCGGGCTGGGTGCTCGCATCAGGGATCAGCTGATGCGGTGGGCGTTGGTGCGATCGAAGCCATCTTCGGCGAAACGTTGGCCACCAGTGCGGTCGAAGCCGTCTTCAGCGAAGCGCTGGCCACCGGTGCGGTCGAAGCCGTCTTCGGCGAAGCGCTGGCCACCGGTGCGGTCGAAGCCGTCTTCGGCGAAACGCTGGCCACCGGTGCGGTCGAAGCCGTCTTCGGCGAAACGCTGGCCGCCAGTGCGGTCGAAGCCATCTTCAGCGTAGGCAGCGGATTGGCTCTGGGTCGCTGCGAAGGTGTGGGCGTTGGTGCGGTTGAAGCCATCTTCGGCGAAGGCGCCAGCAGCGAAAACCGAGAGGGCCAGGGTGAGGATCAGTTTGTTTTTCATGGTCGTTGCTCCAGGGGTTCTTGAGGTTGTTTTGTTTCTATGGGTTTAATCCTACGCCGATTAACTTGATTAAAAAGCGCAAATAATAGCGCTTAAAAATCGAATAATTAGATATATATTGGCGCGCATCTTGGGCTCTGGCAGCGGTTCTGGCTCAGGATGTGTCCGCGGATGCGCCGACGTTCTGCCAGCCATTGCAGCTTGAGGGGGTGGAATTAATGGGGCGTTAAGGATGAAAAATCTGTCATTGAAGGCTGCTCAACGCATTTTTCATACATCACCAACCGATTTTTCAAATGCTGCTCAGCACCATCGCCGCACCTCAAACCGGAGCGGCACAACAATGAACAAACTTCCGCAAATCACCTTGGCCTTCTGGGTCATGAAGATCTGCGCTACCACCCTTGGCGAAACGGCGGGTGATTTGCTGTCGATGACCCTGGACATCGGCTATGCCCTCAGCTCGCTGCTGCTGATCAGCGTGTTCCTGCTGACCTTGCTCGGCCAGCTGTACTCGCGCCGCTACCATCCGATGCTGTACTGGCTGGTGATCCTCTCCACCAGCACCGCCGGCACCACCATGTCCGACTTCATGGACCGCACCCTGGGCCTGGGCTACGCCGCGGGTTCGGCCATCCTCATCGGCATCCTGCTGCTGACCTTCCTGGTATGGCGCCTGAGCGGCAACCCGCTGGATGTCACCCGCATAAAGAACCGCACGGGCGAATTGTTCTACTGGGTGGCGATCCTGTTTTCCAACACCCTCGGCACGGCGCTGGGCGATTACCTGGCCGATGACTCGGGGCTCGGTTTTGCCGGTGGCGCACTGTTGATCGGCAGTGCCATCGCCTTGGTAGTCGTGGCCCGCTGCTGGACACGCATTCCTGGCGTGGTGTTGTTCTGGGTTGCGTTCGTGCTTACCCGCCCGTTCGGCGCCACCTTGGGCGACTTCCTTACCAAGCCCCACGAGAAGGGCGGCCTGGACTTCGGCACGGTCGGCTCTTCGGCGGTGCTGGGCGGGGTGTTGCTGGTACTGGTGCTGATGGCCACCTGGTACCAGCGCCGTGAGCCGCGTCAGGCGTTGGAGATGTCCTGAGTGTTGATGCGGTAGCGGGTACTGCGGCCCCCGCCAGGCAGGCGAACCAGGCAGGCCTTGTCGAGCAGATCGGACAGGTGGCGGGTCGCAGTGGCCTTTGATACCTTCGCCACCGCCTGGTATTGCGCTGCGTTGATGCCTTCCTCGAATCCTCGGGGGCCGCCATCGAGCAACCTGTTGAGCACCTTTACCTGTTCGGGCAGCAAACCATCTGAGCGATGTGCTTGCCAGAACCTGGCCTTGGCCAGTATCCGGTCGATATTGGCCAGGGCCTGTTCCAGGCTGCGCAGCAGGGTAGAAAGAAACCAGGATAGCCAGCGGGTGATATCCAGGTCGCCTTTCTGGCTGTTCTCCAGCACTTGGTAATAGCCGGCCCTGTCTTCGAGGATGCTGGCAGACATGGCATAGAAACGAATGGCCTGTCGCTCACCTTGCGCCAGCGCCAGGTCGGTGATTGCCCGAGTCAGACGGCCATTGCCATCGTCGAACGGATGCAGGGTGACGAACCAGAAGTGGGCGATGCCGGCACGTAGCAGTGGGTCCAGGCTGGTGGAATCGCGACTGTTGGCAAACCAGTCGAGAAACTCGTTGAGTCGGGCTTCCAGGCCATCGCGCGGTGGTGCTTCGAAATGCACGGTAGGCTTGTCTAGCCGGCCGGAGATCACCTGCATGGGCATTTCATCACGCAACTGGCCGACCAGTATCGCTTTGCTCAAGGCGCCTTGTGCCAGTGGGAACAGCCACTGGTGCCAGGTGGACAGGCGCTGCAGGGTCAGCGGTCGGTCATACCCTTGCGTTGCATCCAGCATCAGCTCCGCCAGCCCTTCACTGCGGGCATTGGTAGGTCCATGCTCCTCGATGCCCAGCCGGCGAGCGAGGGAAGAGCGGACAGAACCCACGTTCAACTGCTCACCTTCGATTGCCGAAGAGGTGACGATGTTTTGCAGCAGCGTATCGAGGATGTTCTGGCACTCGCTGAGTGCATCGACGCTGCCGATCTTGCCCAGCAGGCGTCCTTGCATGTCGATGCAATTGCGTAGCATTGGGGCGATGGCTTCGTTTTGCCAGGTGAAGCGTGGCCAGGCAGGTTGCTGCCAGATCCATAAGGGGCTATTCATGATCCGTCCCATGAGCCGAATGAGCCGGCTATTCGGCTCACCTTGTGAGCCGAATAATAGCGCTATTCGGCTCATCCTGTGAGCCGAATAAGGCCCGTCAATCGGCTCACAGGCTGCCGCGTATCACAAAAAAAGGGCGCCCCATGCACTGGAGCGCCCCTTTTCAGTACTGCCAGGCCAGCATCACTCAGTGGTAATCCGCGAGTGCTGCTTGGTGTCCTTCATGGTCGCGTAAACCAGCAGCGAGCAGGCGATGCAGGCGGTGACGTACCAGTAGAAGCCACTCTCCATGCCGGCGCTCTTGAACCACAGGGCCACGTACTCGGCGGTGCCGCCGAAGATCGACACCGTCAGGGCGTACGGCAGGCCCACGCCCAGGGCGCGGATTTCGGTTGGGAACAGCTCGGCTTTGACCACGGCGTTGATCGAGGTGTAGCCGCTGACGATGATCAGCGCCGCCATGATCAGGAAGAACGCGCCCCACCAGGTCTGGATGGTGTGCAGGGTGCTGAGGATCGGTACGGTGAACAGGGTGCCGAGTACACCGAAGGCGATCAGGATCGGGCGTCGACCGATCTTGTCGGACAGGCCGCCGATCACCGGCTGCAGGCACATGAACAGGAACAGCGTCGCGGCCGAGATGGTGGTCGAGTCGCTGATGCTCATGCCCACGGTGTTGACCAGGTACTTCTGCATGTAGGTGGTGTAGGTGTAGAAGGCCAGGGTGCCGCCCATGGTCAGGCCGACCACGGTCATCAGCTCCTTGGGGTGGCGCAGCAGGGTGCGCATCAGGCTTTCCTTGGCCTTTTCCTTCTTGGTGAAGGAGGCGGTTTCTTCCATGCCGCGACGCAGGTACAGGGCCACCACGGCGCACAGCGCACCGATCACGAACGGTACGCGCCAGCCCCAGGCATACAGCTGCTCGGTGGTCAGGGTCTGTTGCAGGACGATCAGTACCGCCAGGGCGATGAGCTGGCCGGAGATCAGGGTGACGTACTGGAAGCTGGAGAAGAAGCCACGGCGGTCCTTGCTGGCCATCTCGCTGAGGTAGGTGGCCGAGGTGCCGTATTCACCACCCACCGACAGGCCCTGCATCAGGCGTGCAATGACCAGCAGGATGGGGGCGGCGACGCCGATGGTTTCGTAGCCCGGGGTCAGGGCGATGACCAGCGAGCCGGCGCACATCAGCAGCACCGAGGCCATCAATGCGGCCTTGCGGCCTTTGCGGTCGGCGTACAGGCCCATCAGCCAGCCACCGATCGGGCGCATGAGGAAGCCCACGGCGAAGATCGCGGCGGTATTGAGCAATTGTGCGGTGGAATCGCCGGCTGGGAAGAAGGCCTTGGCGAAGTACAGCGAGAATGCGGCGTAGACGTACCAGTCGTACCATTCGACCATGTTGCCGATGGACCCGCTGAAGATCGACTTCAGGCGGCTGGCGGTGGTTTTTTCTGTGGCAGGCGCGGTGGCCGCCCCGGCTGGCAGGGAGGTGGCATTATCCATCAGGGATACCTTCTCGTTGTTTTTGTGGAGCGCGCCGTGGCGCAGCTTGCCAAGGCAATTGCAGAAGGTGTGCCAAATGGGTGCGTTGGGCTTCAAATGGGGGCGCTGCGCGCCCCTTCGCGGGCACGCCCGCTCCCACAGGGACCGCGTGACGTCTGACTCTTCGCGTTTCCCTGTGGGAGCGGGCGTGCCCGCGAAGGGCTGCAACGCAGCCCCAAAAGAATCCAGCTAATGAGCGGTTATTTGCTTAGTGACCGAGCGCGATAGGCGGATTTCCGCTCATTCCCGCCCAATGAAGTCCTCGCGCACCAACCCATGCCGCTGCATCTTCTCGTTCAGCGTGCGCCGCGGCAGCTGCAACATTTCCATCACTGCATTGATCGCGCCCCCGTGCTGGCGCAGCGCCGCGCGCAGGCATTGCGCCTCGAACGCTTCCATCTGCTCGCTCAGCGACTGCCCGGCAGGCGCCACCTCGATGTTCGGTGAGCCCAGCCCCAATGCATGGCGTTCCGCCGCGTTAGCCAGTTCACGCACGTTGCCCGGCCAGTCGTGTGACAGCAGCTGCGCCAGTTGCGCACCCGACAGTGGTGGGGCTGCGCGGCCAAGCTTTTCGCCGGCGGCACGGGCAAAGTGCTCGAACAGCAGTGGAATGTCCTCACGCCGTTCACGCAATGGCGCCAGGCGCAGCTCGGCCACGTTCAGGCGATAGGCAAGGTCTTCGCGGAAGCGCCCGGCGCGGGCTTCTTCGAGCAGGTCGGGCTTGGTCGCGGCAATGATGCGCAGGTCGACGCTGATGCTCTGGTTGGCCCCCAGGCGCTCCAGCTTCTGTTCCTGGATCACCCGCAGCAGCTTGGCCTGTTGGGCCAGTGGCATGCTTTCGATTTCGTCGAGGAACACCGTGCCGCCGTTGGCGTACTCCAGCTTGCCGATGCGCTTGCCCTGGGCGCCGGTGAAGGCGCCGCTTTCATGGCCGAACAGCTCGGCCTCGAACAGCGACTCGGGGATGGCTGCACAGTTGAGGGCGACGAACGGCTTGCCGGCGCGCGGGCCAAAATCGTGCAGGCAGCGCGCCACGCGCTCCTTGCCACTGCCGGTTTCGCCGCGGATCAGCACATTGACCGGCAGGCAGGCCAGGTCCAGCACTTGCCGGCGCAGCTGTTGCAGGCCTTGGGACATGCCAAGCAGCGTGCCTTCCAGGCGTGACTTTAGGTCGGCCTGCTCGTGCAGCCGGCGGTTTTCCAGGACCAGCTGGCGCTTTTCCAGGGCCCGGCGCAGGCTGCCCAGCAGGTGCTGCGGGGTAAAGGGTTTTTCCAGGAAGTCGTAGGCCCCGCTGCGCATGGCTTCCACTGCCATGGGCACATCGCCGTGGCCGGTCAGCAGGATCACCGGCAAGTCGGGGTCGTCCGTCTGCAGGCGTTCGAGCAATTGCAGGCCATCCATGCCCGGCATGCGTACATCGCTGATGATTACCCCGGGAAAGTGCCGTGGCAGGTGTGCCAGGCATTCTTCGGCGCGGGCGAACAGTTGCACGCTGAAGCCGGACAGGCTCAGCCATTGCTCGACCGCGGTGCGGATACTGGCTTCATCATCGACGACGATCACTGAATTCAACATACAGGCTCCAGGTCACGGGGCAGGGTAAGGCTCAGGCGCGCGCCGCCAGGCAGGTTTTCGGCCTGCAGCTGGCCACCGGCCTCGTGGACGATACCGTAGGAAATGGCCAGGCCCAGCCCCAGCCCTTCGCCCACCGGCTTGGTGGTGAAGAACGGGTCGAAGACCTTGGCCAGGTCGGCCTCGGCAATGCCGCCACCCGAATCCAGCACGCTCAGGCGCCACAGCTCGCCGTCGGGCTCGATGCGGATCTCCAGGCGTTTGTAGCGCTTGTCGGTCATGGCGTCGAGGGCATTGCGCAGCAGGTTGATCAACACCTGCTCCAGGCGAATGGCATCTCCGCGCACCCAGGCCGGGCGCGCCAGGTACAGGGCTACTTCCACTTCTTCGCTGCGAATGCGTGCTTCCAGCAGGTGCAGGGCCTGGTCGACCACGGTGGCCAGGTCCAGGCGCTCGCGCAGGCCGACCGGGCTGTTGCGGGCGAAGGTTTTCAGGTGGCTGGTGAGCGCGGCCATGCGTGTGAGCATCTGCTCCAGCGGCTCCAGTGCCTGGCGTGCTTCGTCATGTCGGCCATGGTCGAGCAGCAGACGCAGGGTTTCCAGCTGCATGCGCTGGGTGGTCAGCGGCTGGTTGATTTCATGGGCCATGGCTGCCGACATCTGCCCCAGCGCCGCCAGCTTGGCCGATTGCACCAGCCCCTCCTGGGCGGTGCGCAGCTCACGGGTGCGCTCCTCGACCTGGCGCTTGAGCTCCTCCCGGCTGCGCTGGCGCAAGCGGGCCAGGCGCAGGCGCTGGCTGACGAACAGCGCAGCGAACACCAGGCTCAGCCACACTGCGGCGGCGCCAAGGGCGGCATTGCGACCGTCGGCGGCCACCTGCGGCTTGCGCAGCAGATGCAAGGTCCAGTTTTCACCCTCCAGTGGCAGGCTTTCCCACAGGTATTCGGCGCTGCCCTCCGGGCCTTGCACGCGGCTGAGGGTGCTGTTGGCGGCAAAGCGGGTCAGCACCTGGTGCTGCAGCGGCACCAGCGGTTGCTTGTCGTACTGACGGGTTTCGGCCAGTTCGGCACGGTCGGCACCACTGAGTGGCTGCAGTTCGCGGTAGCGCCAGCCGTCCTGGTTGGCGATGAAGGTGATGCCACGGGCATCGCTGACCAGCAGGATGTCGCTGCCCTGGCGCCACTCGCGTTCCAGCTCGGGGAACTCCAGCTTCACCACCATGGCGCCGAGGAAGCGGCCATGCTCGTCGTTCACCGCGCTGGCGAGGAAGTAGCCCGGCACGCCACTGGTCACGCCCACGGCGTAGAAGCGGCCACTGCCTTGGCTGCGGGTCTGCTTGAAGTAGGGGCGGAAACCGTAGTTGGAGCCCACGTAGCTGCTGGGCAAACGCCAGTTGCTGGCGGCGATGGCCAGGCCGGTGCGGTCGAGCAGTTCGAGGGTGGAGGAGTTGGCGGCGCCATTGATGCGTTCGAGCTTGCGGTTCAGGGCGTCCTGCACCGGTTCGCTGACCGGGCCACGCAGGGCGGCGATCAGCTCCGGGTCCAGTGCCAGCACGGCGGGCAGGGCGCGGTAGCGGTCGATCAGCGTGTGCAGGGCATTGGCGTACAGGCCCAACTGCTGGCTGGCACGCTGGGCGTCGGCTTCCATGGCCTGGCGCTTGGCCTGGTGCATGGCCCAGCCGGCGCTGAGGGCGGTGCCCAGCACGATCAGCAGGGTGATCAGCCCCAGACGCAGGGCGCGAACGGAAAAGGGCATGGGGCGGATCCGGATGAATGGGATATCAGGGCCGGCCTCTTCGCGGGTAAACCCGCTCCCACAGGTATCGCGCAGGCCATCTGCTTGCGGAGTACCTGTGGGAGCGGGTTTACCCGCGAAGGGGCCGGTACAGGCAAACCGGTCAGTTACAGCAGTTCAAAGCTCTGCTGCTGCACCGCCTGGGAATCCAGCCCGACCTGGACATTGAATTCCCCTGGCTCGGCAACCCGCTGCAGTTGGCCATTGTAGAACTTCAGGTCTTCTTCGCTGATGCGGAAGCTCAACGTGCGCGATTCGCCAGGCTTGAGCATCAGCTTCTGGAAGTTCTTCAGTTCCTTCACCGGGCGGCTCATCGATGCAGATACATCCTGCAGGTACAGCTGCACCACGGTCTCGCCTGCCACCTTGCCGGTGTTCTTCACCGTCACCTTGGCTTCCAGCGTGTCGCCACGCTTGAGGTCCTTGTTCGACAGCTTCAGCCCCGACAGCTCGAAGCTGCTGTAGCTCAGGCCATAGCCGAACGGGTACAGCGGGCCATTGGGCTCCTCGAAGTACTGCGAGGTGTAGTTGCCCGGCTTGCCCGGCGTGAAGGGCCGGCCAATACGGGTGTGGTTGTAGTACATCGGGATCTGCCCGACCGAACGCGGGAAGGTGATGGCCAGCTTGCCGGACGGGTTGTAATCGCCGAACAGCACGTCGGCAATCGCGTTGCCGCCTTCGGTACCGGCGAACCAGGTTTCCAGAATGGCGTCGGCCTGCTCGCGTTCCCAGGCAATCGACAGTGGGCGGCCGTTCATCAGCACCAGCACCAGCGGCTTGCCGGTGGCCTTCAGGGCCTTGATCAGCTCCCGCTGGCTGGCGGGGATTTCCAGGGTGGTACGGCTCGACGACTCGTGGGACATGCCGCGGGATTCACCCACCACTGCCACCACCACATCGGACTGCTTCGCCGCCTTCACCGCCTCGTCGATCAGCACCGCGGGTGGGCGCGGGTCGTCGACGATTTCCGGAGCATCGAAGTTGAGGAAGTTCAGGTAATCGAACATCGCCTTGTCGCCGGTGACGTTGGAACCTTTGGCGTAGACCAGCTTGGCCTTGCCCTCCACGGCGCGGCGCAGGCCTTCGCGCACGGTCACCGAGTGCACTGGTTTGCCGTCGGCAGCCCAGCTACCCATCATGTCGATCGGGGCATCGGCCAGCGGGCCGACCAGGGCGATGGTGCCGGCCTTTTTCAGCGGCAGGGTCTGGTTGCGGTTTTCCAGCAGCACCAGGCTGCGGCGCGCCACGTCACGCGCGGCGTCGCGGTGCAGGCGGTCGTTGCCGTAGTAGTCCTTCAGGTCGGTTTCGGCCTTGCCGATGCGCACGTACGGGTCCTTGAACAGGCCCATGTCGTACTTGGCACCCAGCACTTCGCGCACCGCCTGGTCCAGCTCGCCCTGGGTCACTTCGCCAGACTTCAGCAGGCCTGGCAGCTCTTCGCCGTACAGGGTGTCGTTCATGCTCATGTCGATGCCGGCCTTGATCGCCAGCTTGGCGGCTTCGCGGCCGTCGCGGGCGACGCCATGGCGGATCAGCTCCTGGATGGCGCCGTGGTCGCTGATGGTCACGCCCTTGAAGCCCCACTCCTTGCGCAGCAGGTCGTTCATCAGCCAGGTGTTGGAGGTGGCCGGCACGCCGTTGATCGAGTTCAGCGCCACCATCACCCCGCCAGCACCCGCGTCAAGCGCGGCGCGGTAGGGCGGCAGGTAGTCGTTGTACATTTTCGGCAGGCTCATATCGACCGTGTTGTAGTCGCGCCCGCCTTCCACCGCGCCATACAGGGCGAAGTGCTTGACGATGGCCATGATGCTGTCGGGGTTGGCCGGGCTGCTGCCCTGGAACGAGCGGACCATCACCTGGCCGATTTTCGAGGTCAGGTAGGTGTCTTCGCCAAAGCCTTCACTGGTGCGGCCCCAGCGCGGGTCGCGGGCAATGTCGACCATCGGTGCGAAGGTCATGTCCAGGGCGTCGGCCGCGGCTTCGATGGCGGCGGTGCGGCCGACCTTGGCGACGGCGTCCATGTCCCAGGTCGCGGCCATGCCCAGGCCGATCGGGAAAATGGTGCGTTCGCCGTGGACGGTATCGTAGGCGAAGAACATCGGGATCTTCAGGCGGCTGCGCATGGCCGCGTCCTGCATCGGCCGGTTCTCGGGCGCGGTACGCGAGTTGAAGGTGCCACCGATGCGGCCGGCGGCGATCTCCTCGCGAATCTTGTCGCGGGGCATTTCCGGGCCGATGCTGATCAGGCGCAGCTGGCCGATCTTTTCGGCTTCGGTCATCTGGCTGATCAGATGGTCGATGAACGCCTGCTTGTCTTGCAGGGGCGGGGCGGAGGGGGCGGCGAGGGCCGCCTGACTGGCAAGGCCCATGGCCAGGCCCAGCAAAGACAGTTTCATCATCAATTCCGTTGTGGGGCCTCTGCCGTATCCACGGTGATACGCGCGCGGCCGAAGTTTTCAGGCGGCTATTGTTGTACGATTTGCAGGCATTTCTTCCAGCGGCGGATTATGCCTGAATATGTCGCCTGCGGACGAAGCCCCGAATGCCGGGACAACAACTATAAGAACGCTCAAGAGACCGACGGCATGACCCCCCTCGACGAATACCATCAGCGCCAGATCGCCGAAGCCATTGCCCGTGCCGAACGGCGCACCGATGCCGAACTGGTGACGGTGCTGGCCCGCCGGGCCGATGACTACGCCTACTGGCCGTTGTTCTGGGCCGCCGTGCTGGCGCTGGCCGTGCCGGCCCTGTTGCACTGGCTGCTGGGTTGGCCCGGAGTGCGTGGCTTGCTGGTGGCCAATGTGCTGCTGTTCGTCGGCTTGTGCCTGCTGCTGCGCAGCCCACGCCTGGCCGGCTGGCTGATCCCCCGGGCCCTGCGCCGCTGGCGCGCCTCGCGCCTGGCCCGTCAGCAGTTTCGCGAACAGAACCTGCAGCGCACTGCTGGTGCCACGGGCGTACTGATCTTCGTCAGCGAGGCGGAGCGGCATGTGGAGATCCTGGTCGACCGTGGTATCGAACACCATCTGGATGCCACCGCCCGCGCGGCCATCGTCGCTCGCTTTGCTGAACAGGTACGCCAGGGCCGCACCTTGCAGGGTTTTGTAGAGTGCATCGAGGCGTGCGGCGAACTGCTCAGCGAACATGTGCCGCCTACCCATGCACGTAACGAGTTGCCCAACCGGTTGGTGATTCTCGATTGAGCCGAACCCCGATGGCTTGACGCGCCCTTAGAACTGCACATAACTCATTGAATTAGCAGGGACTCTGTGGGAGCGGCTTTAGCCGCGAACACCGGCGCAGCCGGTGCCATGCACCGCGTTGGATTCTTCGCGGCTAAAGCCGCTCCCACAGGGTACGCGTACCGCTTGCGAATTCAGTTCTCTACGCGACAGCGCAGCCCAAACGACTGGGCGATCTCCCACAGGAAGTTAGCCACCCTGTAGAATGCGCGCATTGCGCCATGCGCTCCCCGCTATCCGAGGCACCGTTTTTCCATGTCCGCCAGTTCTTCTGCCCCATCCGCGCCGGATGCGCGCACCCAGTTTCTCGACCTGCTGAACGCCGCCCTGCATGGCAATAACCTGGTCAAACTGGTTTTGGCGCGCCATGTCGGTGCCGACCAGACCTTGCAACGGATCATTGCCAAGCCGCTGCAGGTCAAGGGCCAGCCGTGCCTGTCGCTGGTCTATCGCCACCAGACCCGCGACATCACCCGCAACCTGGCGCTGGATCAGGCCCAGGCGCTGGTCGCCGAGTTGCTGCCGGACAGTTTCCGCAACGCGCACCTGTTCGACGCCGACGGTGAGGTGCAGTTGACCTTCAGCAAGAAGGGCAAGCCCATGCTCCAGCGCCACGGCGCACAGGCACCGCGCGAAGCTGCCAGCAGCAGCGGCCATGACCGCGAAAAGAAGCGCTATCTGGAGCTGTCGCGGCCATTCCTGCGTGACCTCGGCGTGACTGACGCACAAGGCGCGCTTATCCCGTCCATGTCGCGCAAGTGGAAGCAGATCAACAAGTTCATCGAAGTCTTCGACCACGCCCTGGCCAGCGCCCCGGTGCCGGCGGAGCAGGCGCTGCGGGTGGCCGACTTCGGCTCTGGCAAGGGCTACCTGACCTTTGCCATGCACGACTACCTGCGCAACAGCCTGGGCCGCGAAGCGCAGGTAACCGGCGTCGAGCTGCGCCAGGACATGGTCGACTTGTGCAACGCCGCCGCCTTGCGCCTGGAGCACCCGGGCCTGGAGTTCCAGTGTGGTGATGTGCGTAGCGTGGTGCCCGAGGCCATCGAGGTGATGATCGCCCTGCATGCCTGCGATATCGCCACCGACTACGCCATCCACACCGGCATCCGCTGCAACGCCGCGATCATCATGTGCTCGCCGTGCTGCCACAAGCAGATCCGCCCGCAACTGCACAGCCCGGGGTTGTTGCAGCCGATGCTGCAGTACGGCCTGCACCTGGGCCAGCAGGCCGAAATGCTGACCGACAGCCTGCGCGCGCTGTACCTGGAAGCCTGCGGGTACGAGACCAAGGTGTTCGAGTTCATCTCGCTGGAGCACACCAACAAGAACAAGATGATTCTTGCGGTGAAGCGGCGCCAGGCAGGGGACAACGGCGCGTTGCTGGAGAAGATCGGGCAGCTCAAGGCGTTCTATGGAGTGCAGGAGCATTGCCTGGAGACGTTGTTGCGAGGGGACGGGTTGCTGCCTGGCGTGTGATCCTTCAGCGGCTCTTGTGAAACGCCGCACTCGGTAACACGTTATCCAGTAGTGGCGCATTCGAACCTTTCAAGGGCTCGCTTTCGCTGGCCGTCGCTTCGAGCTGGCGGGCCTGGCGGTATTCGCTGGGCGTGCAGTTGCTGACCTGCTTGAAGGTGCGGGCGAAGTAGGACGGGTCCTTGAAGCCGGCCTCATAGCCGATGCTGGTAATCGGCATCTGGCTGTTGACGAGCAGGTCCATGGCCAGGTTCATGCGCTTGCTCAGGATGTAATCCAGAAACCCAACGCCGTTGACTTCCTTGAACAGGCGGCTGAAGCGGGCCGTGGTCATGCCGCAGCGCTGCGCGAGGTCCTTTTGATCGACACATTCGCGAAAGTGCTGGTCGATGTAAGGCATGACCTTGCTGAGCGCCTGGTGCTTGTGGTGTTCGCCGGTCAGGCGAATGCTGTCCGGCAGGGAGGGAAGGTGATCGATGCGCTGCGCATGCCTGAGGCCTTGCTGGCGCGGCGTATGTCGCAAAGCTGCTTGAGGACATCGATGTAGCGACTTTTCTCACCGCTTGTCAGCGGCAATACCAGATACTCCCAGACCCGCGAACGCATGGCCCAGACGGCCAACTCTTCGGAGTGCTGCACGGTGAACATGGTGACCGGGATTGACGGTGAGTTGCGCTTCACTTCCAGCAACAGGTTGAGGTTGAGGGTATCGGGGCGATCGAAATGCATGCAGATCATGTCTGCCTGCTGGCGTTCGGAATGCGCCACGGCCTTCGCCAGTTTGCAATCGCAGACATGACTGAACTGTGCCATCAGCGCTTCGGTGGAATGATCGCGTGTCAGATCGAACCACAACAACAGCGGCTTTGTGCCCGGGTTAGACATCGTGACTTAACCTTAGTGCTGGGAGTTTCCCTACGAGCAGCAGTATTGTCAAAACACTATTAGTTCGACGAGCAATTTGGTTATGAACTTAGATCGATTTTGCTTAAGGGGTTCTATGCGTTTTGTAAAACCCTGATGTTAGAAAGGTTCCGCAGCCAGGCTGGTCTTTGATCATGGCGACCGCTCGTCGGCTTTGAACAAACGTGCCAGAACCTTTCCCTGAGCCGGCTGCAAATGCGTACGAAAGTGCTTCTCATATTCGGGTTTCCTGCCTGTTTTACTGGTGACCTCGCCCACCTTTTCGATGCTGGCCAATGGCCGCAAAAAAGTCCTAGCGATTCGCAAAAATCTCCTAACCACTGCTGTCACCCTCTGACTAGGATTCGCAACAGGTAGTGCAAAACACCACTGCCCGGGAAGAAAAATAATGTCCTTAGCGAGGTGAGCGAAATGAACCTGCAAATAATCAAGACTTCGGTGATGAAGTTCGTCAAAGACGAAGATGGCCTGACTATTGTGGAATATGCGGTGGCTGGTGGGTTGATCGCCCTTGCCGTAGTTACTGCGTTCACTAACTTGGGTACAGCCGTTACTGCAAGAATCAACGCCTTGATAGCTGCAATTAGCTAATAAAACCCGTGGGGGATGCAGCAATGTCAGCAGAGTCTCTGTTAGCCATTGTCTTGCTGCTTGGGCTGCTGGGCATCGCGGTGGTGGGCGACCTTCGTCGCCACCGCATTCCCAACGTCCTGATCTTGATGGGGCTGGGGTTGGGGTTGGCGGGCCAGGTTTACTCCGCAGCACTCGCTGGGTTGGGGGATGGCGTGCTGAGTATGCTTATCGGGTTCGCCATATTTCTACCGATGTATGTGTTGGGGGGAATGGCCGCCGGCGACGTCAAGCTGATGGCCATGGTCGGCGCCTTTCTTACACCGTACGACGTACTCTCGGCTGCACTTTTCAGTCTGATAGCCGGTGGCATGTTCGGGATCCTGATAGTGCTCGTCCGCGGCCAGTTGCAACAGACGTTACAACGCTACTGGTTGATGTTGAGGGCAGGGGCCTATTTGGCACCAGCGTCGGATGAAGTTGCAGCCAAGCCATTCCCTTATTCGGTCGCAATCCTTTCTGGAACCCTTGTTAGCCTGTTTGGGCTACCGCTAGGCCTATAGCCTGGGAGGCTAATAATGTACGCACTCAGAGACAGTGGTGCCGGCGCCTGTGACAAGGACGCAGTGCAGAGCCTGGCACCTCAGCCACGTACAGTTCGCGAGACTGGCCTGGCGGAAAGCTTTCTCGGTGATTTGCTGTGCAAGCACCTGCATGACGCCGGTACGCTGGACCTGTCGCGCTTGGTCGAGCGCCTTGCGCTGACCGGTGCGGTGGTGGAAGAAGTGCTGGCCTTTCTGCGCAAGGATGGCCGCGTCGAAGTACTGGGCCAGGTCGGTGTGCAAACGGGGGGGCAGGTGCTGCGTTACGGCTTGACCGAACGCGGCCGCGGTACCGCCCGAGATGCACTGGCGCGCAGCGGCTACATCGGCGCGGCGCCCTTCCCCGTAAGTGCCTACCGTGACCTGCTCAAGCTGCAGACCATCCACCATGGCCGCATCAGTACGCAGGACATGCATGCGGCGTTCGCTGGCGTCGTGCTCTCGGAGAGCATGCTCGATCAACTGGGCGTAGCGTTGAACTCAGGGCGCGCCATCATGATTTATGGCCCCGCAGGTACCGGCAAGACCTACATCAGCAGCCGGTTGATTCGCCTGTTCGCCGAATCCATCTGGGTACCGCATGCCATAGAAATCAATGAGTCGGTCATCGAGGTGTATGACCCTCAGGTGCATCAGCGCCTGGAGGAGGAGGGTCAACCCACCAGCCTGTTGCTGAACGAAGGCATCGATCGCCGGCTGGTGCGCTGCAAACGCCCCGTAGTGATCACTGGCGGCGAACTGGGCATGGAGCAACTGGATGTCCGCTTCGATCCCAGTACCCGTCAGTACCAGGCCTCCTTGCAACTCAAGGCCAGTAATGGCCTGTTCATCATCGACGACATGGGGCGCCAGCGCATGGCCCCGGCCGAACTGCTCAACCGCTGGATCGTGCCGATGGAAGAGAAGCGCGACTTCCTCAACCTGGGTGGCGGGCGTCATTGTGAGCTGCCGTTCGATCTGGTGCTGGTGTTCTCCACCAACCTCAACCCGCTGGAGTTGGCTGACGAGGCCTTCTTGCGGCGCATTGGCTACAAGCTGCAGTTCAGCTACCTGAAAGTCGATGAGTACGAACGTATCTGGCGCCAGGAATGCGAACGCCTGGGCCTGGATTACGACCCGCTGCTGTTGCGTTACGCGCTACAGGCGCTGTACGAGGCCGAAGGCGTGCCGCTGGTGCCCTGCCACCCTCGCGACCTGCTGAACATGGCACTTGACCGCCAGCGTTATCTGGGGGGCGAGGGGCCGTTGTCGGAGCAGGAGCTGAAATGGGCCTGGCAAAGCTACTTCGTGCAGATCGACTTCCTTGGATGAGGAGATGCAGACATGAGTGCCCGTACGCTGATCCTGGTTGCCGTTTCCCTGTCCTTGGGGCTTGGCGCCGCCTTGATGGCCAACAACTGGCTCAATGGTCGGCTCAACGCCGCCCCGGATGACAACATGAAGAACGTGGTGGTCGCCACGGTGGAGATCCCGTTCGGGCAGATGATCGAGGCGCAGCAAGTCGCCATCGTGCGCATGCCCAAGGATGCGGTACCTGATGATGCCTTTGACAGCAATGAAAAGGTGGTTGGCAAGATTGCCACTTTTGCATTGTTGCGCGGCGATGTGCTGCGTAGCGCTCGCCTGGCCGAGCACCTGGGTGGCAGTACCCTGGCTTCGTTGATTGCTCCAGACAAGCGCGCCATTTCGGTGCGTGTGGATGACGTGGTCGGGGTGGGCGGGTTCCTGTTGCCGGGTAACCGGGTCGATGTTCTGGCAACCAAGCAAAGCAATGGCGGTAGTAATGACGCTGAGTCCAGAACCATCCTCCAGGACCTCCGGGTATTGGCCGTGGACCAGACTGCGGGGACGGACAAGACCCAGCCGGTGGTAGTACGTGCCGTGACCCTGGAAATGTCGGCCAAAGAGGCCGAGGTGCTGGTCAGGGCGCAATCCGAAGGCAAGTTGCAACTGGCCCTGCGCAATCCGCTGGACGCTCAGAAGCAGGCGCCAGCCTTAGTCGCTGTCGAGCCGGTGAAGGCTGCAACGCCAGCAATCAAACCCCAACCGAGACCGGTGGTAAATCGTAGTAGTGAAGGTGGCTCGGTCACCATCATCCGCGGGACTGAAGTTGAAGTAGCGAAAGCGCGGTTCTAAAGCAGCTGGCGTCCGAATGGCTAACTTTCGGCAGGAACAAGAACACCTCGCAAGGAGTTGTGCATGAATACTTTGCAGAGATTAGGGATGTACCTGTTGTGCGGGCTGGGTACGCAGCTGCTGTTCGTCGGTGTGACGCAGGCTGCAGAACCGGGATCGGGATACAGCGCCATGCCGGCGGCCAACACCAATATGATCCAGGTACCCATCTACAAGTCGCGTACGATCAGCGCTCGTACGCCGGTGAGGAAAATCTCGGTCGGCAATCCGGATATCGCCGATATCCTGATCACCAGCCCGACCCAGCTCTACCTGCTCGGCCGTTCCCTGGGCACTACCAACGTGCTGCTGTGGGACAACAACAACCGCTTGATCGAGACCATGGATGTGGAGGTCGTGCATGACCTCACCGGGCTCAAGACCAAACTGCACCAGTTGCTGCCCGAGGAGAATATCGAAGTGTTCAGCGCCCAGGGCGCGCTGGTACTGCGTGGCCAGGTGCGCAGCGCCGCTGCCATGGACACGGCAATGAAGGTCGCCAAGACCTATGCCGCGCAAACCTCGAGCGTGGTGCAAGGCAAGGGTGAAGCCGCTGAAGCGGCACCGGCCCAGTCGCTGGAGGTGATCAACCTGCTCAGCGTCGGTGGCAGCCAGCAGGTGATGTTGGAAGTGAAAGTGGCCGAGATGCAGCGCAGCCTGATCAAGAACCTCAACGTGCGCTTCAATGCCCTTGGCTCATCCGGCAATTGGAGCGGTGGCGGGTTCAACAATGGTCAAGGGCTGGGCCTGACTCCAGGCGGCGGGTCGATCCTTTCGCCAGGTTCGCTGATTGGTGGCGGCAAAGGTTTGTTCGCCCAGTTCCTGTCCGACGATTTCCTGTTCAATGTGGTGCTGGAAGCGTCCAAGGACAATGGTTCGGCCAAAGTGCTGGCCGAGCCCACTCTCACCACGCTGACCGGCCAGCAGGCCGAGTTCATTTCCGGTGGCGAGTTCCCGATCCCGATCACCGAGGATGATGGCATCACCATCGAATACAAGGAATTCGGTGTCGGCGTGAAGTTCCTGCCGGTGGTGCTCGAATCCGGGCGTATCAACCTCAACCTGAATGTCTCGGTAAGCGAGCTCTCCAACGTCAACTCGCTGGTACTCGACACGGGACTGAACAGTATTCTGGGCGATGGTGTTACCCAGGTCATCCCGTCGCTGACCAAGCGCAGCGCCGAGTCCACGGTCGAACTGGGCAATGGCCAGACCATCGCCATCGCCGGTCTGATCAGTGAAAACACCCGCGATTTCGTCAGCCGTTTCCCTGGGCTGGGGGACCTGCCGATACTCGGGCACCTGTTCCGCAGCCAGTCGTTCATCAACGGTGAGACCGAACTGGTGATCCTGGTGACGCCGCACCTCGCCAAGCCTGTGGATGCCAAGGCGGTGCGCCTGCCCACCGAGAAATTTGTCGAACCCAGTGACCTGGACTTCTACCTGCTTGGCAAGACCAAGAGCAGTGAGCCCGGGCGCTCGGTGCCCGTCAGCCTCGGCGTCAGCGGTGGCAACTTTGGCCATGATCTGAATTGATCGGAGAGAACCAGCATGAGAACCATGATCGTGTGTTGCGCGCTGCTGTCGGGGTTGTCCGGTTGCATGTCGTACGACGAAGGGCGCGTTGGCCCCTTGGGCTACAGCGTCTACCAGACTACCTACCAGCAGATTGCCGACAAGCAGGTGGCTGCCAACCCAGGTACTGAACTGCCTGCTGCCGGCGCCGATGGGCCGTTGCTGGAGAAGGTGATCAATGGTTATAGGGGGGTGACTGGCGATGCGCAGCAGGTCGGTCAGCCGATCCAGATCCAAGTCACTGATTCAACTCGGTGATTGAGGGCGTGATCATGACTCCTCGAGCTCAACGGATGTTCACCGCGCCGCCAGGCCAACAGCGGGGCGCAGTAACTATCATCATTGTGATCGCCCTGTTGGCGATACTGATGATGGCCGCGTTGGTGCTCGATGGCGGTCACATGTTGCTGAACAAGACCCGACTGCAGAATGCCGTGGACGCCGCCGCCCTTAGTGGCGCAAAAACCCTGAGCCAGGTGATGGGCGCTGGTAATGCTGCCAGTACCGCACGTGATGCCGCGCTCTCTACCCTGCAAAAAAATGCGAGTGCTTTGGGCAACCAGGAGCTGGCAACGGCAATCGGCGGCAACCCTGGCGGGTTTGCGATGGTGGAACTGGCAGACAATGTCTATGGGCCTTTCTCCTTCCCAGGGCCGGCCAATGCCACCTATGTGCGGGTCTCGGTAGCGAATTATTCACTGGCGGGTTTTTTCTGGAGTTTCGCCCAGTCATTCGGTGACGGTGCCGTGGGAGCCAAGCAAGTGACGGCGATAGCCACCGCCGGACCGAGCCCGACCAGCCCATGTGATCTGGCGCCGCTGCTGGTGTGTGGCAACCCTGCTCAATACAACCCCGATGCCGGCATGTTCTGGGGGTATCGCTTTGGTGACCTGGAGGTCTTGAAATCAGCTTCCAAGAACAGCGACCCGATTGGTCCGGGTAACTTCCAGTTGCTCGATTTTGGCTCTGGCGGCAAGACCATTGGCGACCTGATGGCCGGCGGCGGTTCGGTATGCCGCAATGTCGGTGACAACGTCGCCACCAAGCCTGGCAACACGGTTGGCCCTTCCGTCAAAGGTCTGAATACGCGATTCGGCGAGTACTCCGGGTCGTTGAAGAGTTCGGACTACCCGCCCGACCTGGTGACGACCTATAGCAATCCGGTGATGAAGTACAACGACAAAACCACGCCTCACCGGGTGGAGCACCAGGGCCAACCTGTCACTTCGAATAATGGCAACCTCTCGGCCGGCGGCACGCCGCTGTTCGACTACAACGACTATGCCGCTCAGACAGCTGCATGTGTCGGAGGTGGAGGGGCGGGGTGCCAGTCGAGCGGGGTTTTTGAGCGGCGGATGCTGAAGATCGTGGTGGGGGACTGCTCGGGCAAGAACTCAGGGGCATCGTCAATTCCAGTCATCGGTTTCGGTTGCTTCTATGTAGTGCAGCCGGCCGACAACTTGGGTGGGGATTCGCAGATCTTCGGCCAGTTCGTCAAGCAATGCGAGGGTGACGGCGTGCCAGGACCTACTCCGCAAGACGATTCTGGCCCGCAGATCATCCAGCTGTACAAAACCTTTATCAGTGGCAGTGGCACACCGAGCACCGACTCCTAGGAGCGTGTCATGGAACTTTATCGGCTCAAGCGCGCGCAGCGCCAGCAAGGGGTGGCAATCGTCGAGTTCACCATCACCCTGCCGCTGTTGCTCCTGACCTTGCTGGCCTTCGGCGAATTTGGCCGCATGCTCTATCAGTACAACAGCCTGCTGCAGGGCAGCCGGGATGCCGCGCGCTTCGTCGCTAGCCAGGCCTGGAACTCGACCTTGGGCAAGGTCGAGGTGAGCGCCGACCTCGAGTGCATGACCAAGAAAGTGGCGGTGTACGGTGCACCTTCCGCGCCGCCCTGTAGCCTGACC
This sequence comes from Pseudomonas sp. PsB, assembly GCF_043658375.1. NCBI lineage: Bacteria > Pseudomonadati > Pseudomonadota > Gammaproteobacteria > Pseudomonadales > Pseudomonadaceae > Pseudomonas > Pseudomonas sp. PsB. The sequence continues at coordinate 73,077 of NZ_JBIGLU010000017.1, read as the reverse complement.
GGGATGCCGGCCAATACCACCGTGCAGGTTACCAAGGTAGCGGGCACCAACGACCACGTGCAGGTGACCATCAGCGCGGTCTTTTCCCCACTGATCGCCAACGGCATTCCGGCCTTTATCGGTAACGGCACGGCGCTGAACTTCCCGTTGGTCGCCACCACCGTGATGAGGGCACTGTGATGAAGCGCAGAGGCATGCAGGGCGTGTACGTGGTGGAGTTCGCCATCGTCAGTGCGTTGATGTTCACGCTGCTGTTCGGGGTGCTTGAAATAGGCCGGCTGTACTACACCGTGAACGTGCTGAATGAGTCCGTTCGGCGTGGTGCACGTCTGGCAGCGGTATGCAATATCAGCGATCCGGTGGTGCTGCGCAGGGCGATATTCAACACTGCGGGCGACAGTGGTGCCAGCAGCCTGCTGGCCGGCCTGGACACCTCGGATCTGACTCTGCGTTACCTGGACAAGAACGGTGCACAGGTCGCCAACCCCGGTGATCTGGTAAGTGCCACCGGATTTGCCGCTGTCCGTTATGTGCAACTGACGCTGCAGAACTTTCAATTCAGCCTGTTTATTCCAGGGTTTGGCGTGCCCATTACCTTGCCAGTATTCAAGGCGACCTTACCTCGCGAGAGCCTCGGGCGTCATACCGAGGCGGATGTCGTACCGGAGATCACGCCATGCTGAATCTTAGGGAATCTTCCGTATCCGCTACCTCCATCAAACCCGGGATGCGTCTGTTGATCAGCAGCTCTGACGCCCTGGCCTTGCGCCAGTTGCAAGAAATCTGTCAGCGCATCTCTGGTCTGGAGGTAAATGTTCGCCAGGTGAGCAATGGGCATTGCGACCCGCTTTACGGGCTGGACCGGATGCCCGATTTCCTGCTGCTGCGCGTCGGCCAGCTGTGGCGTGAGGAACTGGCAGCCCTGTTGCAACGCCCGGCCCATGAGCGCCCGCCGCTGTTGGTGTGTGGCCTGCTGGACGATCGGGCAGGCATGCGCCTGGCAATGCAGGCCGGTGCGCGCGACTTTCTGCCGGAGCCCATCGTTGCCACGGAGCTTATCGCTGCGTTGAACCGTATGGTCATGGAAACCCAGACCAACAGCACGGCAACAGGCAAACTGGTCGCGGTGATGAATGCCAAGGGTGGCTCCGGCGGCACGGTGCTGGCCTGCAACCTGGCGCATCAGCTCAGCCTCAAGGGCAACACCCTGCTGCTTGACCTGGACCTGCAGTTTGGCAGCGTGTCGCATCATCTGGATGTGGCGCAGTCGCACAGCCAACTGGACGTGTTGCAGCAGATAAAAGAAATGGATGGTGTTGCACTGCGCGGCTTCTGCAGCCATTTCAGCCCGTCCTTGCATGTACTTGGCAGCCGCGCCAATGAGCTGTGCCTGCCGCAGGATGTCCAGGCCGAACAGCTCGATGCGCTGCTGCAGCTGGCGCGGGCCAACTATGACTGGGTAGTGGCGGACTTGCCGCGGCAGATCGATCACATCACCGCTTCGGTGCTGGAGCAGGCCGACCGGGTGTACGTCGTGGTGCAGCAGAGCGTCAACCACCTGCGCGATGCCAGTTCCCTGGCGCGCATTCTGCGTGATGACCTGGGCGTACGCGGCAATCAGCTGGAGGTGGTGGTCAACCGCTACGACAAGGCGGCGCCGGTCAGCCTCAAGGATATCGGCGAGGCGCTGCGCTGCACCAATATCGTGAAACTGCCCAATGACTTCAACGTCATCAACCAGAGCCAGAACACGGGTGTGCCATTAGGCCTGCAAGCACCTCGCTCGGCGATTACCCAGGCGCTGCGTGGGCTGGCCGAGGAATTGGTGGGCAAGCAGGTGGCAACAGACAGCGGACTGTTCAAACGCGCCTTCAAGCGTGTTTTTCGGGGGTGAACCATGCTTAGTGATTTCCGTAACCGTTTGCGCAAACAGGCAGTCACCCCCGAGGCATCGACGCCGTCGAAGCAGGGTGGCGGCGCTAAGGACCCGGCAGAGGCGTTGATGGCGTGGGAACATTCAGCACCGGATGTTCTGTTTGAAACGAAAAGCCAGGTCACATCGGTGGAAGCCGAGTGGCGGGAAAAAACCTATGCGCAACTGCTCAAGGTCATGGACCTGTCGTTGCTCGACTCGCTCGAGCAGGCTGAGGCCGTGCGGCAGATCCGCGATATCTGCCAGCGTCTGCTCGATGAGCATTCGGCGCCGGTGAGTTCTGCCAGCCGCCAGTTGATCATCAAGCAGATCACTGACGAAGTGCTTGGCCTTGGCCCGCTGGAGCCACTGCTGGCCGACCATACGGTGTCCGACATTCTGGTCAACGGCCATGACTCGGTGTACGTCGAACGGTTCGGCAAGTTGCAGCGCACCGATGTGCGTTTTCGCGATGATCAGCACCTGCTGAATATCATCGACCGCATCGTCTCCAGCCTCGGCCGGCGTATCGACGAGTCTTCGCCGTTGGTAGATGCGCGGCTCAAGGATGGTTCACGGGTCAATGCGATCATCCCGCCGCTTGCCATCGACGGGCCAAGTATCTCGATACGCCGCTTTGCGGTGGACCTGCTCAATACCGACAGCCTGATCCAGGCGGGCGCGCTGACGCCGGCCATCGCCTTGCTGCTCAAGGCGATCGTACGGGGCCGGCTGAACGTGCTGATCTCCGGCGGCACCGGCTGCGGCAAGACCACCATGCTCAATGTGCTGTCCAGTTTCATTCCCCATAACGAGCGCATCGTCACCATTGAGGACTCGGCCGAGCTGCAACTGCAGCAGCCGCATGTGGTGCGCCTGGAAACACGGCCGGCGAACATCGAGGGGCGCGGCGAGGTGGGCCAGCGTGAGCTGGTACGCAACAGCCTGCGGATGCGCCCAGACCGCATCGTGATCGGTGAGGTGCGTGGTGCCGAGGCGCTGGACATGCTGACGGCGATGAACACCGGCCACGATGGTTCACTGACCACGATCCACGCCAATACCGCGCGCGATGCGTTGGGCCGGGTCGAGAACATGGTCTTGATGTCTGGCGCTACGTTCCCGATCAAGGCCATGCGCCAGCAGATCGCATCGGCCATCGATGTGGTAATCCAATTGGAACGGCAGGAAGACGGCAAGCGGCGGTTGGTCAGCGTGCAGGAGATCAACGGCATGGAAGGTGAAATCATCACCATGACCGAGATCTTCTCATTTGTCCGCAATGGTGTGGGCGAGCAGGGCCAGGTGCTTGGTGACTTCCGGCCAAGTGGCATGGTCCCAGCGTTTCGCGATTCCTTGGCCAAGCGCGGGATCGAGTTGCCGCTGACGATGTTCAGGCCTGAATGGATGGAGGCTCGTCAGCCATGAGCCAGATACCCGTTGAATACATCCTGATATTCCTTGGCATGGTGTTCGTTGCCGTGTTTCTCCTCAGCCAAGGTTTGGTGGTGCCGGTGTTCGGCGAGGCAAGCAAGGTACGCAAGCGTATCCGTAGCCGACTGGTGATTCTGGAGCGGGCAAGTCATCTGCCGAACATGCAGACCGTGCTGCGGCAGAAGTACCTGACACGCCTGTCGCCGCTGGAGGCGCGGCTCGAGCAGTTACCCTTCATGGCGTCGCTGACGCAAATGATCGAGCAGGCCGGGCATGAGTACCGGGCCTATCGGGTACTACTGCTGGGGTTGGCGCTGGCAGCTGCTGTCGGGATGCTGGCTTGGATGTTCTTTCCTTACTGGTGGCTGGCGCTGGCGGCAGCGTTCGTGGCGTTCTGGCTGCCGCTGCTGAAAATTACCCGTGACCGTGGCAAGCGTTTCGCCAAGTTTGAAGAGGGCTTGCCGGATGCGCTGGAAGCTATGTGCCGGGCATTGCGCGCCGGGCACCCTTTTAATGAAACCCTGCGTCTGGTGGCAGATGAGCACAAGGGGCCGGTGGCGCATGAGTTTGGCCTGACCTTCGCCGATATCAACTACGGTAATGATGTGCGCCGGGCCATGCTTGGCCTGCTAGAGCGGATGCCAAGCATGACTGTGATGATGCTGGTCACCTCGATCCTTATTCACCGTGAGACTGGCGGCAACCTGACGGAGGTACTGGAGCGCTTGAGCAATTTGATACGCGGGCGTTTCCGCTTTCAGCGCAAGATCAAGACAATGTCGGCCGAAGGGCGTATGTCGGCTTGGGTGCTGGTGGCCATTCCCTTCCTGCTGGCGGCAGCGATCATTATCACGAGCCCAAATTATCTGACGATGCTGATCAAGGATCCTACTGGGCAAAAGTTGGTCATGGGGGCTTTTGGCTCCATGTTGGTGGGGATTTTCTGGATTCGTAAGATTATCCGTATCCAGATTTAGGCAGTTCTCGCATGGGGGCGTCGGTCATGGACTATTTGCTCGGTTTATTGAGTGGGGTGACGGACAACGAGGCATTGGCACGCTTGCTGATCGTCGGTGCGATCGGGGTAAGCACGGTCATTGCCGTTATCACTGTGACGTTACTGGTGCAGGGTTTGCAGAGCCCACTGCAGCGTCGTCTTGCACTGATCAAGCGTGATCACTCCAGCGCTGCGGCCGGGCGAGAGGCGCCAGGCAACCTTCAGCTTCTACTGGAGCGGGTTGGTCGGCGCGTTACCCCGTCTACGGATGGGCAGGTGTCGGCTACTCGAACCCTGTTGACCCACGCGGGTTATGGTTCGGCGTCGGCGGTACAGGTGTATTGGGCGGTGCGTTTGCTGTTGCCGTTGCTGCTGGTAGGCGTCTCGCTGTTGGTACTGCCACTGGTTCCAAACCTTTCCCTGATGATGGGCATGGGATTGGTGGCCATGGGAGCGGCCGTCGGATGGCTTCTGCCGGCAATCTATGTCGACAAGCGAAAGAATGCTCGGCAAGGTCGGTTGCGTGCAGCCTTCCCTGATGCCCTGGACCTGATGGTGGTTTGCGTGGAGTCGGGCCTAGCGTTGCCCCAGGCCATCGAGCGGGTGGCTGAAGAAATGTCGGTCAGCCAGGCCGAGCTGGCCGAGGAACTGGCCTTGGTCAATGCGCAGATCCGCGCCGGCATTTCCAGTACCGAAGCGCTCAGACAACTGGCGGACCGCACCGGCCTGGAAGACATCCAGGGTCTGGTCAGCCTGTTGGCCCAGAGCATCCGCTTCGGTACCAGCGTAGCGGCCACCTTGCGCATCTATGCCGAGGAGTTTCGTGACCGGCGCATGCAGGCCGCCGAGGAAATGGGCGCGAAGATCGGAACAAAGCTGGTTTTTCCGCTAATTTTCTGTCTGTGGCCAAGCTTTTTTCTGGTTGCCATCGGCCCGGTGATCATCGGGATACTTAAAACGTTCGGGAAGCCATGACATGAACAGGATCAGCTTGCTGTTGACCATGATAGCCGTGCTTTCGGGGTGCCAGAGCACGGGGCCTGACCTGAATGGGGTGCGTTCTGTCTACTCCGGTGGCAATTCGGTGCTCTACCAGGTGCAGTCGCAAAGCAACTCGCCCGACCAGGCGATGCAGATGGCGGCGATGGCTTACCAGGCCGGTGACCTGGACCAGGCACTGTACCAGTACCTGCGCGTCCTTGAGCTGGCGCCCGAGCGTCAAGAAGCCCTGGTCTGGGTTGGCCGTATTCACCGCGAACGGGGCAATAACCAGCTTGCCGAGATGGCCTTTACCGAGGTACTGGGCAAGGCACCTGAAAACCCCGATGCCCTGACGGAAATGGGCCTGCTGAACCTGTCCATGCGTAAACATGAGCAAGCCAAGGTGATGCTTTTGAAGGCAGTTGCCGTGGATCAGAAACGCTTTGCCAAGGACCCAGCCAATACCCAGACAGGGGCGGCTGCGCTCAGGGTCGACAGCAAGTCACCACTCAAGGCCTACAACGGGCTGGGGGTGCTCGCGGATCTGGCCGACAACTTCGCCGAGGCGCAGACCTACTACCGCCTGGCCGAGCTCATCGATCCACATTCGGCGTTGGTGCAGAACAGCCTGGGGTACTCCTACTACATGGCCGGGCAATGGGCCGATGCCGAGCTTCGGTACAAACGTGGTGTGAGCTACGACGGCACGTACAAACCGCTTTGGCGCAACTATGGGTTGCTGCTGGCTCGCATGGGGCGCTATGAAGAAGCGGTGTCTGCCTTCGAACAGGTCGAAAAGCGTGCAGAGGCCAGCAATGATGTCGGCTATGTCTGCCTGGTGGAAGGCAAGCTGGATGTGGCTGAGCAGTTCTTCCGCAGCGCGATCGAGTTGTCGCCGGGGCACTATCCCGTCGCCTGGGAAAACCTGAACAGGGTCCAGCAGATTCGGCAAATCCGCCAGCTGGGCGGCGATGTAGCGATGCCCGAGCCGGTTGCAGTTGGGCCGGCCGTGCAGGTGACAACCGCGTCGGCGCCTTGATGCCTGACATATAGCGTAAACGGGGCTGCTACGCAGCCCATCGCCGGCAAGCCAGCTCCCACAGGTACCGCGCAGAATTCAGGCGTTGCGCGATCCCTGTGGGAGCTGGCTTGCCGGCGATGGGCCGCAAAGCGGCCCCCAATTGGTCCACTTCACCTGTGGGTGAGCGGTACTTCAATAGCCAACGCTGCTTGCCCCAACGGATGCGTACTGGCATCAAAGAAGTGCAGTACCGTCTCCGGCATATCCCCGAACCTGTCGACAAAATGCTGCTTCTGGTTGATCACCGATGCCTCGCTCAACGGCCTTATGGCAACCGACAGATGCATCGGCCGGGCCTGTCGGATGGCTTCGAGCAGATGCTGGTCACTGCTGTCCAGGTGCAGCCCGAACAGGCATAGCCCCTGGCTTTCCCGCGCCAGTTGCCCCAGGCACCAGCCCAGGTAGTCAGAGTTGCGGATGGCGCGCAGTTTCTCGTCGCTGCGGTCTTCGTTGACGAACAGCGGCACTTCGCCCGGGATGTTCACGGCAAAACCATCGAGCAGTTCGGCGCTGTCGGCGCTGCGTTGGCGGGTGGTGCCGTCCGGCAGCTTGAGCAGGTGCAGGCCGCCATGCAGATGCAGCACCCGCGTGCCTTCGCCGTTGGTGCGGCGCACGTCGAAGAAGCCTTGCTCGTCGAACAGTTCGGCGAAGCCGTGCGGTGCGTGTTGCACGGCCCACGGTAGCAGCAGGTCGTAGTTGCTGGTGTAGACGCTGCGGTAGCCGCGCAGGGCCTGGTTGAGGGTTGCCAGGGTCGTGGCCGGCATGAGTGGCCACGGCAGGTGCACGGTGCGTACGGCGTGTATCAGCGCTTCCTTGATCGAGTAGTAGCGGTTCAGCGGCGCGGTGGAGTTGATGGCCAGCGCGGCGTTGGTGCGCACGGTGGTGTTGAGGGCGCTGAGCACCGGCTCGAACAGTTCCGTACCCAGCGACTTGAACAGTGCCTGATCGCTCACGGCCAGGCCTTTCTTGCGGCCGGCACGTTGCGCTTCCTCGAACAGCGAGAAGTAGCCGAACGGCTTCCACAGCACGCGGCTGGCGCCGTTGCCCAGCAGCAGGGCGTCGCAAGGGTGGCGGGCGGCGAGTTCCGGCCAGGGGGTGAGGGTAGCGTCTAGTGCGGGCATGCTGGGGTCCGTTGGGTGGAGCGGGAACGGGGGCGACTTTAGCATGTCATGCAAGGTGTGCGAGGGTTGTATCCAGGCAAGGGCCTTGTGTCGGCAATGCCGGCCCCTTCGCGGGCACGCCCGCTCCCACAGGAATTACACTGCCCTTGAATTCAGTGCAGTACCTGTGGGAGCGGGCGTGCCCGCGAAGAGGCCAGAACAGGCAGCGCAAGGTTCACAGAACGATAAAGGACTTATCCATGCGCAATCCCATGTTCAGTTTCTTGGCTTTGACCGCTTTGCTCACTGTATCGGCCGCTTCCGCCAGCAATGGCAAGGCCCTGGCCACCGCCCACGGCATTGCGCACCCGGCGGTGATCGCCCACCGCGGCGCCTCGTACGATGCCCCGGAATCCACCCCCCCTGCATACCTGCTGGCCCGCGACCAGGGCGCCGACTACCTGGAACTCGACCTGCAACGCAGCAGTGACGGCGTGCTGGTGGTGGTCCATGACGATGTGCTGTCGCGTACCAGCGATGTCGCCGAGCGCTTCCCAGAGCGAAAGGACAGCCCGGTCAGCGCCTTCACGCTCGCCGAGCTGAAGTCGCTGGATGCTGGCAGCTGGTTCAACCAGGCCTACCCGGCGCGCGCCCGGGCCTCTTTCCGCAAACTGCCGATCCTCACCCTGGACGAGGTCATCGACATCGCCGAAGGCAACCCCGAGCGGCACCCTGGGTTGTACATCGAGACCAAGGTCCCCAAGCAGTTCCCGGGTATCGAGCAGGACCTGAAGGCGCGCCTCGCAGCCCGCGGCTGGCTCGACCGGCCAGGCCGTGTGGTGTTGCAGACCTTCGACCGCAACAGCCTGGCGTTGCTGCACGAGGCCATGCCGCAGGTGCCGAAGGTACTCCTGCTGTGGGTGGGGACAAAAACCATCGAGCCCGCTTCCGGGCAGGATTTCGCTGACTCGGGTGAAACCGACAAGGCCGCGTTCTATGCCCGTCAGCAGCCGAAGTCAGGCAGAATTCCTGCGCTGGCTCGATCAGGCCAGGCAGGGCGGTGCGGTCGGTACGGGGCCTTCTGCCATGCGCACTCATCTGGGCGAACAGAGCTATGCCGACCTGATCCAGCCCTGGATGAACCAGGCCAGCCAGGCGCGAGAATTGCTGGTGCATGCGTACACCCTCGACGAACCGGTGGACTTCGACAAGGCAATGAAGGCAGGTGTCGACGGGATCTTTACCAACCGCACGGGGGCGTTGCTACGGTTCTATCAGCGTCCGGCGGAGCCAGAGGTGGTGATGCTGGAGAGATTGGGATACTGAATGGTTGCAGGCGGATGGTTTGTAGCGGCCAAAGCGCTGAACAGTCGGTCACAGGTGATCATGCTGGTCAGGCGGGCCTATGTCAGTGAGCAAGGGCCTTCAGTACATGATCTGGATCGTTGCGTATCGCACGTAACAATGCCTTGGCTGGCCCGGTCGGTTCTCGTCGGCCTTGTTCCCAATTTCTCAGCGTGGCGACCTGAACATCGATCATCTCGGCAAAGCGTACTTGTGAAAGCCCTGTTGCCCTGCGGATGCTTCGTACCTGAAGAGCATCGATTGCGAATTCGCGAGAAGGCGCGCACTTGCCCTGGAGGATGTCGTCCATCTGTTGAACGCTCTCCATCAGTTCGTCAAAAAAGCGGTTCATGCATGCCTCCAGTGTTCAATGATGGACTTCAATGCCTTGCGCTGCTCGCTGGACAGATCGGGCTGCTCATTTTTGCCGTAGATGTAGAGCATGGCTATCTGTGATCTGGATATGAAGTGGTAGTAGATAACCCTGGCACCACCGCGTTTTCCATGCCCGTTAGCGGGCACTCGTATTTTGCGTAGGCCACCGGTTCCCTCAATCAGGTCTCCTGTCTCAGGTGAAGCCATGAGCCTGACTTGCAGCAAGCGATAGGTGTCATCATCAAGGAGTTCTCTGACTCGCTTGGTGAACAAGGTTGTTTCAGTGAAAAACATAGCAGAGTGTACGCCATTGGCGTAGCTGCCGGTTATCCAGCGCTACAGATAAGGGAGTGCCCGGCCGTGTTTTCAGAGCGGGAAAACGAGGCTAGCGAACAAGGTTGTCGCTAGCCCATCATCCTTTTCCGAATGCCGAGTAGTCCTTTTCTCTGTAGGAGGCAAATTTGTGGCATCAACTCGCCCGTCAGCCTTGTTCGGTCACCTTCACACTGCGACTCCTGTTACGCCAAACCCGATAGGCGCGAATGCCCGCCCGCACCGAGCCGAACAGCAGTTTGTCTTCCATCTCCCGGGCCATCCCCGAGCGCACCAGCATGCGCAGGAAGGTGCCGCGGGCGCGGGCGATGGCGAAGAAGATGCCCTGGGCGGCCAGGGTGTCGCGCACTTCGCGCAGGGCGGCGATGCCGCTGACGTCGATGCTGGTTACCGCTTCGGCATCGAACAGCACGGCCTTGGGCTGGTCCTGGCTCTGCACCGCCTCAAGCAGGCGCATCTTGAAGTAGTCGGCGTTGAAGAACAGGATCGCGTCGTCGAAGCGGTACACCACCAGGCCTGGCACGGTGCGGGCATCCTTGTGTTTGCGGATGTCCACCTGGCCTTCGGTGCCCGGCAGCCAGCCCAGCACCGCGTCGGTGGGCTGATAGATGCTGTACAGCAGGCGCAGGATTGCCAGGGTCACGGCAAACACGATACCGGGCAGCACGCCCAGGCTCAGCACCCCGACCGTGGTCAGCAGGCACAGCCAGAACTCGAAGCGGCTCAGGCGGCGAATGTGCCCCAGCGACTTGATGTCGATCAGCCCCCAGCCGGCCATCAGCAGCACGGCGCCCAGCGCGGCCTGCGGAATCCACGCCATCGGCGCGGTGAAGAACAGCAGGATCAGGGCGATGACCAGCGCGGCGATGATGCCCACCAGCTGGCTCTTGCCACCGACCATGTCGTTGACCGCCGTGCGCGAGTCTGCGCCGCTGATGGCAAAACCCTGGGAAACGCCGGCAGCCAGGTTGCTTACGCCCAGGGCGACGAATTCGTGGTTGGCGTTGATCGCGTAGCCGTGCCGGGCGGCAAAGCTGCGTGCGGTGAGCATGGCGCTGCAGAAGCTGACGGTGGCGATACCCAGGGCGTCGCGCAGCAGGCTTTTCATTTCTGCCAGGTTACTGTGTGGCCAGGCCAACTGCGGGATGCCGGCAGGCACCGGGCCGAGAATGGCGACGCCGAAGCGGTCGAGGCCGAACAGGCCGACCAGCAGCATGAACAGCGCCACTACCGTCAGCGCCGCGGGCAGGCGGGGGTAGCGCCGTGGCAGCCAGATCAGCAGGCCCAGTGCGGCGAGGCCGATGAGCAGCGTCACCCAGTGGATTTCGCCCAGGCGCTGGAAGAAGTTGATCAGGCTGAGGATGAAGCCGTCGCCCTCGATCTTGAACCCCACCACCTTGGACAACTGCCCGGCGATCAGGCTCAGGCCGATACCGTTGAGATAGCCGATCAGGATCGGCCGCGAGAAGAAACTGGCGATGAACCCGGCCCGGGCCACCCCGGCCGCGATCAGCATTACCCCGACCAGCAAGGTGACGATCACCGACAGTTCGGCAATCCGGTGCGGCTCGCCCATGGCCAACGGCGCCACGGCGCCGGCGATCATCGCGCAGGTGGCGGCATCAGGGCCTACCATCAGCTGGCGCGAGCTGCCGATCAGGGCGTAGACCATCATCGGCAGCACACAGGCGTACAGGCCGTACTGCGGCGGCAGGCCGACGATCTGCGCGTAGGCGATGGCAATGGGAATCTGGATCGCCGCCACCGAGAGGCCGGCCTGCAGGTCGGCGTGGAACCACTCGCGGCGGTAGTGCAGCAGGTTGGCAAGGCCCGGTAGCCAGCGGGAGAGAAACATGCGTCGTCCTTTCGAAATGCTTCACGAATCCATCCACGCATTGAAGCGGATCGGCAGGCAAATGGCCATGGGGCAGGTCAAAGGGAGGGGGAGAAACGAAAAAAGGAGCCTGGGCCCCTTTTGACAGCGATGACGTTGCGGGAACGCCATGCGGGAATGCGATGTGGAGCGGGTAGAGGGAATCGAACCCTCAACTAAAGCTTGGGAAGCTTTCGTTTTGCCACTAAACTATACCCGCGTTTGCGCAGCACTTTTTACCAGAACCCTCAACGAATTAGAAGCCCAAGTTATAAAAAAGCTTGTCGGCGCCCCCTGGCTTGCGGGTCTCATCCACAGGACGCCGAGCTGCTCAGATGGCCAATGCATGCTGCCCCTGTTTTACAGGCTGGTAACGGTGACGAGGCTCACGCATGGTTGGCTTCAGGAACCCCAGCATGACGCTGCGGGTGTCCTCGCAAGCGGTCTTGTTTTCCATGTCCAGGAAGTGGCCTGCGTCGCGGATCACGCTGAAGTGGCTGCGGCCCACGTGCTTGCTGAACTGCCGCGCATCTTCGACCGTGGTGTACTCGTCGCGGTCGCCGTTGATGAACAGCACCGGGATGTCGATATTGCGTGCACCATCCAGCGCCCGCTCCAGGTCATGTTGCAGCACCTCGTTGATGTGGAAGTGCATCTGCGCGTACTCGTGGCTGTCCAGGCTGCTGACGTGGCGGTAGTTGAAGCGCTTGAACAGTGACGGCAGGTGCTTGCCGATGGTGTCGTTGACCAGGTTGCCGACCTGATAGCGGTCGCAGGCGGCCAGGTACTGGCAACCGCGGTCCAGGTAGTCACGCATCGGTTCGTTGATCACCGGCGAGAAAGAACTCACCACAGCCTTCTTCACACCCCGCGGCTGGTGCGCCAGCGCCAGCAGCGTACTTGCGCCACCCCACGAGAACGACATCACGTGGTCTGCCTGGAAGTGCTCGATCAGCTCGAGGAGGATATGTGCTTCGGTCTCCTTGCTGATAAAGCGTTCCTGGCGATTGTGCGGCTTGGATTTGCCCGCGTATGGCTGGTCGAACAGTACTACGTTGAACTGCGGGTGCAGGTTACGTACCGTCTGGGCGAACGAGGCCGTGGTGGCCAGCGAGCCATTGATCAAAATGATCGTATTCTCGGCCGCATCCGCGCGATAGAACTCCGTGTAAACCCGATACTGACCTTGGATATCAAGTACAGCGATTTCTGGCCTCATGTCATCGACTCCTGGCGCAAAAAGGGTATTCGCGTCACCTAGGGTGCACGTTCTTTATGACAGGTAGGCATTTGCCTGAAGAGAAACCGGGGGGCCCTGTGTCGATCCTTGGCACGTGCGTCGACGGTATTGTTTTTGGTGGGCAATTTGCCGTGCCCCAAGGCATCGAGGCCCTGGGTGGCCGGCAAAAGGTGTCTTCGACTGCGGGCGTGACTTGGTAGTCACATGCAGACTGACGATTTGGATTCAAGCAGTGGGCCGGGGATCCCGCAAGTGCCGTTCGGGGGAAAATGTGACTTTTGTCGCTGAGCGGTCGTATGACGACCCTGATCTGTCTGGTCCGGCCTCTTCGCGGGCTCGCCCGCTTCCACAGGGATCACACCAGCCCGGAGGCCTGTGGGGTACCTGTGGGAGCGGGCATGCCCGCGAAGAGGCCGGACCAGCCAATCTAGACCGTCGCTATTTCATCTGCCGTCAGCTCACGAAACGCCCCTGGCGCCAACCCCGGGTCCAGCCGGATCGCCCCCATGCTCTCCCGATGCAACCCCACCACCTTGTTGTCGAAATGGCCGAACATGCGCTTCACCTGGTGATAGCGCCCTTCGACGATTGCCAGCCGCGCCTGGCGCGGCCCGAGGATGTCCAGCTGGGCGGGCAGGGTGGTGAGGTCTTCGAAGGCGAAGTAGAAGCCCTCCAGGAACTTGGCCACATAGTGCTCGCCAATCTCGTCCTCGGTTTCCACCAGGTAGTGCTTGGGCAGCTTTGTCGTGGGCTGGGTAAGCCGCCGTGACCATTGGCCATCGTTGGTCAGGATGATCAGGCCGGTGGTGTTGAAGTCCAGGCGCCCGGCAATGTGCAGGTCCTCACGCAACGCGGCGGGCAGCAGGTCCAGCACGGTGCGGTGTTGCGGGTCCTGGGTGGCGCTGACGCAGCCAGCGGGCTTGTGCAGCATCAGGTAGCGCGCCGGGCGGCCAGCCTGCAGCAGCTGGTCGTCCAGCTCCACGCGGCTGAATTCGCGCACCTCGGCCAGCGGGTCGCTGACCACCTGGCCATCCACCCGCACGCGGCGTTGCGCCAGCATCAGGCGGACTTGCTGGCGGTTGTGGCTGGGCAGGTTGGCGAGGAAACGGTCGAGGCGCATGGCAAACGGTCAGTCGGAAGCGGGGGAGCGAAGTTGTTCTTCGACGGCGGCGCAGCGCGGGCACAGGCAGGCTTTGTCGCGCAGTTCGGCGGGCAGGGCCTCGAGCACGGCAGGGTCGATGGTCACGCTGTAACACCAGCAGGCCTGGGTGGCCCGGCGCGGGTCGGCCAGGCTGCACTGGTTGAGGGCGCCACAAGCGGGGCAGTGCTGGTTGTCGGGCATGGCTGCCGCTCACCTGTATCAAATTGTTGCAGAAATGGCACTGCACCTTGGCGGCACTGTCTTATTCAATGTCGATGATCGCATTTCGCATCGATGCTCGCCAGCGCCGCTGTTCGGGCACTCCAGCGGTCCAGGAGGCCGCCATGTCCTATCGAATCCTGTTGATCGCCCTGCTGGGGCTGATGACTTCCGCCTGCGTTCCGTACTACGAGAGCGGGGGCTATTACCGGTCGGACCACTACTATTCCGACCGTTATGTGTCACCGGATTATTACCGCTATGACCGCTATTACGTAACGCCGCAACAGCGCTATTACTACCAGCCGGCGCCGCGCTACTACTACCGCTCGGCGCCTGCGCCTCACTACCGGTCTCATCCACAGCCGGGGATGAAGCAGTGGCATGGCAACCCACGCTATGACTATGGCAACCGCCAGCGGTATGACTATGGGCGCGACCGGGACCGTCATGATTATCGCGGTGGCAGCCAGCGCTACCAGCAGAATGACCGTTGGCACTCCAACGGCCGTGGGGATGGTGACCGGCGCGGGGACGGGCGGCGTGGGCATGGGCAAGGGGGGAATTGGCAGCGGTAGATGAATTGACATTCGGGGGCGCGTTGCGCCCCTTTCGCGACGCAAGGCCGCTCCCACAGGGGACCGCGATCCGCTTGTAGGAGCGGCCTTGTGTCGCGATGGGCTGCAAGGCAGCCCCAGCTTCTCGAAGCTACCCGAGATCCGCCAGCGGATGCCGACCCTCCCACACTTTGGCAAAATGCGCCTCCACCACCGCCGCCGGCACTTGCGCCACATCGGGCCAGTGCCAGTGCGGCTGGTTGTCCTTGTCCAGCAAGCGCGCACGCACGCCTTCGCTGAATTCCGGGTGGCGGCAGCAGTTCAGGCTCATGCTGTATTCCATCTGGAACACCTGCGCCAACGACAGGTGCCGTGCCCGGCGGATCTGTTCCCACACCAGGTGTGCGGTCAGCGGGCAACCTTCATGCAACCGTTGGCCGGCATCTGCCAGTAGCGGGTCGTCGTGGTGCTTGAGCCCCTCCAGCGCACGCCAGGCGGCGGCTGCGTCGGCCACGTCGAGCAACTGATCGATCACCTGTCGCCGCGGCAGCCACTGGGCCTCGGGCAACTCGGCGCAGGCGCGGTGCTGTTCGGCCTTGAGAAGGCTGTTCAGTTGCAGGGCAGTCTGTTCCTGCCAGTTCAGTTGCAGCAGTTCTTCGATCAGCGCCTCTTGCTGGTACTCACCCAGAAAGCGGTCGGCCAGGCCCAGGTCCAAGGCGTCATGAGCATTGATCGGCGCGCCTGTCAGGCCGAGGAACAACCCCAGCTTGCCCGGCAGGCGGGCAAGGAACCAGCTGGCGCCCACGTCCGGGTACAGGCCGATGCTGATTTCCGGCATGGCCAGCCGACTGCTGGGGGTGACGATGCGTACATTGGCGCCCTGCAGCAGACCCATGCCGCCGCCCAGCACATGCCCGTGCCCCCAGCACAGCAGCGGCTTGGGATAGGTGTGCAGGGCAAAGTCCAGGCGATATTCGGCGGCGAAGAAGGTGGCGGCCAGCGGGGGTACGCTGCCGGGGTGGTCGCGGCAGGCTTGCACCAGCGCACGCACATCACCGCCGGCGCAGAAGGCCTTGGCACCGTTGCCGCGCAGCAGCACGCAGACGATCCCGGGGTCGCGAGCCCAGGCGTGCAACTGTTCGCCCAATACCTCGATCATCGGCAGGTTCAGGGCATTGAGCGCCTTGGGCGCATCCAGGGTGGCGATGCCGATGCGGGCGCCATCGGCGCCGGTGAGTACCTCGCAATGAATGGTCATGGACTACCTCGCGCAAGTCATCGGACAAGTATGGCTTGCCTGGCCGAACATGCCGGTCGTCGGTCGGATCGTTTGACAAGCGGGAAGGGCTTACCTAGTGTCGCGCCATTGTTTATGGAAGGCCCCATGACTGACGACGATCGCATCAAACTCGAACCCAGCTGGAAGGCCGCCTTGCGCGCCGAATTCGACCAGCCCTACATGCATCAGCTGCGCGAGTTCCTGCGCGGCGAGTACGCCGCCGGCAAAGAGATCTACCCGCCAGGGCCGTTGATCTTCAATGCGCTCAACTCGACGCCGCTGGACCAGGTGAAGGTGGTCATCCTCGGCCAGGACCCGTACCACGGGCCGGGCCAGGCGCATGGCCTGTGCTTCTCGGTGCAGCCGGGCGTGGCCACGCCACCGTCGCTGGTCAACATCTACAAGGAGCTGCAGCGCGACCTGAACATCCCGATTGCCAACCATGGCTACCTGCAGAGCTGGGCCGAGCAGGGCGTGCTGTTGCTCAACACGACCATGACCGTGGAGCGCGCCAATGCCGCGTCGCATGCCAAGAAGGGCTGGGAGTTCTTTACCGACCGGGTCATCCAGGTGGTCAGCGAGCAGTGCCCGAACGTGGTGTTCCTGCTGTGGGGCTCGCATGCGCAAAGCAAGCAGAAGCTGATCGACGGGACCAAGCACCTGGTGCTGAAGTCGGTGCATCCATCGCCGTTGTCGGCTTACCGTGGGTTCCTGGGGTGCGGGCATTTCAGCCGGGCCAACAGTTTCCTCCAGCAGCGCGGGCTGGCGCCGATCAACTGGGCGTTGCCGCCGCTGTGATCACCTGAAAGAACGCGTCGCCTGCTTCGCGGGTGAACCCGCTCCCACAGGTACCGCACTACCCTCAGGGCTTGTGTGGTCCCTGTAGGAGCGGGTTTACCCGCGAAGAGGCCGTCACAGTCATTCCGGGGTTGCGTTCCACACCCGGAACAACGGCTCTGCCAGAAACAGCACGAACAACAAGCGCATCACCTGCAGCGCCGTCACCAGCGGCACCGACAGCTGCAGTGTCTCTGCCGTCAGGCTCATCTCGGCAATTCCGCCCGGCATCATCCCCAATGTCAGCGAGCGCAGATCCAGCGCGGTCATCACGCTCAATACCCAAGCGGCGCTGCCGGCAATCGCCATGCACAACGCCGTGGCCACCAGGGTACGCCCCAGGAACGACGGTGCGCGGCGGAAGAACGCGCGGTTGAAGTGGCAGGCCAGGCCACTGCCGATCAACCACTGGCCGATCTGGCTGGCGCCATTGGGCAGGGTTATCTGCAGGTTGCCCGCCAGGCTCACGGTGGCTGCCATCAGCAATGGCCCGAACAGCCACGGGTTGGGCTGGCGCAAGCGCTGCCAGAGCAGGGCGACGGCAACGCCCAGCGGCGCAATCAGCGCCAGCCAGCCCCAGCTCACACTGCCGGTGTGATTCAGCGGTACCCCGTCACCCAGCAGGAACTTGAACAGCGCCGGCACGCACAGTACCACCGCCAGCACGCGCAGGCTCTGCGCCGCCGCTACCTGGCTGAGCACCGCGCCGTTGCGCGCGCCAAGGTTGACCATCTCCCCCGAACCGCCCGGCATGCTGGCAAAGAACGCCGTGGCACGGTCTTCACCGGTGCGCCGCAACAGCCATACGCTGATCACGCTGGACAGGGTGGTGAACAGTGCGCCGAAGAAGATCAGCGCGAAATGGCTGGCCACCTGCTCGATCACCGCCGGGGTGAAGTGCAGGCCGATACCGATGCCGATGATCCACTGCCCGCATTTGCGACCATTGGGGATTTCCGGCAGCTGCCAGGGTGTCAGGCAGCGTACCAGGATGATCGCCAGCAACGAGCCGACCATCCACGGCAAAGGCCAGCCGACCTTGCTGGCGGCAAAACCGCCAGCGAGGCCGACCAGCCCGGTCGCGACAAACAACGGCAACGAGCGATCAGGCATCGGCCATCGCCCGGCGCTGCTGGCTGCGTTTGCGCCAGATGCGCAGCAGCGGCAGGGTCAGCATGCAAATGGTCAGTACCCATACCGACATGCTGATCGGGCTCGACCAGAGGATGCCCAGTTCGCCGTTGGAGATCGACAGCGCCCGGCGCAGGTTCTGCTCCATCAGCCCACCGAGGATGAAACCGAGCAGGATCGGCGACAGCGGGAAGTCCAGCTTGCGCAGGATATAGCCCATGATGCCGATGCCGACCATCAGGAACAGGTCGAAGGTGGTGGCATGCACGGCGTACACTCCGATCCCCGTGATGATGGCGATCACCGGCACCAGCGCCCAGTTCGGCACGGCGAGAATGCGGGTGAAGATGCGGATCATCGGGATGTTGAGGATCACCAGCATGATGTTGGCGATGAACAGCGAGGCGATCAGGCCCCAGACGATGTCTGGCTGCTGTTCGAACAGCAGTGGGCCCGGGGTGATGTTGTACAAGGTAAGAGCGCCGATCATAACCGCAGTGGTGCCCGAGCCGGGGACGCCCAGGGTCAGCATCGGTACCAGGGCGCCACAGCAGGAGGCGCCGATGGCGGTTTCCGGGGCGGCCAGGCCGCGGGCGTCGCCCTTGCCGAACTTGCCCTTGTCACCTGCCAGGCGTTTTTCGGTCATGTAGGCCACGGCGCTGGCCAGTGTTGCACCGGCGCCAGGCAGCACACCCATGATGAAGCCCAGCAGGCCGCAGCGGATGTTGACCACGAACACCGAGGCCGCTTCCTTGAAGTTGAACAGCATGCGCCCGGTGGCCTTGATCGCCTGGTGGCCATGGTGGGTCTTTTCCAGCAGCAGGAGGATTTCGCTGATGGAGAACAGGCCCAGCACCAGCACCACGAACTGGATGCCGTCGGCCAGATGCACGCTGTCGCCGGTGAAGCGGTACACGCCACTGTTGGCGTCGATGCCGACTGCCGACAGGAACAGACCGATCAGTGCGGCAATGAAGGTTTTCAGTGGCTTGTCGCCGGCCATGCCACCGAGGGCGACGATGGCGAACACCATCAGTACGAAGTACTCCGCCGGGCCGAAGGCGATTGCCCATTTCGCCAGCAGCGGGGCAAACAGCACCATGCCGCAGGTGGCGATCAGCGCACCGATGAACGAACTCCAGGCCGACAGCGACAGCGCCACGCCAGCCAGGCCATTGCGGGCCATCGGGTAGCCATCGAGGGTGGTCATCACGGTCGAGGCTTCGCCGGGGATGTTCAGCAGGATCGAACTGATGCGCCCACCGTACTCACAGCCCAGGTACACCGCCGCCAGCAGGATCAGCGCCGATTCCGGCGGCAGGCCGAGGGCGAAGGCGATGGGGATCAGCAAGGCCACGCCGTTGATCGGGCCCAGGCCCGGCAGCAGGCCGACCACGGTGCCGATCAGCGTGCCGGAGAGGGCGGTGACCAGGTTGTAGGGGGACAGGGCGACGCCGAAGCCCTGGCCCAGGTAGCTCAAGGTATCCATGTGTCAGTTCTCCAGTACGCTCAGCAGGCCAAGGGGCAGGGGCACGTCCATCACGCGGTCGAACAGCCAGTAGAGGAACAGGCTCATGCCCACCACCACGATGGCGCTGTGCAGCCAGCGGCCGCCGTACAGGCGGGCCATGGGCACGCCGACCAGAATGGCGCTGAGGATGAAGCCCAGGGCTTCGAAGGTGCTGGCGAAAACGATCAGCAGGCCGACGCAGGCGGTGATCTTGATCAGGGTTTCGCGGTCCAGTTCCGGTTCGTCGTCCTTGCGCACGATGGGCGTGGGGCGGAACACCAGGTACAGCAGGCCCAGGCCAAGCAGGCCGAGCATCAACAGCGGGTAGGCGCGCGGGCCCACCGGTTCATAGGAAAACGCCGCCTGGTAAGGCCAGGCCATCACGGCCAGGGTGGCGCACACCGCCAGCAGGGCCAGGGCGAAGATGCGTTGCAGGATCATGAAGGAATCCTCGTTGGGATCGCTCAAGCGAGATGCAAATCCTGTGGGAGCGGCCTTGCGTCGCGATCGGGCGCGAAGCGGCCGCAAAACCTGCCACTGCGATCTGTCTGAAGCATCGCATCGGCTGAGACAGGGGCCGCTGTGCGGCCCATCGCGACACAAGGCCGCTCCCACAGGGATTGTGGTAACTCCGGCCAGTGTTACTGGATCAGGCCAAACTCCCTGGCCAGTGCCTTGTAGTCAGCCACTTGCTTCTTCACATAGCCGTCCAGCTCTGCACCGGTCATGGCGAAGGGGAACAGTTCGCGCTGGTCACGCAGCTTGGCGAAGTCTTCCGAGGCCAGCATCTTGTCGAATGACTGTTTCCACCAGGCGTAGTCCTCGTCGCTCACCTTTGGCCCCAGGTAGAAACCGCGTACCACCGGCCAGACGATGTCGTAGCCCTGCTCCTTGGCGGTGGGGATTTCTTTCATCTCGGGCTCGTCCAGGCGGTTTTCCGAGAACACCGCGAGGATGCGCATGTTGCCGCTCTGAATGTGCGGCATGGAGTCGGAGATGTCGGTCGAGCCTACCTGGATATGCCCGCCCAGCAACGCCGTGGCGATTTCGCCACCGCCTTCCAGGGCCACGTAGCGCAGGTCACGCGGGTTGATACCGGCGGCCTTGGCGATCAGGGCGGTCTGCATCCAGTCCTGGCTGCCGACGGTACCGCCGGAGCCGATCACCACCTTGCTCGGGTCTTTCTTCAACGCCGCGACCAGGTCGTCGAGGGTCTTGTAGGGCGAGTCGCTTTTCACTGCGATGGCGCCGTAGCTGGTGCCGACGGCGGCCAGCCATTTCACCGCGTTTTCGTCGAAGCGGCCGAACTTGCCCTGGGCCAGGTTCAGCAGCGAGCCGCTGGACCAGGCCACCAGGGTGCCGGCATCGGCCGGGCGTTGGGCGACCACGGCGTTGTAGGCCACCGCGCCGACACCGCCGGGCATGTAGGTGACGCGCATCGGCTTGGTGAGGATCTTTTCCTGCACCAGGGCGCTCTGCACCAGTTTGCAGGTCAGGTCGAAGCCGCCGCCGGGCGAGGCGGGGGCAATGCATTCGGGGCGTTTCGGTTCGGCAGCGAGGGCGTTGCCGGCCAGCAGCAGGCAGCCGGTAGCGAGGACGAGGCGGCGCAGTGAAAAGGTCATCGTCTATCTCCGTGAGCGTTGTTGTTATCAAGTTATCGCTATGGGGTTACCACAGCGCCACGCTGTAGCTCACCAGCAGCCGCACCTCGTCCGCGTCGCGGGCGAAGTTGGAGCGGAAGGTGGCGTTGCGCAGGCGCACGGCGACGTTCTTCAACGGGCCGCTTTGTACCACGTACTTCAGTTCGGTGTTGCGCTCCCACTCCTTGCCCTCGCCACCGGCCGCGCGGCTGACGTTGTCGCCGCTGATGTAGCGGGTCATGAAGGTCAGGCCGGGCACGCCGAGTGCGGCGAAGTTGTAGTCGTAGCGCGCCTGCCAGGAGCGCTCGTCGGCACCGGCGAAGTCGTTGATCTGGACGAAGTTGACCAGGTACGGGTCGGCACCATCGACGTACGGGAAGGCGCTGTCGCCGGACAGCTGCTGCCAGGCGGCGCTGACCTTGTGCCCGCCCAGGGCGTAGCTGAGCATGCCGTTGACGGTGGTGTTGTCGATGTTGCCGGCCTTGGCGGCGCCGGCGTCGTCACTCACCGCCAGGCGCAGGTCGGCGCCGAAGGTGCCCGGGCCCCATGGCTGGGTGGCGACCATGCCGATGAAGTGCTGGCGGTAGATATCGTCGAGCTGGGCAAAGTGGTAGCTGCCGGTGATGCGATCGGTGAACTGGTAGTCGAGGCCGGCCAGGTCCAGGTTGTCGGCGCTGAACGAGCCACCGAAGCGGCCGTTCTTGTTGTTCAGGGCCAGGTCTTCCCAGTTGGTATCGTTGCGGTCCTTGGCCTTGTCCAGTCGGCCGCCGGTGAAGGTCAGGCCCTTGACCTCCTTCGAGGTGAGCAGGCCGCCTTCGAAGGTTTGCGGCAGGATGCGCCCATCGTTGGGCTGCAGGGTTGGCAGTTCGGGGATCAGCGTGCCGATCTTCAGTTCGGTCTGCGACACCTTCACCTTGCCGGTCAGGCCGAGCTTGGAGTACTCGTCGGCGGCCTTGCCGTCATCGTGGGTCGGCAGCAGGCCGGTGTCGGTGCGGTCGGGGCTGGAGTCGAGCTTGATGCCGAGCATGCCCAGCGCATCCAGGCCGAAGCCCACGGTGCCATCGGTGTAGCCAGACTCGAAGTTGAGCATGAAGCCCTGGGCCCACTCGTCGCGCTTGGATTGCTGCGCACTGGTGCCGTCGCGGAAGTCGCGGTTGAAGTACATGTTGCGGGTTTCGAAGGTGGCCGTGCTGTCTTCGAAGAAGGCGGCCTGGCTCATCGGGGCGACACCGGCAAGCGCAAGGGCGCTGGCGATGGCGGAGGGGCGTGCGGCAAAGGAACGGGTAGGCGCGAACGCCTGCGGCTGCGATGACAGCATCACTGATGGCTCCGTTTATTGTTCTTATTCGTTGCACCTTGCTGGTGCTTTTTTCGGCGCGAAGGGCGACCGTGGTGCGATGCTAGGTAACCAACCTTTCGCTAACCTTTCAGCGTGAAAGGTTTGTCGACAGGGCTTCACAGGCCTGCCGACAGCGGTACACTCCGCGCCACCGTCCCACCCGAGCAGGGAGAATCCGATGCGTGTGCTGCTGGTCGAAGACCACCTGCAACTGGCCGAAAGCGTGGCCCAGGCCTTGAAAAGCCATGGCCTGACCGTGGATGTGCTGCATGACGGCGTGGCCGCCGACCTGGCCCTGGCCAGCGAGGAATACGCCGTGGCCGTGCTGGATGTCGGCTTGCCGCGCATGGACGGCTTCGAGGTGCTGGCGCGCCTGCGCGGCCGTGGCAAGACCCTGCCGGTGCTGATGCTGACCGCGCGCAGTGACGTCAAGGACCGGGTCCACGGCCTGAACCTGGGCGCCGACGACTACCTGGCCAAGCCGTTCGAGCTGACCGAACTGGAAGCACGGGTCAAGGCCCTGCTGCGGCGCAGCGTGCTCGGTGGCGAGCGCCAGCAACGCTGCGGGCCGCTGGTGTACGATCTGGACACCCGGCGCTTCGCCCTGGGTGGCGAAAACCTGACCCTGACCTCGCGCGAACAGAGCGTACTGGAAGCGCTGATCGCCCGACCGGGCCGGGTGATGAGCAAGGAGCAACTGGCCGCCCAGGTGTTCGGCCTGGACGAAGAAGCCAGCCCCGACGCCATCGAAATCTACATCCACCGCCTGCGCAAGAAGCTCGACGGCCACCCGGTGGCCATCGTCACCTTCCGTGGCCTTGGCTACCTGCTCGAGCACCGCGATGCGTGACAACGGCAGCCTGCGCGGGCGCTTGCTCGGCAACCTGGCCTTGCTGCTGGTGGTGCTGATGCTGGCCAGTGGCCTGAGCGCCTACTGGAACGGCCGCGAGGCCGCCGATACCGCCTACGACCGGACCCTGCTGGCCTCGGCGCGGACCATTGCCGCAGGCCTGTCCCAGCGTGACGGCTCGCTGAGCGCAGATGTGCCCTACGTGGCCCTGGACACCTTCGCCTACGACAGTGCCGGGCGCATCTACTACCAGGTGCTGGACATCCAGCAGCGGCTGATTTCCGGCTACGAGAACCTGCCAGCGCCGCCGCCGGGCACACCGCGTACCGACGATTACCCGGCGCTGGCGCGGTTCTACAACGCCACCTACCTGGGCCAGGATGTGCGCGTTGTCAGCCTGCTGAAGCCGGTGAGCGAGCCGAACATGAACGGCATGGCGGAAATCCGTGTGGCCGAGACCGAGGAAGCGCGGGTGCGCATGGCCCGTGGCCTGATGGCCGATACCCTGCTGCGCCTGGGGATGCTGGCGCTGGGCGCGCTGGTGATGGTGTGGTTTGCCGTGAGTGCCGCGTTGCGGCCGCTGGAGCGCCTGCGCACGGCGGTGGAAGAACGCCAGCCGGACGACCTGCGGGCCTTGCCGGTGGTGCAGGTGCAGCGTGAGCTAGGCCCACTGGTGCGGGCTTTGAACCATTTCACCGAGCGATTGCGCGGCCAGTTCGAGCGCCAGGCGCAGTTCATCGCCGACGCCGCCCATGAGTTGCGTACGCCACTGGCCGCGCTGAAGGCACGTGTCGAGCTGGGCTTGCGTTCGGCCGAGCCGCAGGAGTGGCGGCAGACACTGGAGTCCGCGGCCCAGGGCACTGACCGCCTGACCCACCTGGCCAACCAGCTACTGTCGCTGGCGCGGGTCGAGAACGGTGCGCGGGCGATTGCCGAAGGCGGGGCGCAGCGCCTGGACCTGAGCCAGTTGGCTCGTGAGCTGGGCATGGCCATGGCACCGCTGGCGCACAAACGCGGGGTGGCGCTGGCCCTGGAGGCCGAGGCGCCGGTGTGGCTGAAGGGTGAGCCGACGCTGCTCAACGAGTTGTTGAGCAACCTGGTGGACAATGCCTTGGCGCATACGCCGGCTGGCGGCAACGTGATCTTGCGGGTGCTGGCGCCGGCGGTGCTTGAGGTGGAGGACGACGGGCCGGGGATTCCCGAGGCCGAGCGTGAGCGGGTGTTCGAGCGCTTCTACCGGCGCAGTGCGCAGGGCAGTGGGCTTGGCTTGGCGATTGTCGGCGAGATCTGCCGGGCGCACCTGGCGCAGGTGAGCCTGCATGACGGTGCGAAGGGCGGGTTGCGGGTGCGGGTGAGTTTTATCGCGGATTGATGTGTGGCCTGTACCGGCCCTTTCGCGGGTGAACCCGCTCCCACAGTGACCGCGCCGCTGCTGAAGGCTGCGCTATACCTGTGGGAGCGGGTTTACCCGCGAAGAGGCCGGCACAGGCTGACACCGGTCAGCGCAACATGCTCCGCGCCTCGATCAGTTCACCCACTTCAAGCTCGGTGCCGTACGGCAGGCCCAGGTGGCGGTATGCCGGTAGTGCTGCCAGCGGCCGGTGGCGCCCGCGCTGGCTGATGCAGCGGGCGATCTGCACGATGTCGATGTAGTCGATCTTGTCAGTCTGCCGGTCCAGGTCCTGCACCTGGCTCGGCAGGTTGACCAGTTGCTCCGGAAATTCCCAGGCCTTGAGGATCTTGTCGCCCAGCACCGGCTGGATCTGCTCGATCACATAATGCAGGCACACCGGGTCGGACAGCAGTTCGTTGTGCTCTTCGGCATAGATCAGCACCGGCAGTGCGCCAATCTGGTTGACCAGCCCGCCGAGGGTGGCCTGGTCGGGCTTGAGCTGTGTAAAGCGGCGGCAGATTTCGTAGCTGATGCCCGCCACATCCAGGCTGTTGGCCCAGATATCACGTAACTTCTGCTCCACTGCCGGCGCCCGGGCGTGGAAAATCTGCTCGATCACCAGGCCAATGGCCAGGTTGCAGCTGTAGTTGATGCCCAGCCGCGTGATGGCGGTGTGCAGGTCGGTGACCTCGACCGCCGCGCGCAGCAGCGGGCTGTTGACGACCTTGATCAGGCGCGCTGAAAGGGCCGCATCGCGACCGATCACCTTGCTCAGGGCCGCTACGCTGATTTCGCTGTCTTCCGCCGCCTCGCGGATGCTCAAGGCAACCTCGGGCAGGGTCGGCAGGACCAGGTCATCCTTTTCGATGGCATCGAGCAACTGTGCTTGAACCATCTCGGCCAGCTTGTTCATGGGCGTGTCTACCGCAGTGGTGGTGCGGCCCCGCCACGTAGGCGGGGCAGGCTGGTCAACGCTGGATTTCCCGGTCGCGGTCCAGTTCGTAGGGCAGGGTCAGCACCTGCAGGCGTGGGCCTTCCAGGCTGCCCAGGTGCAGGTTGTCGTCTTCCACCGCTTCGGCGCTGAGCACGGCGAGCAGTTCGCAGCCTGTGCCGTTGCTGGCAGCAATGACCACTTCACCGACCGACGAACCATGGGTGGGCGAGAAGATCTCGGCGCCCGGGGCCGGAATGGCCTGCTGGTCCAGTGCCAGACGGTACTGGCGGCGCTTGAGCTTGCCCAGGTACTGCATGCGGGCAACGATTTCCTGACCGGTGTAACAGCCCTTCTTGAAGCTGACGCCGTCGACGGCCTGCAGGTTGATCATCTGCGGGATGAACAGCTCGCGGGTCGGCCCCATTACCTGGCCGATCCCGGCGCGAATCTGCCCCAGCAGCCA
Organism: Pseudomonas sp. PsB; assembly: GCF_043658375.1. Classification (NCBI taxonomy): domain Bacteria; kingdom Pseudomonadati; phylum Pseudomonadota; class Gammaproteobacteria; order Pseudomonadales; family Pseudomonadaceae; genus Pseudomonas; species Pseudomonas sp. PsB. The sequence goes on along the minus strand of NZ_JBIGLU010000017.1, from coordinate 47,114 downwards.
GTCGCCGAGGCTACCTTCGGGCAGTGCGGCGGCCAGCGCCTGGCGAACGCTGTCGGCTTTGTCTGCCGGTACCCACAGCTCCACGCGGCCAGCGGACACGGCAATGGCGATCAACCCGTCGTGGCGCACGGTGCTGCCAGCTGCCGCAGGCACATCGAGCCCCAGGGCCTGCAGCGCCGCATCGCCGCCTTGCAGGCCGAAGCGTGCCCAGGCAGCGCTTTCATCGGTCAGCGTCGCCTTGGAGAACACGGCGTACTTCTTGAGGTCGGCCAGCTGGGCGTCGAGCAGCTCGCTGGCCATGGCCAGCAGGTAGCCGTTGCCTTCGGGCAGGATGCGGAAACTCGACTGCATGCGCCCCTTGACCATGCAGCGGGCGCCGAGGCTGGCGTGTTCCGGGCTGAGGTAGTTGATGTTGCAGGTCAGCTGGCCTTGCAGGAACTTGCCTGCATCGGAGCCGCGGACGGCGAGGATGCCCTCGTGGGACAGGGGGCAGAAGAAAGCGGAATCGGCCATGGGTCATCGCGGTGGCTAAAGACTGGCGGCCATCATAGAACGCCGGTAACAAAATAGGTAGGTGACTAGACCAACGCCCGGTGTCGCTTCGCTCGCCTGGCTGTATACTGGCGGGCCATTCGAGGAGGGCCCCATGGTCGAACAAACTGAACTCAACCGGCTTTTCTGGCACAGCCGCCGCGGCATGCTGGAACTGGACGTGCTGTTGGTGCCTTTCACCCAGGAAGTCTACCCCACGCTCAACGAAACCGACCGCGAACTCTACGTGCGTCTGTTGAGCTGCGAGGATCAGGACATGTTCGGCTGGTTCATGGAGCGCACCGAGTCCGAAGACCCGGAGCTGCAGCGCATGGTTCGCATCATCCTGGACCGTGTCCAGCCCAAGTGAGTGCTTCGAGTGCCGCTGGCAAGGCTCGCGCCTGCTGCTGGCGGCCTACCTGGGGTGCCAGGTACTGGCGTGGTTCGCCGTATGGGCGAGCCCGCTGCCCGGGTGGTCGGCCCTTGCTGTTGTCGCCGCCTGTATTGCCCACGCTGGCTGGGCCATTCCCCGACGTATTCTGCTGACGCATGAGCATGCCGTTGTTGGCCTGCGCCGTGATGTGCGCGGCTGGCAGGTGTTCAGCCGTGCCCGTGGCTGGCAGCCGGTGCGCTTGTGCCGGGACAGCGTGGCGTTACCGGCGCTGGTGGTATTGCGCTTTGTGCGGGCGGGGCGCTGGTTGGGGGAGAGCCAATGCGTGCCACGGGATGCGCTGGGGGCTGATGAGCACAGGCGCTTGCGGGTGCGGTTGAAATTCAGCCGGCGCAGGTGGGCAGGGGTTGGGGCGAGTCAGGGCTGACAGGTGTTCGTCGTGGCGGCTTCAGCGCCTGCGAGATCGAGCGCCGCCCGCGCGGCGCTTCGCAGCACAAGGCTGCTCCTACCGTTTGTTTCGGGCCAGTTATTCCTGTGAGCGCGACTCGCGGCCCTGGCGTACGCCTCGATATCGTGTCGGGCAAACAAGGCGGTCGCGAGCGCAGGCACAGGCGTTACTGGCCCGAAACAGATGTAGGAGCAGCCTTGTGCTGCGAAGCGCCGCGCGGGCGGCGCTCGATCTCGCAGGCGCTGAAATTGCCGCGCCAGGGGCCGGACTTAGATCGGACTAAGAATGGTGTCCTTGGCCTCGTCCAGCATCCCCGGGTAATCCAGGGTGTAATGCAGTCCGCGGCTTTCCTTGCGCTGCATGGCCGACATGATCATCAACTCGGCCACCTGCGCCAGGTTGCGCAATTCGATCAGGTCGCGGCTGACCTTGTAGTTGCTGTAGAACTCGTCGATTTCGTCCAGCAGCAGGCGAATGCGGTGCTGCGCTCGCTGCAGGCGCTTGCTGGTGCGCACGATGCCGACGTAGTCCCACATGAAGCGCCGCAGTTCGTCCCAGTTGTGCGCAATGATCACGTCCTCGTCCGAGTCGGTGACCTGGCTGGCGTCCCAGCCGGGCAGGGCCTTGGGCATGACCACTTCATCCAGGTGCGCCTGGATGTCGGCCGCGGCGGCACGGCCATAGACGAAGCATTCCAGCAGCGAGTTGCTGGCCATGCGGTTGGCACCATGCAGGCCGGTGAAGCTGGTTTCACCTATGGCATACAGGCCCGGCACGTCGGTGTGGCCGCGGTCGTCGACGATCACTCCGCCGCAGGTGTAGTGCGCCGCAGGTACTACCGGGATCGGCTGGCGGGTGATGTCGATGCCGAAGGCCAGGCAGCGCTCGTACACGGTGGGGAAGTGGCTCTTGATGAAGTCGGCCGGCTTGTGGGTGATGTCCAGGTACACGCAGTCCACACCCAGGCGCTTCATCTCGTGGTCGATGGCGCGGGCCACGATGTCGCGCGGGGCCAGTTCTTCGCGGGGGTCGAAGCGTGGCATGAAACGCTCGCCATTGGGCAGGCGCAGCAGGGCACCTTCGCCGCGCAGGGCTTCGGTGACCAGGAAACTCTTGGCCTGCGGGTGGTACAGGCAAGTCGGGTGGAACTGGTTGAACTCCAGGTTCGCCACCCGGCAACCGGCCCGCCAGGCCATGGCGATGCCGTCGCCGCAGGCACCATCGGGGTTGCTGGTATACAGGTAGACCTTGGCCGCGCCGCCAGTGGCCAGCACGGTGAAACGCGCACCGAAGGTGTCCACCTCGCCGGTGTTGCGGTCGAGCACATAGGCACCCAGGCAGCGCTCGCCGGGCAGGCCAAGGCGACGTTCGGTAATCAGGTCGACCGCCACGCGCTGCTCCAGCAGCTGGATGTTCGGGCGTAGGCGGGCCTGCTCCAGCAGCGTGGTGAAGATGGCTGCGCCGGTGGCGTCGGCGGCATGGATGATGCGACGGTGGCTATGGCCACCTTCGCGGGTCAGGTGGAACTCGAAGCCGCCGTCGTCGACGCTGTAATGCTCGTCGCGGGTAAAGGGCACGCCTTGCTCGATCAGCCACTCGATGGCTTCGCGGCTGTGCTCGACGGTAAAGCGCACAGCTTCTTCATGGCACAGGCCGCCGCCGGCATTGAGGGTGTCCTCGACATGCGACTGCACGGTATCGGTATTGTCCAGCACTGCCGCGACACCGCCCTGGGCCCAGAAGGTCGAGCCGTTGGCCAGGTCGCCCTTGCTGAGCACGGCGACTCGCAGGTGGCTGGGGAGGTTCAGTGCCAGGCTGAGACCGGCGGCACCGCTGCCGATCACCAGGACATCATGTTGGAATTGTTGGCTCATGTCGGGACACTAGTATTCTTTGGAAGGGGCGCGGCACAATAGTCACGCGCCGATGGCATTGTGAAACTATCGTTAAAGCTGGCCGGGTTGCCTTTATAGCAGCCCCGGGTGGCCAATTTCCATGCCACTTGCCTGGTCGCGACAACCTTTGTGGGAACTTTCCGACATGGCCGGAAATCCTATGAAGGCTGCCCACGCGCCACAACTTGCCGCGGCGACGCAGGGCGGCAGGCCTGTCCGGGCTGTCCCTGCGTACTCGAAACCTGATTATCGACGTAGCCGGCCGTGACCGTGCCGCGTCTTCCGTGCAACCCGACCAAGGGCTGCAGGAAACTTGCTTGGAGGGGAGAACTTTTGCGCAAAGCCCGAGTCTATGGTTGCAAGCCTGAACGATGGCTGTTGCAACGCTCCTTCGAGTTCACTGAGGAGTGTTCATGCTAACCCAGGAAGAGGATCAGCAGCTTGTCGAGCGCGTTCAGCGCGGTGACAGGCGAGCTTTCGATCTGTTGGTGCTGAAGTATCAGCACAAGATTCTCGGGTTGATCGTGCGGTTCGTTCACGATACCCACGAGGCCCAGGATGTAGCACAGGAAGCCTTCATCAAGGCCTACCGTGCGCTTGGCAACTTCCGCGGAGACAGTGCGTTCTATACGTGGCTGTACCGCATCGCCATCAACACGGCGAAGAACTACCTGGTGTCCCGTGGAAGACGGCCGCCAGATAGTGATGTGAGCTCCGAGGATGCGGAGTTTTACGACGGCGATCATGGTCTCAAGGATCTCGAGTCCCCAGAACGCTCGTTGTTGCGGGATGAAATCGAAGGCACTGTCCATCGCACCATCCAGCAACTGCCTGAAGACCTGCGCACGGCACTGACCCTGCGCGAGTTCGACGGGCTGAGTTACGAAGACATTGCCAGTGTCATGCAATGTCCGGTGGGTACCGTGCGCTCTCGAATCTTCCGCGCTCGGGAGGCCATAGACAAAGCCCTGCAACCTTTGCTGCAGGAAACCTGAGACAGCGGCGACAGCCAAGAGAGGAACCGCCATGAGTCGTGAAGCTTTGCAGGAATCGCTGTCCGCGGTGATGGATAACGAAGCGGACGAGCTTGAACTGCGTCGTGTGTTGAACGCCGTAGACGATGCTGAAACCCGTGCCACCTGGTCGCGTTACCAGGTTGCCCGCGCAGCCATGCACAAGGAGCTGCTGCTGCCCAACCTGGATATCGCCTCGGCGGTGTCTGCAGCGCTGGCTGACGAAGCCGTGCCGGCCAAGGCCAAGAAAGGGCCATGGCGCAGCATTGGCCGCCTGGCGGTAGCTGCCTCGGTCACCGTAGCGGTGCTGGCCGGTGTGCGCATGTACAACCAGGACGAGATCACTGGCGCCGAGCTTGCTGCCCAGCAACCTGCCCAGCAAGGCCTGACTGTGCCACAAGCACAAGGCCCGGCCGTTTTGGCAGGCTATAGTGAGAGCAGTGAGCAACCGACCGGGCCGATGGCCAACGGCGTGCTGCAGAACCAGGCCGGCTGGGACCAGCGTCTGCCAGGCTACCTGCGCCAGCATGCCCAGGAATCTGCGCTCAAGGGCACTGAAACCGCATTGCCGTATGCCCGCGCCGCCAGCCTGGAAAACCGTTAAGTAAGGAGGATCATGCGCGCGCTACCTCTCCTGTCGCTGCTGATTGGCAGCTGCATGACGGTGCCAGCATTGGCGGCCAATTCCTCGCCCGAGGCGAGCGAGTGGCTGAGCAAGCTGGCACAGGCCGAGCAAAAGCAGAGCTACCAAGGCTCTTTTGTCTACGAACGCAATGGCAGCTTCTCTTCCCACGAGATCTGGCACAGGGTCGACGACGGCAAGGTCAGCGAGCGGCTGTTGCAGCTTGATGGCGCCGCCCAGGAGATCGTGCGCGTGGATGGCAAGGTAGAGTGCGTCAGCGGGGCCTTGGCCAGTGGTGTGACGACGCCGCCGGACGCCGCGCAGCGTGTGCTTGATCCACTGAAACTGATGGGCTGGTATGACTTGAGCGTGGCGGGCAAGTCACGGGTCGCCGGGCGCGATGCCGTGATCGTGACGCTCACCCCGCGCGACCAGCACCGTTATGCCTTCGAATTGCACCTGGACCGTGCTACCGGCCTGCCGCTGCGCTCGTTGATGGTCAACGACAAGGGGCAGTTGCTGGAGCGCTTCCAGATGACCCGTCTCGATACCGAAGCACCTAGCGACGACGACCTGCGCGCCAGCGCTGCGTGCAAGCCGGTGCAGCATGTGGCCGCTGCCGCCAATGACACGGTCGCCGGCTGGCGTTCGGACTGGCTGCCGCCTGGCTTCGAACTGGTCAACAGCTCGGTACGCCGCGACCCCAAGAATGACAGCACGGTCAGCAGCCTGATGTACGACGATGGCCTGGCGCGCTTCTCGGTGTTCCTCGAGCCGGTAAAGGATGAGGGCGGGACCGACATGCGCACCCAGCTTGGCCCGACTTCGGCGGTCTCGCGTCGGCTGAACACGCCCAAGGGCAAGGTGATGGTCACTGTGGTCGGCGAGATTCCGCTGGGTACCGCAGAGCGTGTGGCGCTGTCGATGCGCCCCCAGGATGGCCAGGCGCGCCAGTGATGGCGCGCATTTGCGGGCCTGGCGTGCGGGCCATGCCAAGGCGTGCGGACATGCCTCTGAAATGAAATTAAAGCATTGTCATTTGCAATCCATCGGCAAATTTTCTATAGGTCAGGCTTCTTGGAGCCTGGCCTTTCCTGCTTTGTGCAGGGGCCTTTCTAAACTACCGCTCGTTGTGACGGGAGCCGTATGTCAATACCACGCTTGAAATCCTACCTATCGATGTTCGCCGCCGTGCTGATGCTCGGCCAGGTGCTCAGCGCCCAGGCCGAGGAAGCCCTGCCGGACTTCACTACCCTGGTCGAGCAGGCCTCGCCAGCCGTGGTCAACATCAGTACCAAGCAGAAGCTGCCGGACCGCCGCATGGCCGCCGGGCAGATGCCCGACCTGGAAGGCCTGCCGCCGATGTTCCGCGAGTTCTTCGAGCGCAACATGCCGCAGCAGCCGCGCTCGCCGCGTGGCGACCGCCAGCGCGAGGCCCAGTCGCTGGGTTCGGGCTTCATCATTTCCAGCGATGGCTACGTGCTGACCAACAACCACGTGGTAGCCGATGCCGACGAAATCATCGTCCGCCTGTCGGACCGCAGCGAGCTGCAGGCCAAGCTGGTCGGCACCGATCCGCGCACCGACGTGGCCCTGCTCAAGGTCGAGGGCAAGAACCTGCCGACCGTCAAGCTGGGTGATTCCGAGAATCTGAAGGTGGGCGAGTGGGTACTGGCCATCGGTTCGCCGTTCGGCTTCGACCATTCGGTGACCAAAGGTATCGTCAGCGCCAAGGGTCGCACCCTGCCCAACGACACCTACGTGCCGTTCATCCAGACGGACGTTGCCATCAACCCGGGCAACTCCGGCGGCCCGCTGTTCAACATGAACGGCGAAGTGGTGGGTATCAACTCGCAGATCTTCACCCGTTCCGGCGGTTTCATGGGCCTGTCGTTCGCCATCCCGATCGATGTGGCGATCGATGTCTCCAACCAGCTGAAGAAAGACGGCAAGGTCAGCCGCGGCTGGCTGGGCGTGGTGATCCAGGAGGTCAACAAGGACCTGGCTGAGTCGTTCGGCCTGGACAAACCGGCCGGGGCCCTGGTGGCACAGGTGCTGGAAAACGGCCCGGCAGCCAAGGGCGGCCTGCAGGTGGGTGACGTGATCCTGAGCATGAACGGCCAGCCGATCGTCATGTCGGCCGACCTGCCGCACCTGGTCGGCAGCCTCAAGGACGGCGAAAAGGCCAAGCTGGAGATCATCCGCAACGGCAAGCGCCAGAACCTCGACATCAGCGTTGGCGCACTGCCGGACGACGATGCCGACATCGGTACCGGCGCCGAAGGCAGCGCCGAGCGCAGCAGCAACCGCCTGGGCGTCTCGGTGGCCGACCTGACCGCCGAGCAGAAGAAAGCCCTGGAGCTCAAGGGTGGCGTGGTCATCAAGGAAGTCCAGGATGGCCCGGCCGCGATGATCGGCCTTCGCCCGGGTGACGTGATCAGCCACCTGAACAACCAGGCCATCGGTTCGGCCAAGGAATTCACCGAAATCGCCAAGGAACTGCCGAAGAACCGTTCGGTGTCGATGCGCGTGCTGCGTCAGGGCCGTGCCAGCTTCATTACCTTCAAGCTGGCTGAATAAGCGGCTTGGCAAGGAGAAAAGGGCAGCTTCGGCTGCCCTTTTTCATGAAAGTTCACAATTGCAGGGGCGAATGCTGTGTACAGCCCGATAGAGGAATCTCCCATATCCCGGCAGCTTAAGGTACAATTCCCGGCTATTTTTCGGCGGGCGTCCGGCTCGCAGCCTTTTCGAGTGTTGACCCGTGAGTGATTTGAGTCATATCCGCAATTTCTCCATCATCGCCCACATCGACCATGGCAAGTCGACGCTGGCCGACCGTTTCATCCAGATGTGCGGTGGCCTGTCGGCACGCGAGATGGAAGCCCAGGTGCTCGATTCCATGGACCTGGAGCGTGAGCGCGGTATCACCATCAAGGCCCACAGCGTCACGCTCAACTACAAGGCGCAGGACGGCAAGGTCTACCAGCTGAACTTCATCGATACCCCCGGCCACGTCGACTTCACCTACGAAGTCTCGCGTTCGCTGGCGGCCTGTGAAGGCGCGCTGCTGGTGGTGGATGCCGGCCAGGGCGTCGAGGCCCAGTCCGTAGCCAACTGCTACACCGCCATCGAGCAGGGCCTTGAGGTCATGCCGGTACTGAACAAGATGGACCTGCCGCAGGCCGATCCGGATCGCGTCAAGGACGAGATCGAGAAGATCATCGGCATCGACGCCACCGACGCCGTGGCCTGCAGTGCCAAGAGCGGCATGGGCGTGGACGAGGTGCTCGAGCGCCTGGTACAGACCATCCCCGCCCCGGAAGGCGATATCGAGGCGCCGCTGCAGGCGCTGATCATCGACTCCTGGTTCGACAACTACCTGGGCGTGGTCTCGCTGGTGCGCGTACGCCACGGCCGCGTCAAGAAAGGCGACAAGATCCTGGTCAAGTCCACCGGCAAGGTGCACCTGGTCGACAGCGTGGGCGTGTTCACCCCGAAACACACCCAGACCGCCGACCTGAAGGCCGGCGAAGTGGGCTTCATCATTGCCAGCATCAAGGACATCCACGGTGCCCCGGTCGGTGACACCCTGACCCTGTCCTCGACCCCTGAGGTCGAAGTGCTGCCAGGCTTCAAGAAGATCCAGCCGCAGGTCTACGCCGGCCTGTTCCCGGTCAGCTCCGACGACTTCGAGGACTTCCGCGATGCGCTGCAGAAGCTGACCCTGAACGACTCGTCGCTGCAATACATGCCGGAAAGCTCCGACGCCCTGGGCTTCGGCTTCCGTTGCGGCTTCCTCGGCATGCTGCACATGGAGATCATCCAGGAGCGCCTGGAGCGCGAATACGACCTGGACCTGATCACCACGGCGCCAAGCGTGATCTACGAGCTGGAACTGAAAACCGGCGAGACCATCACCGTCGACAACCCGTCGAAGCTGCCAGACGTCTCGGCGGTCGCCGATTTCCGCGAGCCGATCGTCACTGCCACCATCCTGGTACCGCAGGAACACCTGGGCAACGTCATCACCCTGTGCATCGAGAAGCGTGGCGTGCAGCGCGACATGCAGTTCCTCGGCAGCCAGGTGCAGGTGCGCTACGACCTGCCGATGAACGAAGTGGTGCTGGACTTCTTCGACCGCCTCAAGTCCACCAGCCGCGGCTATGCTTCGCTGGACTATCATTTCGATCGCTACCAGTCGGCCAACCTGGTCAAGCTGGATGTACTGATCAACGGCGACAAGGTCGATGCCCTGGCATTGATCGTGCACCGCGACAACGCGGCCTACAAAGGCCGTGCGTTGACCGAGAAAATGAAGGAACTGATCCCTCGGCAGATGTTCGACGTGGCGATCCAGGCAGCTATCGGCGGCCAGATCATCGCGCGGACAACCGTCAAGGCGCTCAGAAAGAACGTACTGGCCAAGTGCTACGGTGGTGACGTCAGCCGTAAGAAGAAGCTGCTGGAGAAGCAGAAGGCCGGTAAGAAACGCATGAAACAGGTGGGTAACGTGGAGATTCCACAGGAAGCCTTCCTCGCCGTGCTCAGGTTGGATAGCTAGGTCCTATGTCGCTAAATTTCCCGCTGTTGCTAGTCATCGCCGTCTTCGTCTGCGGCCTGCTGGGCTTGATCGACCTGCTGTTCCTGGCTCCGCGCCGGCGTGCGGCAATCGCCAACTACCAGGGCAGCGTCAGCCAGCCCGAGATGGCGGTGGTCGAGCGCCTGGGCAAGGAACCGTTGCTGGTCGAGTACGGCAAGTCGTTCTTCCCGGTGCTGTTCATCGTGCTGGTGCTGCGTTCGTTCCTGGTCGAGCCGTTCCAGATCCCTTCGGGGTCGATGAAGCCGACCCTGGAAGTGGGCGACTTCATCCTGGTGAACAAGTTCTCGTACGGCATTCGCCTGCCGGTGATCGACAAGAAGGTCATCGAGGTGGGTGACCCGCAACGCGGTGATGTGATGGTGTTCCGTTACCCGAGCGACCCGAACGTCAACTACATTAAGCGTGTGGTAGGCCTGCCGGGTGACCAGGTGCGCTACACCAGCGACAAGCGGTTGTTCGTCAACGGCCAGCCGATTGCCGAACAACTGGTGGGCACCGAGCCGGGCACCCTGGGCAGCGCCGAGCTGTACAAGGAAAAGCTCGGCGAGGCCGAACACCTGATCCGCAAGGAAATGAGCCGTTACCGCATGCCGCCGGACCAGCAATGGACCGTGCCGGCAGGCCATTACTTCATGATGGGCGACAACCGCGACAACTCCAACGACAGCCGTTACTGGGATGACCCGAACATCCCGAAGGAACTGCACGGCATGGTTCCGGACCGGAACATCGTCGGCAAGGCCTTCGCGGTGTGGATGAGCTGGCCAGAGCCCAAGCTCAGCCACCTGCCCAACCTGTCGCGGGTCGGTCTGATCCATTGATACCCATCGGCGCTGGCCAGCAGGCAGCGCCGAATGCATTTCTGACATAGGCTGTGTTCTCAGGGATCGGGAGATTCGCCGCACATCGCGGCGGGCCACAGCCAAACAGTCTTTCAGGATGTTGATTTGAACAACGCGTTGAACAACGAACGGGTGGCTGCATGAGTGCTCCCCTTGCCCGTCTGGAGCGAAAGCTCGGTTATACCTTCAAGAACCAGGACCAGATGCTCCTGGCACTGACCCATCGCAGTTACGCCGGGCGCAACAATGAGCGCCTGGAGTTTCTCGGTGACGCCATTCTCAACTTCGTCGCCGGCGAAGCGCTGTTCGAGCGCTTCCCGCAGGCCCGCGAAGGCCAGCTGTCGCGCCTGCGCGCGCGCCTGGTCAAGGGTGAGACCCTGGCCCGCCTGGCCCGTGGTTTCGACCTGGGCGATCACCTGCGCCTGGGTTCGGGTGAGCTCAAGAGCGGTGGCTTCCGCCGCGAGTCGATCCTGGCCGACGCCCTGGAGGCGCTGATTGGCGCCATCTACCTGGACGCCGACATGGAAACGGCCCGGGAGCGCGTGCTGGCCTGGCTGGCCGATGAGTTCGAAGGCCTGACCCTGGTCGATACCAACAAGGACCCGAAAACCCGCCTGCAGGAGTTCCTGCAGTCGCGCAGCTGCGAGCTGCCGCGTTACGAAGTGGTGGACATCCAGGGCGAACCGCACTGCCGGACCTTCTTCGTCGAATGCGAAGTGGTGCTGCTGAACAACAAGAGCCGTGGCCAGGGCGTTAGCCGGCGTATTGCCGAGCAAGTCGCTGCCGCGTCTGCACTGATCGCCCTGGGCGTGGAGAATGGCAATGACTGATAGCAACCCGACCCGCTGCGGCTACGTAGCCATTGTCGGCCGCCCGAACGTGGGCAAGTCGACCTTGCTCAACCACATCCTCGGCCAGAAGCTGGCGATCACCTCGCGCAAGCCGCAGACCACCCGCCACAACATGCTCGGCATCAAGACCGAGGGTGACGTGCAGGCGATCTACGTCGATACCCCCGGTATGCACAAGGCCAACGACAAGGCCTTGAACCGCTACATGAACCGCAACGCTTCGGCGGCCCTGAAGGACGTCGACGTGGTGATCTTCGTGGTCGACCGCACCAAATGGACCGACGAGGACCAACTGGTGCTGGAGCGCGTGCAGTACGTGACGGGCCCACTGATCATCGCGGTCAACAAGACCGACCGCATGGAAGAGAAGGCCGAACTGATCCCGCACCTGCAATGGCTGCAGGAGCAGTTGCCGAACGCCGAAGTGATGCCTATTTCCGCGCAACAGGGGCACAACCTGCAGGCGCTGGAAGCACAGATCGCCAAGCACCTGCCCGAGAACGAGCACTTCTTCCCCGAAGACCAGATCACCGACCGCAGCAGCCGCTTCCTGGCCGCCGAACTGGTGCGCGAGAAGATCATGCGCCAGCTGGGTGCGGAATTGCCGTACCAGATCACCGTGGAAATTGAAGAATTCAAGCAGCAGGGTCATGTGCTGCACATCCATGCGCTGATCCTGGTCGAGCGCGACGGCCAGAAAAAGATCATCATTGGCGACAAGGGCGAGCGCATCAAGCGCATCGGCTCCGAGGCGCGCAAGGACATGGAGGTGCTGTTCGACTCCAAGGTCATGCTCAACCTGTGGGTCAAGGTGAAAGGCGGCTGGTCCGATGACGAGCGCGCCCTGCGCTCGCTGGGCTACGGCGACCTGTAAATTCGCCTGACGGCTCAGGTTACTCTGTGGGAGCGGGTTTACCCGCGAATGCGTCAGTGGGTTCACCATCGCATTCGCGGGTAAACCCGCTCCCACAGTTGTCTGGGGCTTTTAGAGAGCGTTTATGGAACAACCTGTCGGCCAGCCAGCCTATGTGCTGCACAGCCGTGCCTACAAGGAAACCAGCGCGCTGGTGGACTTCTTCACCCCGCAGGGCCGCATGCGCGCCGTGCTGCGCCGTGCGCGTGGCAAGGGTGGCAGCCTGGTGCGGCCGTTCGTGCCGCTGGAGCTGGAACTGCGTGGGCGTGGCGAGCTGAAGAATGTCGGGCGCATGGACAGTGCCGGCATCGCCGCGTGGCTGCATGGCGATGCCCTGTTCAGCGGTTTGTACCTCAACGAACTGCTCATGCGCCTGCTGCCCGCCGAAGCGCCTTTCCCGGCGCTGTTCGAGCACTACACCCTGACCTTGCAGGCCTTGGCCGCCGGTCGCCCGCTGGAGCCGCTGCTGCGCTCCTTCGAATGGCGGCTGCTGGACGAGCTCGGTTACGCGTTTTCGTTGCACCACGACGTCAATGACCAGGCGATCGCGGTCGATGGCCTGTACCGCTTGCGTGTGGACGCCGGCCTGGAGCGGGTCGAGCTGGTGCAACCCGGGCTGTTCCGCGGCACCGAACTGCTGGCCCTGGCCGAAGCCGACTGGGATGCCCCAGGTGCCTTGCTCGCCGCCAAGCGCCTGATGCGCCAGGCACTGGCGGTTCATCTGGGGGCAAAACCGCTGGTCAGCCGGGAACTGTTTCGCAAGCGCTGATCACGACGTATGCTGTGGGGCTCAATCTTCAGGAGAGCCTTTCGTGACTCACAGCAACCGCATGCTTCTCGGCGTAAACATCGACCACGTGGCGACCCTGCGCCAGGCCCGGGGCACGCGTTACCCTGATCCGGTCAAGGCTGCCCTGGATGCCGAGGAAGCAGGCGCCGATGGCATCACCGTGCACCTGCGTGAAGACCGCCGGCACATCCAGGAGCGTGACGTGGTGCTGCTCAAGGACGTGCTGCAGACGCGCATGAACTTCGAGATGGGCGTCACCGAAGAGATGATGGCCTTTGCCGAGAAGATCCGCCCCGCACATATCTGCCTGGTACCCGAAACCCGTCAGGAACTGACCACCGAAGGTGGCCTGGACGTGGCGGGCCAGGAAGCACGGATCAAGGCTGCGGTTGAGCGCCTGTCGCGTACCGGTGCCGAAGTGTCGCTGTTCATCGATGCCGACGAGCGGCAGATCGAGGCTTCGCGTCGCGTTGGCGCGCCTGCCATCGAACTGCACACCGGGCGTTACGCCGATGCCGAAACCCCGACCGAAGTGGCCGAGGAACTCAAGCGTATCGTCGATGGTGTGGCGTTTGGCGTGGGGCAGGGGCTGATCGTCAATGCCGGTCACGGGCTGCATTACCACAACGTCGAGGCGGTGGCGGCAATCAAAGGCATCAATGAGCTGAACATCGGCCATGCGCTGGTGGCGCATGCGCTGTTCGTCGGCTTCAAGGCCGCTGTGGCCGAGATGAAGGCGCTGATCGTGGCCGCGTCGCGCTAATCGTTGGTCGCCTGTACCGGCCTCTTCGCGGGTACCCCACAGGCCTTGAGGCTTGTGCGATCCCTGTGGGAGCGGGTTTACCCGCGAAGAGGCCGGCACAAGCGATGTATTACTCGGCTGGAAACACCAGGGTAAACCGGGTAGGCCCCAAGGGGCTGCTGCTGACCTCGACCCGCCCACCATGCAACTGCATGATCGATTTCACGATCGCCAGCCCCAACCCGGTCCCTCCCTCCAGCCGCGAGCGCCCCGAGCCCACCCGGTAAAACCGTTCGAACAAGCGCGACTGGTGTTCTTCAGCAATACCAGGCCCCTGGTTTTCCACCGAAAGCCGAACTTCGCTGCCCACGCGCTCGATACGCAGTTCCACAGGCTTGTCATCGGGGCAGTGCCGAATGGCATTGCTCAACAGGTTCGACAGTGCCCGCTGAAACATCAGCCGATCACCCTGCGCCGTCCCCCAGCCTTGCACACGCAACTCAACCCCTTTCAGCTCGGCACTGAACGCAAACAGCTCGACAACCCGCGCCGTCTCGTCGGCCAATGCCATGGGCTTGAGCGCGACCTGGGCCTGGGGTTGGCTGACCTGGGCGAGAAACAGCATGTCATTGATGATGCGGTTGAGCCGGGTCAGTTCTTCGATGCTGTCTTCCAGCACTTCCCGGTAATTCGCGTTGTCCCGTTCGCGGGCCAGCGTCACTTGCGCCTTGCCCATCAGGTTGCTCAACGGTGTGCGCAGTTCATGGGCCAGATCATCGGAGAACTGCGACAGCTGGCTGACGCCCTGATCGAGGCGGTCGAGCATCACGTTGATGCTACTGGCCAGCTCTGCCAGTTCCAGCGGCAGGCCGGTAGCGGGAAGACGATGTTGCAGGTCCTGGGCCGACACCCGCCCGGCAATGCGCCGGAAGTGCCGCAGTGGCTTCAGGCCGCGCTGCATCAGCCACCAGGCACCGGCCCCGATCAGCAGCAGCAACGGCAGCGCGAGCAAGGTGGAGTGCAGGTAGGCCTGCAGCAGGGCGTTGTCGTCGGCGCGGTTGAGCGACATCATCACCTTGACCGGGGTGTCGTCGCGCAGGCGCATCAGCCGGGTCACGGTGAGTATCTGGTTGCCATTGCTGTCGCGCCACGCATGAAAGGCCAGACGGGCATCGGTGCGCAGATCGCCTACCTGCGATTCCAGCGCTGGCCCCAGGCTGAGCAGGTGCGGGTGGCGGCCTTCGAGGGCCAGCACGCTGAGGCTGAGGTTGTCGTGTCCCATCACCAGGTCGAGCAAGGGATGGGCGCGGCTGCCCAGGTCTTCGCTACGCAGGTCGACCCGAAGGTTGTGCTCGACCTGCAGCATCTTGCGCGCCAGGTCCTTGCGTGCGCGGCTGTCCAGTTCGTGATCGAGGGCGAACACGGCCAGGCAGGCCAGCAGCACCAGTGCGGCGCCCATCAGCGTCACGCTCAGGCCCAGGCGCAGTGACAGGCTGGCGTTTTTCAAAAGCGTGCCTCGAGCACGTAGCCGACGCCGCGCAGGGTATGGATCAGCTTGTTGTCGAACGGGTCGTCGATCTTTGCCCGCAGGCGCCGTATCGAAACCTCGACCACATTGGTGTCGCAGTCGAAGTTCATGTCCCACACCAGCGAGATGATTTGGGTGCGTGACAGCACCTCGCCGGTCTGGCGCATCAGCAGGTGCAGCAGGGCGAATTCCTTGGCGGTCAGGTCTATACGCTGGCCGGCGCGGTAGGCGCGGTGGCGGCCAGGGTCCAGCTCCAGATCGGCGACGCGCAGGGTGCTGGGCTGCAGTTGCTGGTCGTTGCGGCGCAGCAGGCTGCGGATACGGGCCAGCAGTTCCGGGAACTCGAAAGGTTTGAGCAGGTAATCGTCGGCCCCCAGGTCCAGGCCCTTGACCCGGTCGGCCAAGCGGCCGTGGGCGGTAAGCATCATGATGCGCGTGGCCGATTCGGCGCGCAGCCGCTGCAGCACGGTCCAGCCATCGAGTTCGGGCAGGTTGACGTCGAGGATGACCAGGTCGTAGGGCTGCTGGAGGGCCAGGTGCAGGCCATCTGTGCCGGTGTGGGCGCAGTCGACCACGTAGCCGGTCTCGCGCAGGCCCTGTTGCAGGTAGTCGGCGGTACGCAGTTCGTCCTCGATGATCAGTAGACGCATGGGTGGGCTCGGTGTGATGAAAGGGGGCGATTCTCGACCCTGTAGTGGCGTCAGGGTCAAGGAGCGGGATGTTACGGCATGAGTAAGGACGCGCGGCGCAGATAACGGATTTGTAATCCTGGTGTTATCTGGCTGTCTGCTAGGGCCCTTTCGCGGGTAAACCCGCTCCCACAGGATTTTCACAGACGCTGAAATCCGTGCAGTTCCTGTGGGTTTACCCGCGAAGAGGCCAGCACAGACAACACAGGGCCACATTGCAAGACTGTAATCCCCGCCTCACCTTGCCGTTAGCTAGCCCTCGCTAGGATGGCCCTGTCTGATCGGTTATCACGAGGCAACCACGATGAACCTGACCAAATACCTGCTGTTGGCCACCCTTGCCCTGGGCAGCGCCAGTGTTTACGCCGAGGGCGGTGCAGAACGTTCCAAACAATTCTGGCAAGCGTTCCGCGAAGACCAGCAGCGCCTGCACGGCGACAAGCAACAGGCCGTTGCCGAGCGTGAGCGCAAGGCACAGGAGAAGGCCCGCGAGTTGGCCAAGGATTGAGTGACAGCACCTACGCCGTGACAGCTCCTCGGCGCAGGTGTATTCAGGCGCCCATCCGGGCGCCTTTTTTATTTGCGCGCCAGCAGGGTGGCGCGGCGTGGGGCCGGCAGGCCTTCGATGGTCTTGCTGTGGTCGTTCGGGTCGAGGAAGTCGCCCAGTGACTGGTAGCGCATCCACTCGGTGCTGCGCTGTTCCTCGACGCTGGTCACGCTTACGTCGACGCAACGCACGTCGCTGAAACCGGCACGGCGCAACCAGCGCTCCAGGGCCGGTACCGACGGCAGGTACCAGACGTTGCGCATCTGTGCATAGCGGTCCTCAGGTACCAGCACCTGGTTTTCGTCACCCTCGATCACCAGGGTTTCCAGCACCAGTTCACCGCCTTTGACCAGGCAGTCCTTGAGCGCCAGCAGGTGCTCGATGGGCGAGCGGCGATGGTAGAACACCCCCATGGAAAACACCGTGTCGAAACCTTCGAGGTTGGCCGGCAGGTCTTCCAGGGCGAATGGCAGGTGCCAGGCGGGCAGCTCTGGCAGGTATTGCTGAACGGCCTGGAACTGGCAGAAGAACAGCCAGTTGGGATCGACGCCAATCACCATGTCGGCGCCGGCACCGAGCATGCGCCACTGGTAGTAGCCGTTGCCGCAGCCCACGTCGAGCACGCGCTTGCCCTTGAGGTCCAGGTGCGGGCCGACCCGGGACCATTTCCAGTCCGAACGCCATTCGGTGTCCACATGCACGCCGAACAGGTCGAATGGCCCTTTGCGCCAAGGGGACAGGCCCATCAGTGCCTGGCGCATCTGCGCGCGGGTGGCGTCGTCGCAATCGCAGTCCAGGCGCAGCCCGTTGACCAGGTCGATTTCGCTCGGTTGCAGGGCGGGCAAGGCTTCCAGAGCACCTCGCCAGCGGTCGAGGTCACCGTGACCCTTCTCCAGCTTGGCTTCCAGTTGCGCTTGCAGGCCTTGCGACCAGGAAGCCAGGGGCGTGCCCGCCAGGCGGCGGACGAGGGGGGACAGATCGATCATGGCAGGGCAATCAAAGAGGCGAAGTTAAGGCATTGGAACCAGGGCACCACTTTCGAGAAACCGGCTGCGCGCAGGCGCGCCTGGTGGGCTTCGAGGGTGTCGGGCCTCATCACGTTCTCGATGGCACTGCGCTTCTGGGCAATTTCCAGTTCGCTGTAGCCATTGGCACGTTTGAAGTCCAGGTGCAGTTCATTGAGCAGGTCCTGCTGTTCATCATCGGCGAAGCGCAGTTTCTCCGAGAGGATCAGCGCACCACCGGGCAACAGCGCCTGGCGGATGCGGCCGAGCAGCTCCAGGCGCTGGTCGGGGGCGATGAACTGCAGGGTGAAGTTCATCGCCACCACCGAGGCGGGCTCGAAGGGCAGGGCCAGGATGTCGGCTTCCAGCACCTGCACCGGCAGCAGTTCCTGGAACATCGAGTCCTGGGCGGTGAGGTACTGGCGGCAACGCTCGACCATCGCCGCGGAGTTGTCCACGGCGATTACCCGGCAGCCGTCACTGCGCACATGGCGGCGCAGCGATTGGGTAACGGCACCCAACGACGCACCCAGGTCGTACAGCGCGGTATGCGGCTGGGCGAAGCGCGCGGCCAGCACGCCGAGGTTCTCGACGATGGTCGGGTAGCCCGGTACCGAGCGCTTGATCATGTCCGGGAACACACGCACCACATCCTCGTTGAAGACGAAGTCGGGCACTTGCTCCAGGGGCTGGGCGAAAAGGCGGTCGGGTTGTTTGCTCACGGGGAGGGCTCGGGCCGGAAAAACGGGGCGATATTCTAACCAAACCGGGCCAAGGTTGCCTATTTATCGGACCGAAATGACAAATGGGCGTCACAGGGGGCGTTTCCCTTGCGCACGTGTCTGGCAGAAACTGCAGATGTTTCCGTGACGGTATCGATAATTGCCTGACTCTATTAATGCCTTGTGAATACTAAGGTGCACCGGCGAGTCGCGCCAGAGGATTAATAGGAGGTTTTATATGGGAAGTGATGTCGTTGAGCCCAAAGCGTTGCCATTCGATAAGCTTACCGAAGACCAGCGTGTTGAGTTTATACCCAGTCAAATTTTCGAACTGAAGAAGAATGAGCCCGCATTCATTTTTAGTCGGGATAACTTACGAACAATCAAGCGCTATGAAAACGCCGTGCGCCAACTGCCGAAGGATTACGAGGTCAAGGTGAATGAAACGTTCGCTGCGCTTGGTCTCGACATCAATGATGTCAATGTTTTTTTCAATAACTTACGCAGTCACGTCAACTCTTGGGATCGCGTTGAGGATGCATGCAAGACCATGGGCGCAGACCTGCAGGTCTTTGCTGAGGACTTGATTGATGAAGCGAATAACCTGATAAGCAAGATCAAGTGCATGGACGCTTGGGAATCGGCAGCCATTGTGCGTGATGATACGGACAGTGTTGGGCTTTCTGCAGTGGATACGCACATCTTCAGGGAAAGTGTCGACATCCACCTGAGTGCGATTACCGAAGACATCGAGGCGAAGCTCGATGGTATCCGGCATGTCAAAGCGCTGATTGACCGTTTCGGCGATGACATTATCGAGAACCTCCAGCCCATGGCGAAATCCTTGCTGAACCGCATTGGCGGCGAGAATATCCCGGAAGCACTGGCGAAGCTGGAGCCCGAGCTCGACGAGTTGGATGCCGAGATTCTGAAAAAATTGGATGAATATAATGCGCTTGTCGGCACTGCTTTTTACGGGCTGGTTTTTGGGCCGTTAGGGCTGATAGTGACCGGCGGTATTTACGGGGCTCAGGCCGAGAAGGTGCGAGCTGATAAGAACGAGCTGATCAGAGATAGAGAGAAGCTGGCAGCCCGTCGAAGTGGGCTGCTAGGCGGTGCATCCGAGTTCGAAGTTATCAGAACTCATGTTTCCGACATGCAGTTTCGCCTGGTCGACGTCGGCACGGCCATCAAGAACCTGGAAGATGTCTGGGTTTTGATGGAGGCGTATGCCAAGAACTCCAAGAAGCGCGCGGCGGGCGTTTCTACCCAGTTGGCACTCAAACGTTTTGTCGACCGCTTCCAGCGAGTTATTTCCCCCTGGGAAAACATTCTTGGTATTTCGAACAATATATCCAGGCTGTTCAATGAAGCGCTGCAGGACTATTGAGGAGAAACTTTTTATGGAAGCCAAGGTTGATAATTTACCTGACATCAAGGTAATACTCACCAGCGAAGCGCGAATGGCCGAGCTTTACTATGCCAACATGAATGGCATGCTCCCGTCTTTGCGTGAGCGGTTGCTGGACCTGACCAAGTTGCTCAAGGCTGGCAACGACTGCATGCGGGAAAACGTACTTTCCAGTCTGGTGGCATTGAACCTGGAGCTGGACAGCAGTACAGCAGTTTTGGATGACGAGGACCTGCTACGTCTTCGCCAGAGCTTGCAGGCGGACATGGAGAATATAGCCAAGGCTGTCGAACGGGTATCTGCTTACCGTACACCCGATGTGAAGGGGCTCAGGCGAGATCAGGACGAAGTTGTCGCCAAGCTCGGCGCCTCTGCGACGCAGCTTGAGCAGACCGTGGCAGCTCAGCAGAAACGTGTCGCCGAAGTCGATGGCCTGCTCGATACCTTGGACCATCCCTCTGTTCGCGATGCGCTGCGCAATGTCATACCGCAAGAGCAGGATATTGATAGCTTGTTCGCGACGTTCAAAGACCCTTCGGTAACGCCGGAGCTTGTCAAAGGGGCTTTGGTAAAGCTCAATTCGCATCTGGACTTGCTTGAGCAGGGGCGAAAGTTTGCTGATGTTGTCGCCGCTCGTGAGCGGCTCTCCAGCAACTTGAACCAGCAAAAGCAGGGGCTGCGTACCGTTCAGAGGCAACTGGAGGAGGCGCAGGAGAAAAGCGGCCAGTTCGATCAGGTCGAACAACTGCTCGGGGAGCGTGAACCTTGGCTGGAGCAGATGAGCAAGTTCGTCCGTCATTGGCAAATGCTTTCAAACCTGATGGATGCCTCCGCCCAGCTGGCCGAGTTGCAGGCAGCGCTGGAAAAAGCCCGCGAGTACATGGTTGCCTTGCGCCGCCGCTTCGAAGCGGCCTGAAGCGTGATCACCTCACCCTGATGGCACAATCAAATGTTTGCACGGGTGGTGTGTCCGCTGCCCACGGTTGCTGATACACCAGCACCAGCTGAGCATCACCGGCGCTGCTGGCCTGGTAGCGCCAAGTGGATATCCCAGCGCTGCCAACCACTTCTTCTGCTTCCGGAGCGCTATACACCTCTGGGCCCAGGTTGCGCAGTACGTTGGCGGCCGGGTTTTCGACACGCCAGCGGTAGCCGGTGGACGGGTTGCTGGGCAAGGTTAGGGTCAGTGCCTGGCCTACCTGCAGACGGATGGGACATTCGCTTTCGGCGTCCAGTTCGACGGTCTGTGGGGGGTGTTGGGCACAGGCAGAAAGCAGGGCGAAGCTCAGGGGAACGAGCAGACGAGGGGCGGTCATGTTGGCTCCGGAGGCTGACGATGGCCTGAGGATAACCGATGATCGAGGAGATTTGTGTTGCCTGTGCCGGCCCTTTCGCGGGTAAACCCGCTCCCACAGAGATCTCACTGGGCTCAAGCCCCGCGCTATCCCTGTGGGAGCGGGTTTACCCGCGAAGAGGCCGGTGCTGGCTAGAACAGCACTTTGGCTACATCGGCGAAGCGCTTGGCGAAATGCACGGTCAGGCCTTCGCGCAGGTAGTCCGGCAGCTCCTCATAGTCCCCACGGTTAGGCTCCGGCAAGATCAGCTCGAAGATCTTCTGCCGCCGCGCCGCAATCACCTTCTCGCGCACACCGCCAATCGGCAGTACCTGCCCGGTCAGGGTCAGCTCGCCGGTCATGGCCACGCCCTTCTTCGGCGCCTGGTCTCGGGCCAGCGACAGCAGGGCGCTGGCCATGGTGATGCCGGCACTCGGGCCGTCCTTGGGCGTGGCGCCTTCGGGCACGTGCAGATGAATGAACGCTTCGTTGAAGAAGCCAGGATCACCACCAAACTGCTTGAGGTTGGAGCTGACGTAGCTGTAGGCGATTTCGGCCGACTCTTTCATCACATCACCCAGCTTGCCGGTCAGCTTGAAGCCGCGGTTGAGGGTGTGGATGCGGGTGGCTTCGATCGGCAGCGTGGCGCCGCCCATGCTGGTCCAGGCCAGGCCGGTGATCACGCCTTTGCCAGCCAGCACCTGCTCGCTGCGGAACACCGGCATGCCGAGCGCGGCGTCCAAGTCCTTGGTGCCGATCTTCAGTTTGGCCTCGGGGTTTTCCAGCAGCTTGACCACGGCCTTGCGCACCAGCTTGCCCAGTTGTTTCTCCAGCTGGCGTACCCCGGCTTCGCGGGCATAGCCTTCGATTACCGCGCGCAGGGCGCTGTCGCTGATGCCGAGGCTGGTCTTGGCCACGCCGGCCTTTTCCAGCTGCTTGGGCCACAGGTGGCGCTTGGCGATGGCCAGTTTCTCTTCGGTGATGTAGCCGGACAGGCGGATCACTTCCATGCGGTCGAGCAATGGCCCGGGGATCGAATCCAGGGTGTTGGCGGTGCACACGAACAGCACCTTGGACAGGTCCAGGCGCAGGTCCAGGTAGTGGTCGAGGAAGTCGACGTTCTGCTCCGGGTCGAGGGTTTCCAGCAGCGCTGAAGCCGGGTCGCCCTGGTAGCTCTGGCCCATCTTGTCGATCTCGTCGAGCATGATCACAGGGTTCATCACCTCGACGTCCTTCAGGGCCTGCACCAGCTTGCCGGGCTGGGCGCCGATGTAGGTGCGGCGGTGGCCCTTGATCTCGGCCTCGTCACGCATGCCGCCGACACTGAAGCGGTAGAACGGCCGGCCGAGCGATTCGGCGATGGATTTGCCGATGCTGGTCTTGCCTACCCCGGGCGGGCCCACCAGCAGCACGATCGAGCCGCTGATCTCGCCTTTCCAGGCGCCCACGGCGAGGAATTCGAGTATGCGCTCCTTGATGTCGTCGAGGCCGGCGTGGTGCTGGTCGAGGACCTTGCGTGCATGCTTGAGGTCGAGCTTGTCCTTGCCGTACACGCCCCAGGGCAGGGCGGTGGCCCAGTCCAGGTAGTTGCGGGTGACGGCGTATTCGGGCGAGCCGGTTTCGAGGATGGCCAGCTTGCCCATCTCTTCGTCGATGCGCTTGCGTGCCTGGTCCGGCAGGGTCTTGCCTTCGAGGCGCTGCTCGAACTGCTCGAGGTCGGCGCTGCGGTCATCCTTGGTCAGGCCGAGCTCCTGCTGGATGACCTTGAGCTGTTCCTTGAGGAAGAACTCGCGCTGGTGCTCGCCGATCTGCCGGTTGACCTCGGCCGAGATCTCGTTCTGCAGGCGCGCCACCTCGACTTCCTTGCGCAGCATCGGCAGGACCTTTTCCATGCGCTTGAGCATGGGTACGCAGTCGAGTACTTCCTGCAACTGGTTGCCGGTGGCCGAGGTGAGCGCGGCGGCGAAGTCGGTGAGCGGCGACGGGTCGTTGGGGCTGAAGCGGTTGAGGTAGTTCTTCAGCTCTTCGCTGTACAGCGGGTTGAGCGGCAGCAGCTCCTTGATCGCGTTGATCAGCGCCATGCCGTAGGCCTTGACCTCGTCGGTCGGCTCGGCTGGCTGACGCGGGTATTCCACCTCGACGAGGTACGGCGGGCGGTGGTGCTTGAGCCAGGTACGGATGCGTACCCGGGTCAGGCCCTGGGCGACGAACTGCAGCTTGCCGTTTTCGCGGCTGGCGTGGTGCACCTTCACCAGCGTGCCGTACTGCGGCAGCGCCGAGGTGTCGAAGTGGCGGTGGTCTTCTGGCGGGGTATCCATGAAGAACAGGGCCAGGCTGTGGTCTGGCGACTTGGCCACCAGGTCGAGGGTTTCTGCCCAAGGGTCTTCATTGACGATGACCGGCAGCACCTGGGCCGGGAAGAACGGACGGTTGTGAATCGGGATCACATAGACCTTGTCCGGCAGCTGCTGGCCGGGCAGGGCGAGGGCGTGGCCGGTTTCGGCCTGGGGAGTGGTGTGTTCGACTTCGCTGTGTTCGTCGGGATGTTCCGGGAAATCCTGCTGGTCGCTCATGGGGCACCTGCGTGAATGACTATGGTGCTTAGATGGGGCGCGGGGGGATGGGTTTCAATGGTAGTTGAAGGGTGCAGAGAGGAGTGATGCCTGTACCGGCCTCTTCGCGGGTAAACCCGCTCCCACAGGTACGGCGCCGAGCTTGGGGGCAGCGCCATACCTGTGGGAGCGGGTTTACCCGCGAATGCGGCAGCAGGTTCACTGCCGCATCTCTGGATTACTCAGCCAGTTTGTAGGCGATGATGTAGTCGCCCATCCTGGTGCCCAGCGAGCCATGCCCGCCGGCAGTCACCAGCACGTACTGCTTGCCATCCTTGCCGCTGTAGCTCATCGGCGTGGCCTGGCCACCCGCTGGCAGGCGGGCTTTCCACAGTTCCTTGCCGTTGTTCACGTCATAGGCGCGCAGGTACTGGTCCAGGGTGCCGCTGAGGAAGCCGACGCCACCGGCGGTGACGATCGAACCACCCATGCTCGGCACGCCAACCGGCATGCCGATCGGCACCGGGGTGCTGTCGCGGGTGGTGCCGTTCTTGTGCTTCCACACCACCTTGTTGGTGAACAGGTCGATGGC
This sequence comes from Pseudomonas sp. PsB, assembly GCF_043658375.1. Lineage (NCBI taxonomy): Bacteria > Pseudomonadati > Pseudomonadota > Gammaproteobacteria > Pseudomonadales > Pseudomonadaceae > Pseudomonas > Pseudomonas sp. PsB. The sequence continues at coordinate 23,097 of NZ_JBIGLU010000017.1, read as the reverse complement.
GGCGACATAGCCCCAGGCCGGGGCCTGGCATGGTACGCCCAGTGGCGACATGAACGGGTGCATGGTCACCGCGTACGGCGCACCGGTGTTCGGCTGCACGCCGCTGGTCTCGCTTTCGCGCTTGCTGCCCTCGGCCACCTGCTCACGCGGGATCATCTTCGACACGAAGGCCATGTAGTTGGGCGAGGTGAACAGCAGTTGGCGCACCGGGTCGACCGACACGCTACCCCAGTTGAACACACCGACGTTGCCTGGGTAGATCAGCGAGCCTTGCTCGGAAGGCGGGGTGTACTGGCCTTCGTAACGCAGTTCGCGGAACTGGATGCGGCACAGCATCTGGTCGAACGGTGTGGCGCCCCACATGGCCTGTTCGGTCAGTTCAGGGCCGAGCAGGTTGAGGTCGGAGCGGGCCTGGGTCGGCGAGGTGTGGTCGCCCTTCACCGCACCTTGCGGGGTGGGGATCTCGCGGATCGGCACGATCGGCGTGCCGTCGCGGCGGTCGAGCACGTACAGGCTGCCTTGCTTGGTCGGCACGATGATTGCCGGCTTCACGCCATCGTCGGTCTTCAGGTGGACCAGGGTCGGCTGGCTGCCGACGTCCATGTCCCACAGGTCGTGGTGGGTGAACTGGTAGTTCCAGCGAGCCTTGCCGGTGGCAAGGTCCAGGGCGACCACGCCGGCGCTGTACTTCTCGGCACCCGGGGTGCGGTTGGCGCCCCACTGGTCCGGGGTCTGGTTGCCCAGTGGCAGGTAGATCATGCCGAGGTCTTCGTCGACGCTGGCGATCGACCACATGTTGGCCGAGTTGCGGCTGTACATCTTGCCAGGAGCCAGCGGCTGGGTGTCGTCCGGGTTGTTGCTGTCCCAGTTCCACACCAGGTGGCCATCGTGTACATCGTAGGCGCGGATCACGCCGGATGGCTCGTTGGTCGACTCGTTGTCGGTGACATGGCCACCGATGATCACCAGGTCACGGGTGACCGCCGCTGGCGAGGTGGAGTAGTAGCCGCCGGCGGTGAACGGGCCGATGCCGGTGGTGAGGTCGATCACGCCCTGGTTGGCGAAACCTTCGCAGACCTTGCCGTTGTCGGCGTTGATGGCGATCAGGCGGGCGTCTGCGGTGGGCAGGTAGAGGCGGCGTGGGCAGGCCTGGGCCACGGCCTGGCCGGCGTCGGTAATTTTCGGTACCGGGCTGCCGTCGCGGCTGACGTAGCGGTTTTCGTCATAGTACGAAACGCCACGGCAGGTCATGTGGGCGAAGCCCTTGAAGGTGCCGACCGGGCTCTTGACCTGCGGGTCGTAGCGCCAGATTTCCGCGCCGGTGTCCGGGTCCAGGGCCAGCACGCGGCTGTGCGCGGTGCAGGCATAGAGCATGCCGTTGACCTTCAGCGGGGTGTTCTGGTTGGTCAGCTCCACCGGGTCGTTTTCGGTCGGCAGGTCACCGGTGCGGATGCGCCAGGCCTCTTCCAGGCGGTAGGCGTTCTGCGGGGTGATCTGGCGCAGCGGCGAATAGCGGTCGCCGTGCTCGGTGCGGCCGTAGGCCTGCCATTCGCCGTCGGGCATGGCCGGGGCGGCGCTGGCCATTTCGCTGCTGTCGCGGCCCAGTTCGCCGAACACTTCACCGGGGTGGGTGAACTGGCTGCCCAGGGCGCAAGCGCCCGAAGCGACCACTGCAATGCCGAGCAGCGCAGTGTTGGCCTTGTTGCCCGGGCCGATCAGCGGGCGCCGCGCCCAGGGCAGCAGCAGGACCACACCGATGGCAAACCAGATGGCCAGGCGTGGTACCAGTTGCCACCAGTCCAGGCCCACTTCGAGCAGGGCCCACACGGTGCTGCCCAGCAGGACCAGGCCGTACAGGCCCAGGGCGATGCGGCGCTGGGCCAGCAGCAGGATGCCCGACAGGGCAAAGCCGATACCGGCGATCAGGTAGTACAGCGATCCGCCCAGCTGGCTCAGCTTGATGCCGCCGGCCAGCAGGGCCAGGCCCATCAGCAACAGCAGCGCGCCGATCAGGCGCGGTAGCCAGCGGCTTCCATTGTTGGCACCTTCAGTGCTCATCGTAGGTTCTCCGTCAGGTCAAAAAGGGGGTTAGAAACTGCTCTGGATCTTCAGGCCGCCGATCAGGGCGCCATCGACCTGCGACACCCCGCCCGGGTGGCGGATGTACTGCAGGTTGGGGCGGACCGTGAGCCAGTCGGCCAGGTGGATGCCGTAGTACAGCTCGGCGCTGTACTCGGTGTCCTGCACCGGCAGGAAACCAGGGTTGTCGTAGTCGTAGAGGCCGGCGGCCTGGTTGGCCAGGCGCGCGTTCTTGCGATAGGCAGGGTTGACGTGCACACGGGCCAGGGCGAAACCGATGTCGTCCTTGGCGCGGGCGTCGAAGGGCCCTTTGTATACCAGTCCTGCCTGCACATAGTTGTCGATGGCATTGGTCTTCTTGTCGTGCACCGTGGCGTTGGCGAACAGGCTCAGGCCACGCGACTGGTCGGACGCCAGCGAAGTCACCTGCTGCTGGGCGCCGAGCCACAAGCCGTGCTTGCTCGAACTGCTGCGGTAGGCGGCGCCGCTGAGGGCTGCCGGCTGGCCGTTGCTGTCCTTGAGAACATCCTGTGCCTTGGCATTACTGTAGTAGTAGCCGGCGCGATATTCCCCTTTCAGACCATTGACCTGTGGACTCCATACCAGTTCTATCGGCATTACCGCGCCTTGGGTGCCGCTGCCGCTGAGCTTGAAGCCGTTGCCCGATTCCAGGTTCGAGGGGTTCTGCTCGAACACGCCGACCTGGGCGTAGAGCGCGTCGCTGAGGTTGTAGCGCACGCGCAGGGCCCACTGGCTGACCGGCCAGTTGTACCAGATGCCGCCCACCCAGTTGCCTACCTGCGAGCCGCAGAAGGCCAGGTTCTGGAAGTCGCACGGGAAGCTGTTGAAGTCCTCGCCTTCGCCGAAACGGCCGAATTTCACATCCAGTGCGCCATCGAAGTACTTCTGCTTGATCCACATCTGCGTCAGCCGCCAGGTTTCGCCACGGCCCCAGACCTCCTGGGCCGAGGTGAAGCCGCCGACACGCGGGTCGTTGATGCGGTCGTTGCTGATGTTGTCGCCGTGGCGCTCGGTGATGGTCAGCTGGAATTCGGTGTCGTGCCAGCCAAGGATCTTCTCCAGGTCCAGGTGGCTGCCGAAGGTGAACTGGTCGCTGTAGCGCGCGGTGCGGTCGTGGTCGTAGCCACCATGCAGGTTGCTGCCCATCTCGCCGGTGTAGCCGAGGGTGAAGTCGTAGCCTTTTTCCAGCAGTTCGCTGCGGGTGCCACCCCAGTCGCCGAGCATCCAGGGGGAGTCGCTGGCGAACATCTCGCTGGCGCCGGTGGGGGCCGCCAGGGCGCTGAGGGCAAGGCCGATGTAAAAGGTTTTGGGCAGTTGGAGCATGAGATAGCGCTATCTTTTGATTATTGAATAAACGGCAAGCGCATCGAAGGGCGGGCCCCTCAATGGAAATGACGACAAGATGGTTTCGATGAAGCGATTCAGCTTGCGGCGGGGAGGATATAGGGGAAGTTGTAAGAAAAAAAGACAAATTGTCGCAGTGGATTGTTGCTGATATGGCAACAGTCCAGAGCTTGCGAGCTCTTTGTGGGAGCGGGCGCGCCCGCGAACACCGGCGGAGCCGGTGCCATCCACCGTGTCGGCTTCTTCGCGGGCATGCCCGCTCCCACAGATACTGATTTGCAATCAGAAGGAGGTACGCAGGCCCACTTCCACACTACGCCCCGGCGCCGGGGCGATATCGCGCAGGATCGAGCTGGCATAGCGCACGGTCTGGTCAGTCAGGTTCTCGCCGCGCACAAACGCCAGCCACTGGCTCTGGCCAACTTCGAAGCGATAGCCAACGCTGGCCCCCAGCGTGGTATAGCCATCGGTGCTGGTTTCGTTGGCCGGTTTGCGATGCTGCGACGCAGCATGCTGCACGTCGACCCGCGCCTGCCAGCGGTCCAGCTCCCAGACCAGGCCGCTGTTCAGGCGCAGTGGGGCGATGCGTGGCAGCGGCTCGCCACTGTCGAGGTTTTTCGCCCGGGTGTAGTCACCGGAGAGCTCCAGGGCAAAGCTGCCATAGCGGTTCTCGGCCAGTTGCCAGCGGTCCTGGGCCTCGATGCCATAGAAGCGCGCCCGCACGCCCTGGTACTGGTATTCCGGGAAACCGTCATGGTCGTGATCGTGGTCATGGTCATCCTCGCCATGGTCGTGGTCATGCCCCTCGCGGGTGTTGCCGGTGCCGATCAGGCCGATGTAGTTGCGGAAGTGGCTGTAGAACACCCCGACACTGCCCTTGTGGGTGCCGTTGTCGAAACGCAGGGCCAGGTCGGCGGAAATGGCTTTTTCCTTGTTCAGGCTGGCATCGCCGACTTCAAAGGCTCCAGTGGCCACGTGGGCACCATTGGCATACAGCTCGTAGAAGGTCGGGGCGCGCTCGGTGTAGCCGAGGTTGGCGGCCAGCGACCAGATCGGGTCGAGCTGGTACACCGCCCCGGAAGACAGGCTGAAGGCGTTGAAAGTGCTGGCGCTGTCGGCGTCGGCGAAGTTCTCGTTGCCTTTGGCATCCGGGTCGACCCGGGTGTGCTCCATGCGTGCGCCCAGGCTCAGGTTCAGGCGCTCGGTGGCTTGCCACTGCTCCAGCATGAACAGCGCCAGGCTGTCGGTGTCGGTGTGCGGGACGAAGGCTTCCTCGCCCAAGGCGGAGAATTCGTTGCGGCTGACCTGGGCGCCGATCACGCCTTCTACCGGCCCTAGCGGTTGGTGGCGGGCTTCGATACGTGCTTCATAGCCCTTGTTCCTGAAGGTGGTGTGGACTTCGCCTTCTTCTATTTCACGGTGCTCGTAGTCGGTGTAGCCGGCATCGACCTTGACCGAAGTGAACGGGCCGTCCAGGTCACGCAGTTCGGAGGCGAAGGCGTAGTGGTCCTGCTTCATGTCCAGGCGCACACCTGGCTCGGCCACCGAGCCATAGTTGCTGTCGTAGCGGCTGTACGACAGGCCGGCGTAACCGTGGTCCCAATGGTAGGCGCCACCCACGGCGCCACCGTCCTGGCGGCCGTCGCTGTTTTCCAGGCGGTGCTTGCCGCCGGGTTCGTCGGCGTCGCGCACCTTGGAACTGCGCGCGTAACCGGGGATGCGCAGGTCGTTGAACTGGCGGCTGTTGGCATCCAGGTGCAGGGCGAAGGCACCGTTGCCGGCCTCCAGCTTGCCAGCGCTGCTGCGGGTGGTATCGGCGCCGCCGTAGCGCAGTTCACCGGCACCTTGGATGCCCTCGATGGGGGTATCCGGGATGCGATTGTCGAAGGTATTGACCACACCTCCGATGGCGTTGCCGCCGTAGAGCAGGGCTGCCGGGCCACGGACGATCTCGACACGGTCGACGGTCACCGGGTCCAGCGGCACGGCGTGGTCGTAGGACAGCGATGAAGCATCCAGGGCGCCGACGCCATTGCGCAGGATGCGAATACGGTCGCCATCCAGGCCACGAATTACCGGGCGACTGGCGCCAGGGCCGAACCAGGTGGAGGCGACCCCGGGCTGCTTGTTCAGGGTTTCACCGAGGCTGCCGTGCTGCTGTTGCAGCAGGTTGTTGCCTTCGAGCACGGTGCTGGGTGCGGCCAGCTGGCTATTGCCCAAAGGGTTGGCGGTGATGACCTGGGGTTCGAGTTCCACGGCGTGGCTGGGTGATGCGGCCAGCCACAGCGCGACGGCGAGGGGAGAGAGGCGAAGCGGTGTGTACAGCATGGGCATGGGGCGTTCCTTGGCAGATGCTTTTGTATTGTTACAATATAACATCTCCATTTCAGCACAGAGGTTTTGCGCCTGGCCAGCGGTTTTTCTGTCGACTCACCTGATCCCACCCACCACTACACTCGTGTAAGGTGCGCATCTTTCCTACGGAGCACTGGCATGAGCACGGCCCAACACAACGCGCTGCACGGCAAGACCCTCGAACAGATCCTCACCGAGTTGGTGGCGCACTACCAATGGCAGGGCCTGGCCGAGCGCATCGATGTGCGCTGCTTCAAAAGCAACCCGACCATCAAGTCGAGCCTGACCTTCCTGCGCAAGACGCCGTGGGCACGGGAAAAGGTCGAGCAGCTGTACGTGAAGCTGCAGCGCCAGGCCTGACATGCCGCGCCGTCCCTGGCTGACCGGCATGGCCGTGCTGGGTTGGTTCGGTCTGGCCGTGCAGGTGTACCTGGTGTTGTTGGCGCGTTGGCAGGAACAGGCCAGTCTGGTGGGTGGCCTGATCAATGTGTTCGGGTATTTCACCGTGTTGACCAATACCCTGGTGGCAACGGTGCTCAGTTATGCGGCGTTCGGCCGGGAATGCCGTGCCAAGCGCTTTTTCCTGTCGCCTGCGGTGAGTTCCGCGGTGGCCGCCAGCATCGTGCTGGTGGCATTGGCCTACAGCGTGCTGTTGCGTCACTTGTGGCAACCGCAGGGCTGGCAATGGCTGGCGGACGAGTTGCTGCACGATGTGATGCCCGTGCTATATGCCTTGTACTGGTGGTGCGAGGTGCCCAAGGGCAGGTTGCGGCTATGGCATCTGCTGGTCTGGGCGGTGTACCCGGCGATGTATTTTGCCTACGCGCTGTGGCGGGGGAGCGAGATTGGCGTGTATGCCTACCCGTTCATCGATGTGGCGAGCCTGGGGTATGGGCAAGTATTGCTCAATGCCCTGGGGGTGTTGGCGGGGTTCTGGGGGATTGGGCTGGTGTTGCTGGGGCTGGACAGGTGGCGGGGGCTGCACAGATTGGCTTGACCTGCACTGGCCCTATCGCCGGCAAGCCAGCTCCCACGAGTACAGCGTTGATCTCTAGGTTGTCGCTGTACCTGTAGGAGCGGCCTTGTGTCGCGAAAGGGCCGCAACGCGGCCCCAGGATTGATGCGCAACAGTTGAAATTGCTGGGGCTGCCTTGCAGCCCTTTCGCGACACAAGGCCGCTCCTACACCCCTCAGCGTTCAAGGGCTGCGCGATTCCTGTGGGAACTGGCTTGCCGGCCAGTGCAGGCAATAAACAATCATTCGTCGTCCGCAGTCCCGTCGGCACGCCAGTAGGCCACAGCCTTGAGCGCATCCTCAGGCAAGCCTTTCTCCAGCAACAGTGCCTTGGCCTGCCGGCTCAGGGCCTTTTCCAGTGCCACCCAGCCGTACAAACGGCCCTGCGGCAAGGTCAGGTTCTTCACCAGTGCCAGCAAGTCCTCCTGTTGGCGACGTACCCAGATCACCTCCACCTGTGCCTTGCTCGGCAGTGGCTGGCGTTCCTGCTCGTCATCGATCTGGATAACCGCCAGTACCTGGCGGCCCGCTGGCAATTCCTCCAGGCGGCGGCCAATGGCCGGAATGGCGGTTTCGTCGCCGATCAGCAGGTAGCTGTCGAAGATGTCCGGCACCACCATCGAAGCCCGCGGCCCGGCAATGTCCAGGGTTTGCCCGGGTGCAGCCTGGGCTGCCCAGGTAGAGGCAGGGCCATCGCCGTGCAGCACGAAGTCGATCTCCAGCTCATTGGCCACCAGGTCGATGCGCCGTGGCGTGTATTCGCGCATGGTAGGCCGCGCGCCACCTTCTCGGCCCAGGTTACGAGCCTCGATGGCTTGCTGTTGCTCCGGCGTTTCGGCAAACAGCAGCTTGATATGGTCGTCGCTGCCCACGCTGGTGAAGCCCTGCAGCTCGGCACCCCCGAGGGTGATGCGGCGCATGCGCGGGGTCAGTTCGGTGACCCGCAGCACCTGCAGGCGGCGTTGGCGGATTTCGTGGTTGACGCGGTGAATGGTGTCACTCATGGGGTGTCTCCCTGACAGGTTCGGCCGGCCCGGAGGCGATGGCCTTGGCGGTGTGGTTGAGCAGGTCGCGGACCCGCTCGATTTCTTCCGGTGTCCAGCGGCCACTGTGCATGTGCAGTGCGTGGCGCAGGTTGCCGACCGCTTCATGAATCTCTGGTGGGCGGTCGTGGCCGCGCAGGGCGCGCTTGCTGACTTCGATACGCATGCGCACGCCGTCCAGTGCGACGGCCTGTTCGGCCAGGGCGGTGCGGCCGGCTTCGGTAATGGCATAGAGGCGTTTGCTGCCCTGCACCTGGCCGCTGATCAGTTCGGCCTCCTCGAGGAAGTTGAGGGTGGGGTAGATCACCCCGGGGCTTGGACTGTAGCTGCCGTCGAACAGGTTTTCGATCTGGCGGATCAGGTCGTAGCCGTGGCCTGGCTGCTCGGCGAGCAGGGCCAGCATCAGCAGCTTGAGGTCGCCGGGGGCGAAGACGCGCGGGCCGCGTTCGCCACGACCTGGGCGCCGCTCGAAGGGGTCATGGGGGGTATGTTCGCGCATGGGGACAGGGCTCCGTCGTTTGCGATATATCGTAAGATGTTACTCAAGATATATCTAAAGACAAGCCCTTAATTGCAGATGATTATCATCTAGTTGTTCGATGTGTCCCCTTGCTGCGCGGCTGTGTGCATGGCCACTTGCGGCGCTTTGCACTCATTCGGATTGCCCGGTTGCAGGTATGGCATGAGGATCGGAGCCATGCCCTTGAGTACCTGCACCGGCAGCGCCGAGGTGAACTTGAAGGCCTCTGCCGAGCGCCCCGGCACGAACGCGGTCAAGGTACCGAAGTGGTTGTCGCCCAGGAAGAACACGAAGGTGGCGGTACGGTTCAGCGAGCGCGAGCCGATCAGCCGGCCGCCAGCACCAAAGCTTTCGATGCGGTTGTCACCGGTACCGGTCTTGCCACCCATAACCAGTGGCGTGCCGTCCTGCAGCTTGAAACTGCCGGAAATACGCCGCGCGGTACCCGCATCCACCACCTGCGACATGGCGCCTTTGAGGGCGCGCGCCACTTCGACCGGCAGAATTCGCACACCTCGGTCCGGGTCGGTGACCAGCTTGGTCTCGTAAGGCGTGTTGGCAGCGAAGTGCAGGGTGTCGATCCGCAAGGTCGGCAGGCGCACGCCGTCGTTCTGGATGATGCCGACCAGTTCGGAGAGGGCAGCGGGGCGGTCGCCCGAGCTGCCGATGGCGGTGGCCAGCGAGGGTACCAGGTGGTCGAATGGATAGCCCACGCGCTTCCAGCGCTGGTGAATGTCGAGGAACGCTTCGATCTCGACCATGGTGCGAATGCGGCTGTCACGGGCGCCCTGATGGCGGCTCTTGAACAGCCAGCCGTAAACCTCCTGGCGCTCGAAGCGGCTGGCATTGACCATTTCGGTCAAGGTAGAGCCGGGGTTCTTCAGCAGGTAACCCAGCAGCCACAAGTCCAGCGGGTGGACCTTGGCGATATAGCCCTGGTCGGGCAGGTCGTACTTGCCCGGGCCATAGGCGTCGTACATCTCCGACAGGCGGCCATCGGTCAGTTTGCCCAGGACGATCTTGTCACCCTTGAGGTGGGCGCGGACGAAGGCGTTGAAGGTTTCCTGGCCAGCCTCGGGGAACAGGTAGCGGTGCACGGCCGCCAACCGTTGCGGGGTTACGCGCATGCTGTCGAGGAAGGTGTCCAGGCGCTGCTGCGAGGTCTTGCGCTGGTATTTCTTCCAGAAGCGCATCAGGTAGTTGGTGCCTTCCTTGTCGGCGAAACGGGCCAGGTATTCCTGGCGGCGCGGGTCGGAGTCGTCCTTGAGCAGCGGCACGCGGTTGTATGGCTGCTGGTAGGTCACGTAGCGCACCAGGTCGCGCATCAGGCGGATGAACGGCAGGTTGATCGACTCGCGCAATGCATCCTTGAGGGTTGGGTTGCGGCTGTTGTCTTCCTTGCGGAAGTTGTTGAACACATGCATGCCGCCGCCGGTGAAGAAGGCTTCGCCGGTGTTGGCCGAATACTTGCGTTCCAGCGCCGCATCGAGCATCGCGTCCAGGCTCTGGTTCTTGCTGTTCTGCGCCAGCCATTCCAGCGACCACTGGCTGATGCGGTCGAGTTCGGCGACTTCGACTTTCTTCAACTCGGCGGCTGGCTTGCCGGCGTACTTGTCGTGCAGTTCGGCGATGATCTCCAGGTAGGTGGTGAGTACCCGCAACTTGGCGGTGGAACCCAGTTCAAGCTTGCTGCCTTCGTTGATGTCGAAGGGCTGGTCGGTGCTGTCGGTCTGCACCCGCACCCGCGAGCCGTCGGCGGTGCGCTCGAACAAGGTGAAGCTGTAGCTCACCTGGTCGGTGGTCTTGGCGGTAAGCAGGCGTTCGCCAATCAGGCCGATCTGCGCTGCGAATTCAGGGTCGGCAAGGTTTTTCAGGTACTGGCTGACCTGTAGCTGCAGGTCGGACTGAAGGGTACTGGTGGCCGACACGTCGAGCCGGTCGAGGTCGTACAGCGGGCGGTTGAGCATGGCCGCCAGGCGGTTGCGTGCCAGGCTGATGCCCTTGTTGGTGACAATCGGCACAATGGTCGGTTGCGCCACCCAGTCGCGGTATACCGCCTTGCTGGCCAGTGCCGCGTCGGCCAGTGGCTGCTCGATGACCTTGTTGGCGGCCAGCACGCGGATGTGCGCGTCGGTCAGTTCGGCCAGCTCGAGCCGCCCCTTGGACAGGTAGTGCGACGGCCGGCGCTGGGCAATCATCAGTGACAGCACCTGGCGCAGGGCCAGGCCGCGTGCGGCCATGCTCTCGGGGTCGCTGGCGTTGGAACTCAGGGCCTGGTTGACCTGGTCGAAGTCGGCGCCGTACCAGACCCGCAGGCCTTCGGCCATGCCATGCACTTCGCCATGCCCAGGCACCGCCGACAGCGGCACGCTGTTGAGGTAGTCCCGCACGATGCGCTGGCGCGCCTCGGTGGTGTCAGGGCCGCCCTGGTAGGCGCGCACGCTGGCGGAAATCATCTGGCGGATCTTCTCGGCGCCGGAAACGGTCAGGCCGTCCGGTGAATGGCGGTACTTTTCCAGCTGCGTGGCCAGGGTGCTGCCGCCAGCGGACTGGCCGGGCAGGGCCAGGTACTTGGCCACCTGGCTGTAGGCGGCCTTGGCGAAGCGCGGCCAGTCCACGGCCGGGTTGTTGCGCGGGTCCTTGGTGTCGAGCAGGTCGCGGTTCTCGATGAACAGCAGGCTGTTGACGATCACCGGCGGGATCGCCGCAAAGTCCGGGTACAGGTGTTGCGGGTAGTTGTACTGGTACAGCATGTCGCCGCGGCAGTCGGTGATCGACAGGCCAGCCTGGATTTTCTCTATATAGGGGGCGAACAGCCCATGATCGACGTAGTTCATCAACGCCGGCGAGAACTTCACCTGCTCGCTGATCAGGTAGTCGCGCTTGAGCAGGCGCGGCAGGAATTCGCCCAGCGCGCTGTAGCCCAGGCGTTTGTCGAACGGCCCTTCGCCGGGGTAGACGATGGCATCGCTGGGGCCTGGTTGCAGCGAATAAGTGAGGGTGCTGGCCAGCTTGCTGAATTCCCGCGACTGCAGATTGGAGGTGCGGAATTCGTCATACGCAGCGAAGCCGATGGCCACCAGCGCCACCAGCAGAATGAGGATGATCAGCCGCCACCATAGCCGACGCTGACGGGGGGACTTGGGTTGTGGCGTCTCGGCCGGAGGTATCTCGGGTGCTTCCGTTCTGCTTGGTTCCGATTGCCACAGTGCGCCCATAGTCTTCTATCCGGCCAGGTATTTTCGTCTTGCTTGTCTGAAGCTTAGACGTTGAGCGGGTCAGGTGAAAAATTTGTAAGAGACGGAGAAAAGTGGCGTAGGGCTATGCGGCTTTGGTGTGGGTTTATTCGAAAGGCGATATTGCTATGGTGGCCGGGCGATTTTGGGGCTGCTGTGCAGCCCTTTCGCGACACAAGGCCGCTCCTACAGGAGACAGAGCACGCTTGTAGGAGCGGCCTTGTGTCGCGAAAGGGGCGCGAAGCGGCCCCAGAGATCTTGCTGAATTTTCCTGTTTATACAGCGAAAACCCCTACAACGGTCTTCCTATACTGCTCGCCCCCTTCGCCTTGCCGGGCGCTCTATTCCGGCACACGGGCCGGCCCACAAGGCCAGCTCGGCAAGCCAACGCCACGCCTATCGGCCTGGCCGGTGCTGCACGAAGGTCAAATCCAATAACAAAATGAGGTTGTATTGCTATGCCAGTCGGCAACCACCCTGCCCACGGCCAGGCCACCGAAGGCGGCCCGCTCAAGCGTGAACTGGGCGAACGGCACATCCGCCTGATGGCGCTGGGCGCCTGTATCGGTGTCGGTCTTTTCCTCGGTTCGGCCAAGGCCATCGAAATGGCCGGCCCCGCCATCATGCTGTCCTACATCATCGGCGGCCTGGCCATTCTGGTGATCATGCGCGCCCTTGGCGAAATGGCCGTGCACAACCCTGTCGCCGGCTCGTTCAGCCGTTATGCCCAGGACTACCTCGGCCCGCTGGCGGGTTTCCTTACCGGCTGGAACTACTGGTTCCTGTGGCTGGTGACCTGCGTTGCCGAAATCACCGCGGTGGCCATCTACATGGGCATCTGGTTCCCCGACGTACCACGCTGGATCTGGGCCCTGGCGGCGCTGGGCAGCATGGGGGCGGTCAACCTGGTGGCCGTCAAGGCGTTTGGTGAGTTCGAGTTCTGGTTCGCCCTGATCAAGATTGTCACCATCATCGCCATGGTCCTTGGCGGCATCGGCATCATTGCCTTCGGCTTCGGCAATGACGGCGTGGCAGTGGGTATCTCCAACCTGTGGAGCAACGGCGGCTTCATGCCCAATGGCGTGACCGGCGTGCTGATGTCGCTGCAGATGGTGATGTTCGCCTACCTGGGCGTGGAAATGATCGGCCTGACCGCCGGTGAAGCACGCAACCCGCAAAAGACCATCCCACAGGCCATTGGCTCGGTGTTCTGGCGCATCCTGTTGTTCTATGTCGGTGCGCTGTTCGTGATCCTGTCGATCTACCCGTGGAACGAAATCGGCAGCCAGGGCAGCCCATTCGTCATGACCTTTGAGCGCCTGGGCATCAAGACCGCCGCTGGCATCATCAACTTCGTGGTCATCACTGCAGCGCTGTCGTCGTGCAACGGCGGCATCTTCAGCACCGGGCGCATGCTCTACAGCCTGGCGCAGAACGGCCAGGCCCCGGCGGCCTTCGCCCGTACGTCGAAGAGCGGCGTGCCGCGCAACGCGCTGCTGCTGTCGATCGGCGCGCTGCTGCTGGGCGTGCTGGCCAACTACCTGGTGCCGGAGAAGGTCTTCGTCTGGGTGACTTCGATCGCCACCTTCGGCGCGATCTGGACCTGGGTGATGATCCTGCTGGCGCAGCTGAAGTTCCGTGCCGGCCTCACCACTGCCGAGCGCAAGGCACTGAAGTACCGTATGTGGTTGTGGCCGCTGAGCTCGTACCTGGCGCTGGCCTTCCTGGTGCTGGTGGTCGGCCTGATGGCGTACTTCGAGGACACCCGCGTGGCGCTGTACATCGGTCCGGCGTTCCTGGTGCTGCTGACGGTGCTGTACTACGCATTCCGCCTGGCGCCGAAAGACGCGCAGGGCGTGGCCAGTACTGCTTCCTGATCTGAAATGGCTGGGGCCGCTTTGCGGCCCTTTCGCGACACAAGGCCGCTCCCACAAGAGATAGCGTACTCCTGTGGGAGCGGCCTTGTGTCGCGATGGGCTGCGTAGCAGCCCCAGGGTTCTATCAGGCTGCCACTTCGCTGTTCGGTTCGAAGCTGTCCGCCCGCGCCAGCTGCCACATGCGCGAATAGAACTGCCCGTTCACCTCGCCAGTCAGCAGCTCACCCGGCTTCAGGAACACATGCATCTGCGAGAACAGCTTGATCTCGGTGGCCGAGATGCGCCGTACCAGGTGCTTGGCTTCCAGCTGCGCCGGGTGCTCCAGGCCTGCTGCCGCAAGCATTTCGGCCAGGGCACGCAAGGTATTGTGATGGAAGTTCAGCACCCGCTGGGCTTTGTCCGGCACCACCAGCGCCCGCTGGCGCAGTGGGTCTTGCGTGGCCACACCGGTCGGGCACTTGTTGGTGTGGCAGCTCTGCGACTGGATGCAGCCGATGGCGAACATGAAGCCGCGCGCCGAGTTGGCCCAGTCGGCGCCAATGGCCAGCACGCTGGCAATGTCGAACGCGCTGACGATCTTGCCGCTGGCGCCCAGTTTGATCTTGTCGCGCAGGTTCAGGCCGACCAGGGTGTTGTGCACGAACAGCAGCCCCTCGCGCAGCGGTACGCCAATGTGGTCGGTGAACTCCACCGGCGCCGCGCCGGTGCCGCCTTCCTTGCCGTCGACGACGATGAAGTCGGGCAGGATGCCGGTTTCCAGCATGGCCTTGGCGATGCCCATGAACTCCCACGGGTGGCCCAGGCAGAACTTGAAACCTACCGGTTTGCCGCCAGACAGCTCACGCAGCTGGGCGATGAACTGCATCATCTCGATGGGGGTGGAGAAGGCGCTGTGGCGCGACGGTGATATGCAGTCTTCGCCCATCAGCACGCCACGGGTTTCGGCAATTTCCCGGGTCACCTTGTGCTTGGGCAGGATGCCGCCATGGCCGGGCTTGGCGCCCTGGCTCATCTTGATCTCGATCATCCGCACCTGCGGGCTGCGCGCCTGGGTGGCGAAGCGCTCGGGGTCGAAGCGCCCGTCCGCCGTGCGGCACCCGAAGTAGCCACTGCCCAGTTCCCAGACCAGGTCGCCACCGTGCTCGCGGTGATAGGGGCTGATGCTGCCTTCGCCGGTGTCATGGTGGAAATTGCCCAGCTTGGCGCCTTGGTTGAGGGCGCGGATGGCGTTGGCGCTGAGCGAGCCAAAGCTCATCGCCGATATGTTGAAGATCGATGCCGAGTATGGCTGGCTGCACTGCGGCCCGCCGACGATGACCCGGAAGCTTGCCGGGTCGGCCAATGGCGCCGGGCGCATGGAGTGGCCGATGAATTCGAAGCCGGACTCGTACACGTCGATCAGGGTGCCGAAGGGCTTGTCCGAGGCTTCGTTCTTCGCCCGTGCATACACCAGCGAGCGCTGGGCGCGGGAGAACGGCAGGGCGTCGCTGTCTGCCTCCAGCAGGTACTGGCGGATTTCCGGGCGAATGGCCTCGACCAGATAGCGGATGTTGCCCAGGATCGGGTAGTTGCGGCGTACTGCGTGGCGTTGCTGCAACAGGTCGAACAGGCCGATCAGGCTGAGGATGGCGGTGCTCAGGGTGAACGGCCACAACCATTCGTGGTGGGTGAAGGGCAGGCTCGCCAGGGTGAACAGCACACAGGCGGCGAAGAAGGCATAGCGGCTGAGAAGTGACAGGCTCATACAGGGTCCTTGCGATGGCGCGGTCAGGCTCAGGGCCTGGGGCAAACCCCGACCATAGCCAAGTTGCACGGCTGTGCAAATTAAAATCGGGGTAGCGAAAATCATTCTCGCAGAGCCTGGCAATAGTCTTCAGGCCAGCACGGGCTTTTGTAGGAGCAGCCTTGTGCTGCGAAGAGGCCAGCAGGGATACGGATTGTCTTCGGCAATAATGGCCTCTTCGCAGCACAAGGCTGCTCCTACAGGTGCTATGCATGCCCGAAGTCGGCAACAAGGGATTCAGATAGTGTCGCGCAGCAGCTTCTGCCGCCAGCTTTCCTGCTCTTGTGCCGGTGCTTCGACCAAGTACGAATAGTGCCCGGCCACCCGCACCGCCACCGGCACCCCGTCGCGATACAACAGGCGGTTGCCGCTCACCGCCGGCACTTTCGCCCCCGGCAGCAGCGACCCGACCAGGTTCAGCGGGTCACTGGCACTTACCACCACCAGTGCCCCGTCCAATTCACGCTTGCGCACCTGCCGCAGCAGCCCCACCGCCTCCGGCAGGGCGAACTGTTCGCCGGCCAGCCCGGCAATGAAACGCCCGCCACGAATCTCGCCACGCGCTTCCAGCCTGTGATAGCAGCGCAGCAGTTCGCGCCAGGGCGGCAGCACATCGCTTTCGCGCTCCAGCAGGCGCCAGCACACCACGCCATAGCGCCGAAGCAGGGCCCGGGCGATGTGCTCCAGGCGCTGGCTGTCGTCTACAGCGCCCCTGCGCAGCAAGGCCCAGCGCCCGGCATGGGACATGCTGCTGGACAGCGGCGGGTGGCCGCGTCGGCTGTTGCGCGATGTGCGTTTCGTCGCCGGGGTGATCAGGCTGCGCAGGCCGGTGAAGCTGTCGGCCCCTACCAGGCCTGCGCCTACCAGCTCTTGCAAGGCCGTTTCCAGTTCGCTGGGCAGCAGGTGGGCATCGTGTGTCAGCTCGTCGAAGAACAGCGCGCCATGTGCGTTCAGCACCTCGTGGACGCGTTGCGCCCGTGCGCCGAGGCTATCCAGGGATGGCACGGGGGCAAGGCTGCGCCACAACCCAAGATGCTCGCGCGGCAACAGCACCAGCGGTGTGCTCGACAAGGTGTTGCTCGACACGGTCGTCGCCAGCCGGCTCCAGGCGAACTGCCCGCTACGGCAGGTATCGTCGAGCCAGTGCGGGCTGTAGTCCTTGATACGTGCCGGCAGCAGTTCGGCCTCCCAGGCTCCGGCTGCACTCGGGAACCCTTGCAACTGGCCAAGTACCTCGGCCACGGCTTGCGGGCCGCGCAGGCGCGTGTCGTTGGCCAGGTGTTGCCAGTCGAACAGAAAGCGCATGAAGTCCTGCAGGCTGACCGGCTCGATCTCCCGGCGCAGGCGTTTGACCGTGTAGCGGTGGATGCGCGCCAGCAAATGGCGCTCGCACCATTGCAGTTCGCTTGCGCCGGGGCTGAAATGCCCACGCAGCACATAGCCTTCGGCCTCCAGGCGGGCCAGGGCCTGTTCGATGGCCGGCAGCGGTTTGCCAAGTGCTGCCGCAATCTGCGCACGGGTCAGCGGGCCATGGCCGCTCAGGCGGGCTCGCAGCAGTTCGACCAGCGCAATGTCCGGCTCGATGGCCTGATCGAAGCCTGGCAGTGCCTGCAACGCAGGTTCCACCCGGGAGCCGGGATACAGCACTTGCAGCAGGCTCAACCGCTCACGCGCCAACCACAGCTTTTCATCCACCAGGCGCAAGCCCCGGCCGGCCTTGGCCAACTGCCTGAGCAGCAGCTCCCAGCTGGCATTGCCCTGCACTTCGTCCTGGCTGATGGCCCCCAGGCCCATCA
Source organism: Pseudomonas sp. PsB (assembly GCF_043658375.1). NCBI lineage: Bacteria > Pseudomonadati > Pseudomonadota > Gammaproteobacteria > Pseudomonadales > Pseudomonadaceae > Pseudomonas > Pseudomonas sp. PsB. Next base: position 6,029 of record NZ_JBIGLU010000017.1, on the reverse strand, counting down.
ACGCTTCATGCATTTCGTCGGCATTGCCCGGTTGCGGCCATGCCTCGGCTGCGACGGCGGCGATGGCATCGGCGTCCAGCGCGCCCAGGTCGTCGCCGCTCTGCACTTCGCTCCAGCGTCGGTTGAGCACCGCCTGAGTGCGCCGTTCTTCCAGTGGCGCGTCATCCAGGAAGGCATAGGGCCGTGCATTGAGGATGGCCGCCGCCAGCGGCGAAGGGGCGGGCAGATCTCGGCACAGCAGGCGTACCGTGCCGCTTTCCATACGCCGCAACAGCGCCAGCCAGCCTTCGCTGTCCATCGCCTCGTGCAGGCAGTCGTCGAGGGTTTGCTCGACCAGCGGATGATCGGGAATCTGCCGCTCGCCGACGATGTTCTCCAGGCAGGCGATCTGATCGGGGAATACGGCGGCAATCAGGTCTTCACTCTTCATCCGCTGGATCTGTGGCGCCACCTTGCGACCGCCGACAAAGCGCGGCAGGGCCATGGTCACGCTGGCGTTCCAGCGCCAGCGCACGCCAAACAGCGGCGCATCGAGCAGCGCCTGGACAAGGATCGGCTCGGCGCTGCGGGTGTTCAGGTAACGCCACACGTCGTCCAGTTCGAAACTGTGGCTGGAGGACAGCGACAGCACGATGGCGTCCTCGCTGGCCGCCGCCTGCAACTCGAAGTTGAAGGTGCGGCAGAAACGCTTGCGCAGGGCCAGGCCCCAGGCGCGGTTGATGCGGCTGCCGTAGGGCGAATGGATGATCAGCTGGGTACCGCCGGACTCATCGAAGAAGCGCTCCATCACCAGCGTGTCCTGCGAGGGCAGGGCGCCGAGGACTTCGCGGGTGCGGGCCAGGTAGTCGAGCAACTGGCCAGCGGCGGCTTCGCCCAGTTCGAAGGTAGCCTGCAACCATGCCAGCACCTCGGCCTGGTTGTTGTCAGCCAGCTGTTGGTCGATCTGCGCCTGCAGCCGGGCCACTGCGGCAGACAGCTCATCGCTGCGCCCCGGCGCCTCGCCCAGCCAGAACGGGATGGTCGGTGGCAGGCCCTGGGCATCCTCCACCCGCACCCGGCCCGGTTCGACGCGCAGGATGCGATAGGAGGCATTGCCCAGCTGGAAGATATCGCCGGCGATGCTTTCCACGGCGAAGTCTTCGTTGACGCTGCCGATGTTCAGCGCCTGCGGTTCGAGCAGCACGGCGTAGTCGGCGTTGTCGGGGATGGTGCCGCCGCTGGTCAGGGCGGTCAGCTGGCTGCCGCGGCGGCCACGCAGGGTGCCGCTCACCGCATCGCGGTGCAGGTAGGCACTGCGCACGCCCTGGCGGCCGTTGTAGCCCTCGGCGAGCATGCGCAGCAGGGCCTGGTAATGTTGCTGGTCGAGCTCGGCGTAGGGTGTGGCCTGGCGCAGGCAGTCGAACAGGGCCTGTTCGTGCCAGGGCTGGTTGCTGGCTTCGGCGACGATCTGCTGGGCCAGCACGTCCAGCGGCGCCCGGGGAATGTGCAGTTCATCCAGCTCGCCCCGGCGTATGCAGTCGAGCAGGGCCACGCATTCGATCAGGTCATCGCGCGAGGTCGGGAACAAGCGACCCTTGGGCACGCCATCGACCTGGTGTCCGGCGCGGCCGACCCGCTGCAGCAAGGCCGCGATCGAGCCTGGCGAAGCGATCTGGCACACCAGGTCGATGTCGCCGATATCGATGCCCAGCTCCAGCGATGCGGTGGCCACCAGCACCTGCAGTTGGCCGTTCTTCAGGCGTTGTTCGGCATCCAGGCGTAGCTCCTTGGCCAGGCTGCCGTGGTGCGCGGCAACCGCCTCCTTGCCCAGGCGGTCGCTGAGGTGGCGGGTGATGCGCTCGGCCAGCCGTCGGGTGTTGACGAACACCAGGGTGGTGCGATGTTCGCGCGCCAGGGTGGCCAGGCGGTCATAGACCAGGCCCCAGACATCGGTGGCCATCACTGCACCCAGCGGCACTGGCGGCACCTCGATGGCCAGGTCGCGCTGCCGAGCATGGCCGACATCGACGATTGCGCAGGGGCGGCCGTTGCCGACCAGAAATTGCGCCACCCGCTCGACCGGGCGTTGCGTGGCCGACAGGCCGATACGCCGCAACGGCCGGTTGCACAGGGCCTGCAGGCGCTCCAGGGTCAGTGCCAGGTGGGCGCCGCGCTTGTTGCCTGCCAGGGCATGGATTTCGTCGACGATCACCGTGTGCACGCTGGCCAGGCCTTTACGGCCAGAAGCCGAGCCCATCAGCACGTAGAGCGATTCGGGGGTGGTCACCAGGATGTGCGGCGCCAGCTTGCGCATGGCGGCACGCTCCTTCTGCGGGGTGTCGCCGCTGCGCACGGCCGTGGTGATGCGCGGGGCGTTCAGGCCTTGGTCCGCGAGGGCCTGGCTGATGCCTTCGAGTGGGGCTTGCAGGTTCAGGCGGATATCGTTGGACAGCGCCTTGAGTGGCGAAACGTAGACCACCTGGGTTTGCGCTGGTAGCTCGCCCTGATGCTCCAGGCCTTGGCGGAACAGTTCGTCGAGCACGGCCAGGAACGCGCTGAGGGTCTTGCCCGAACCGGTCGGCGCGGCCAGCAGCATCGACTGGCCCGCATGGATCAACGGCCAGGCCTGGGCCTGGGCATCGGTCACCGTGGCGAAGTGGCGACGGAACCAGGTGCGCACGGCGGGGTGGAACAGCTCGAGCACCGGGTGGTGTTTGGCGGGCAGGTTCATGTGTTGGTTATGGAGGGTGTGGGGCGGGTTGGCAAGGGGCCGTTCGTCTGCCGGATCGGCTATGACCTGTGCCGGCCTCTTCGCGGGTAAACCCGCTCCCACAGGTACTGCGCCGCTCTCTGGCCTTGTGGTGCACTTGTGGGAGCGGGTTCACCCGCGAAGAGGCCGGCACAGGAAACACTGGCCTTGTCAGGCCAGGAACCCCATGGGATCCTCCCCGGCCATTGTTTCAGGTGAGCCCAGCCCATGCCCAACACCATCCGCATCGCCGCCGCCCTGCTGATCGACCCCCAGGGACGCACCCTGCTGGTACGCAAACGCGGCACCCAGGCCTTCATGCAGCCCGGCGGCAAGATCGATGCTGGCGAAACCCCGGTGCAGGCGTTGGTGCGTGAGCTGCATGAGGAGCTGGGTCTGCACATCGACCCGGCCCAGGCCGTGCACCTGGGCCAGTTCAGCGCCCCGGCCGCCAACGAGCCTGGCTTCGAGGTACAGGCCGAACTGTTCCGTGTCGACAGCGCCGCAGCCGTGCTGCCGGCCGCGGAGATCGAGGAGGTGGTGTGGCTGGCCGCTGACCAGGCACCCGCCATGCAGCTGGCACCTCTGACCCGCGACCTGATCCTGCCGCTATACCGCCAGTCCGTCAGCGCACCGCGCTGACACCATCGAGGGTGGCGAACGAGGTGTCCTTCGCCGTCAGCAGGAAGTCGCGCATGTATGGCGCATCGAGCATGTCGGTGCGCACGGCGGCATAAAGCGTGGCGAACAGCCCTTTTTCACCCAGGCGCTTGCCCTTCACATACCCGCGCGAACTGTACTCGTGCAGCGCCCAGTGCGGCATGCCGCACACGCCACGGCCGCTGGCCACCAGTTGCATCATCATCACCGTCAGCTCCGACGTGCGCACGGCGGCGGGCTCGATGTCGGCCGGCTCCAGGAAGCGGGTGAAGATGTCCAGGCGGTCGCGCTCCACCGGGTAGGTGATCAGGGTCTGGTCAAGCAGGTCCTGCGGCACGATGTAGGGCTTGCTGGCCAACGGATGCTGGTTGGCCACCGCCAGCATCGCCTCGTAAGTGAACAGCGGCACGTAGGTGATGCCCGCCAGGTCCAGCGGGTCGGAGGTCACCACCAGGTCCAGGTCACCGCGGGCCAGGGCCGGCAGTGGGGCGAAGGCAAAGCCGGAGGCCAGGTCCAGCTCCACCTCCGGCCAGGCGTCACGGAACTGGTCGATGGTCGGCATCAGCCACTGGAAGCAGCTGTGGCATTCGATGGCCATGTGCAGGCGCCCGGCGGTGCCACCGGCCAGGCGCGCGATGTCACGTTCGGCGCCGCGCAGCAGCGGCAGGGTGGCATCGGCCAGTTGCAGCAAGCGCAACCCGGCGCTGGTAAAGCGGATCGGCTTGGTCTTGCGCACGAACAGCGGCAGGCCCAGGCGCTCTTCCAGCTCCTTGAACTGGTGCGACAGCGCCGACTGGGTCAGGTGCAGGCGCTCGGCGGCCTCCACCAGGCTGTCGGCCTCGCGCAGGGCATGAAGGGTTTTCAGGTGACGGATCTCCAGCACAGCTGACTCCGGTGTGTGGACTTGAGGAAACAGGGAATGAGTTGAGTTTCCCTCATGTTGCCGCGCCTGTCGACTGGGCGTACCGCCGCACCGCCTGGCGGAAGTCATCAAACTGTCACTGAACTGTGGCAGCGCGCCCGAACAGAATTCATCAGACTCGCGCTCTACTGGGGATCTGCATTCTGGTGTTTCTTTCATGCGGGCTTTTTGGCTTTTTCTTTTCTTTGTATTCGGCGTACCGGCGAGTTTCGCTGAACAGCGTTGTGACACCCACGTGCCGGTGCAGCGTGCCGAACTGGGCGCGGTCAGCCTGGTGTACCAGAGCGTCGGTGCGCCACGCGACCCGGCCTTGCTGCTGGTGATGGGCCTTGGCGGGCAGCTGATCCACTGGCCGGACGACGTGGTCGAAGCGTTGTGCCGCCAGGGCTTTCGGGTGATTCGCTATGACAACCGCGATGTCGGCCTGTCACGCTGGAGCCAGCTGCCACCGTCGGCCAACCTGACGGTCGAACTGCTGCGCTACAAACTGGGCCTGCCGGTGGCTGCGCCCTATACGCTGACCGACATGGCGGACGATGGCCTGCGCCTGATGGATGCGTTGGGCGTGCGCCAGTTTCATGTGCTGGGGGTGAGCATGGGCGGCATGATTGCCCAGCACCTGGCCGCCATGGCGCCCGAGCGCGTGCGCAGTCTGACGCTGGTCATGTCCAGTTCAGGGGCGGCGGGGTTGCCGGCGCCGGATCCGGCGCTGGTGCAGTTGCTGGCCCGGCGCAGCGCACCGAACCGCGAAGTGGCCATCGAACAGCAGGCCGACCTGCTGGCGGCGCTGGGTAGCCCCGAGGTGCGTGACGACCGTGCGGCCTTGCTGCAGCAGGCGGCCGTGGCCTATGACCGGGCGTTCAACCCGGAGGGGGCCAAGCGCCAGATCATGGCGATACTGGCCGAGCCGAGCAGGGTCGAGTTGCTGAACCAGTTGCGGGTGCCGACCCTGGTAGTGCATGGCACGGCCGACCCGTTGCTGCCGGTGATGCATGGCGTGCACCTGGCGGCGCATATCCAGGGCAGCCAGCTGCGCTTGATACCGGGGTTGGCGCACCGCTTCCAGGAGCCGTTCAAGGCGCCGTTGCTGGGGGCGGTGTTGCCTTACCTGCAGGCACATCGGCAGGATGTCACGCATATCGCAGGGCTCTGAATTCCCATGCTTCCAGGCTGATGCGATCCCCTGTAGGAGCGGCCTTGTGTCGCGAAAGGGCCGCAAAGCGGCCCCGGCAATATTCGCGGCGAAGCTGAAATCGGGGGCCGCTACGCGCCCCATAGCGACACAAGGCCGCTCCTACACGGACCGCGTCAGCCGTCGCGGCTGCCAGGTACACGAAGTACGGAATGATCGATCACATGCCGAACAGGATGGTGGTCCTCAGGTCGGCAATCAGGGCGAATTTCCATGCTTCCAGGCTGATGCGATCCCATGTAGGAGCGGCCTTGTGTCGCGAAAGGGCCGCAAAGCGGCCCCGGAATACTCGCGGCGAAGCTGAAATCGGGGGCCGCTACGCGCCCCATCGCGACACAAGGCCGCTCCTACATGGACTGCGTCAGCCGACTGGCCTCAGTGCATCCGCACCCACAAGGTCACCAGCACGGTCGCCGCCATCAGCCAGGCCACCGTGGCCAACGCCAGCGTTGCCTCCAGGCGCATGCGGTCGACCAGTACATACAAGGTCGCCAGGTACACGAAGTACGGAATGATCGACCACATGC
>NZ_JBIGLU010000016.1:0-128358 GCF_043658375.1 Pseudomonas sp. PsB | reverse complement strand
CTCCCTCCGCAGTCCCTTCGCTCGGCCTCCTGAAGTCGCAATCGGCGGCGCCTGAACTATCGCGCGCTTAGAAGCAAGAGCAAGAGCAAGAGCAAGAGCAATAATTCTGTGTTCTGGGCGCCGTGGCAGGCTCTGCGGCGAACCGCGCGGGCACAGCGCGGTCTGCATAAGCGAAGCGCGGCTTCATACCTTCGCAGGTGGGTTTGCCCCCGCGCTTGTGTCATCATGCTCCGACCGCCGGTGAGTCCTCTTAAAGCCTTCTATGAACAAACCATACGCATTGCTGCTTGCCTTCGCCCTGCTCCAGGGCTGCCAGAGCCTGGCCCCGCAAAAGGCCGAGCCCCCCGTCGCCGAGGCCGGCAAGAGCGAGGCGGAAAAGCCCGTGGTGTATGGCTCGTTCAAGCAGGACACGCTCTATAGCCTGCTGGTGGCGGAGCTGGCCGGCCAGCGCAACCGCTTCGACATCGCCCTGGCCAACTACACCGACCAGGCCGCGAAAACCCAGGACCCCGGGGTTTCCGAGCGCGCCTACCGCATTGCCGAATACCTCGGCGCCGACGAACCGGCACTGGACAACGCCCTGGTCTGGGCCCGCAACGACCCGCAGAACCTCGATGCCCAGCGCGCCGCCGCCATCCAGCTTGCCCGCGCCGGCCGATATGACGACTCCATGACGTACATGGAAAAGGTCCTGCAGGGCCAGGGCGACACCCATTTCGATTTCCTCGCCCTGTCCGCCGCCGAAACCGACCAGAGCACCCGCGACGGCCTGCTGCAAAGCTTCGAACGCCTGCTGGTGAAGTACCCGGACAACGGTCAACTGGTGTTCGGCAAGGCCCTGTTGCTGAACCAGGACGGCAAGGCCGAAGAAGCCTTGGAACTGCTCGAGTCGCACCCGCCGCAAAACGGCGAAATCGCCCCGATCCTGCTGCGCGCGCGCCTGCTGCAAGCCCTGGATCGCGGCCCGGAGGCCCTGCCACTGCTGCGCGGGGCGATTCGCGACAACCCGGACGACAAGCGCCTGCGCCTGACCTACGCCCGCACCCTGGTCGAACAGGACCGCATCGCCGATGCCAAGGGCGAGTTCCTCAGCCTGGTCCAGCAATACCCCGAGGACGACGAGCTGCGCTATTCGCTGGCCCTGGTGTGCCTGGAGAACAAGGACTGGGATGAAGCCGAAGGCTACCTGCAGGAGCTGATCGAGCGCGACAGCAACGTCGACGCCGCGCACCTGAACCTGGGCCGCATCCGCGAGGAGCGCCACGACCCTGCAGGCGCCCTGCGTGAATACGCCCTGGTCGGCCCGGGCCCCGACTACCTGCCGGCGCAACTGCGCCAGGCTGACATCCTGATCGCCAACGGCCGTGGTACCGAAGCCTCACGCCTGCTCGCCGATGCCCGTGAAGCCCAACCGGACTACGCCATCCAGCTGTTCCTGATCGAATCGGAAAGCTACAGCAACAACAACAAGGACGCCCAGGCCAGCCAGGTGCTGCAGCAAGCCATCCAGCGCTACCCGGACGACCTCAACCTGCTGTACACCCGCGCCATGCTGGCCGAAAAGCGTGACGACCTGCCGCAGATGGAAAAAGACCTGCGCGCCATCATCGCCCGCGAACCGGAAAACGCCATGGCCCTGAACGCCCTCGGCTACACCCTGGCCGACCGCACCACCCGCTACAGCGAAGCCAAGGCGCTGATCGACAAGGCTCATCAGCTGACCCCGGACGACCCGGCGGTGCTCGACAGCCTGGGCTGGGTCAATTACCGCCTGGGCAACCTCGACGAGGCTGAAACCTATCTGCGCAAGGCCTTTGCCAGCTTCCCCGACCACGAAGTGGCCGCCCACCTGGGCGAAGTGCTATGGGCCAACGGCAAGCGCCGCGAAGCCCGCCAGGTCTGGGCCAAGGGCTTCGAAGCCCAGGCCGACAGCCCCATCCTGCGCAAGACCATCCTGCGCCTGACCGGATCCGAGACTCTCTAACGCCATGTTCCTGCGCCATTGCATTACCTTCACCCTTATCGCCCTGCTGGCCGGCTGTGCCGGCTTCGGTAGCCGCGAGGCCCTGCAGGGCCACGGCGACCCGCAACAGTGGCGCGCCCATAAAGAGCAACTGAGCAGCCTCGATGGCTGGCAGATCAACGGCAAGGTCGGCATCCGTGCCCCGCGCGACTCCGGCAGCGGCACGTTGTTCTGGCTGCAACGCCAGGACTACTACGACATTCGCCTGGCCGGCCCGCTGGGCCGTGGCGCCGCTCGCCTGACCGGCCGCCCCGGCGGCGTGGTACTGGAAGTGGCCAACCAGGGCCGCTACGAGGCCCTCAGCCCCGAAGCCCTGCTGGAAGAACAACTGGGCTGGCAGTTGCCGGTCTCACACCTGGTCTGGTGGGTCCGCGGCCTGCCGGCCCCCGACAGCAAGAGCAAGCTGACTCTGGACGGCGACAGCCGCCTGGCCAGCCTCGACCAGGACGGCTGGCAGGTGCAATACCTGAGCTACACGGAACAGAACGGCTACTGGCTGCCCGAGCGTATGAAGCTGCACGGCAAGGACCTCGACGTGACACTGGTGGTCAAGGACTGGCAACCCCGCCAGCTGGGGCACTGATACATGCAGACCCTCACCCTGCCCGCTCCGGCCAAGCTCAACCTGTGGCTGCACATCATCGGCCGCCGTGCGGACGGCTATCACGAGCTGGAAACCGTGTTCCAGTTTCTCGATCACGGCGACGAACTGAGCTTTGCCGTGCGTGACGACGGCGTGATCCGCCTGCATACCGAGATCGAGGCGGTGCCGCACGACAGCAACCTGATCGTGCGTGCCGCGCGCAAGCTGCAGGAACAATCCGGCACGACGATGGGCGCCGACATCTGGCTGACCAAGGTGCTGCCCATGGGCGGCGGCATCGGCGGTGGCAGCTCGGATGCCGCCACTACCCTGTTGGCCCTCGCCCACCTGTGGCAACTGGACTGGGACGAAGACCGCCTGGCCGCACTAGGCCTGAGCCTGGGCGCCGACGTACCAGTATTCGTGCGCGGCCACGCGGCATTCGCCCAGGGCGTGGGTGAACAATTGACCCCGGTTGACCCGGAAGAGCCGTGGTATGTCGTGCTTGTGCCGCAAGTGTCTGTCAGCACAGTAGAAATTTTTTCACATCCACAGTTGACACGTGATTCGCTCCCCCTTAAGATGCGCCCCGTTCCCGAGGGAAACAGTCGAAATGACTGCCAACCGGTGGTAGAGCAGAGTTACCCGGAAGTTCGCAATGCGTTGAATTCACTGGGTAAATTCACTGAGGCTCGACTGACCGGTACTGGAAGTTGTGTGTTTGGGGCCTTCCCAAGCAAAGCCGAAGCTGATAAAGTTCTGGCCCTTCTTTCAGCGACCCAAACAGGGTTTGTGGCGAAAGGAAGCAACGTTTCGATGTTGCATCGCAAGCTGCAAAGTCTGGTCAAGAAGTCGAGCGCATAAGCGTTCGCAGCAACAGATACAGGGGCGTCGCCAAGCGGTAAGGCAGCAGGTTTTGATCCTGCCATGCGTTGGTTCGAATCCAGCCGCCCCTGCCATTTTCCTTATACTCATCCAGGTTACCCTCAGCCTTCAGGTACTGCGCGTGTCCAAGATGATGGTCTTTACGGGGAACGCCAACCCCGATCTGGCTCGGCGTGTCGTACGTCAGCTGCATATCCCTCTCGGTGACGTTTCTGTCGGTAAGTTCTCCGACGGCGAGATCAGCACTGAGATCAATGAGAATGTCCGCGGTAAAGACGTCTTCATTATTCAGCCGACCTGTGCCCCGACCAACGATAACCTGATGGAACTGGTAGTGATGGCCGACGCCTTCCGCCGCTCCTCAGCATCCCGAATCACCGCCGTGATTCCTTACTTCGGATACGCCCGCCAGGACCGCCGTCCGCGTTCGGCACGTGTAGCCATCAGCGCCAAAGTCGTCGCTGACATGCTCACTGTCGTAGGTATCGACCGTGTACTCACCGTCGACCTGCACGCTGACCAGATCCAGGGTTTCTTCGATATCCCGGTCGACAACATCTACGGCTCGCCCGTACTGGTCGACGATATCGAGGACCAGCGTTTCGAGAACCTGATGATCGTCTCCCCGGACATCGGTGGTGTCGTGCGCGCGCGTGCCGTCGCCAAGTCCCTGGGCGTCGACCTGGGTATCATCGACAAACGCCGCGAGAAGGCTAACCACTCCGAGGTCATGCACATCATCGGCGACGTCGAAGGGCGCACCTGCATCCTGGTAGACGACATGGTCGACACCGCCGGCACCCTGTGCCACGCGGCCAAAGCCCTGAAAGAGCACGGCGCTGCCAAGGTTTACGCCTACTGCACGCACCCTGTCCTGTCGGGCCGCGCGATCGAGAACATCGAGAAGTCGGTACTGGACGAGCTGGTGGTGACCAACACCGTTCCGCTGTCCGCCGCCGCTCAAGCCTGTGACCGTATCCGCCAACTGGATATCGCACCGGTTGTCGCTGAAGCGGTCCGCCGCATCAGCAACGAAGAATCGATCAGCGCGATGTTCCGCTAAGCGGAACACACGCTGACGAAAAGCGCCCCGCCCCAACACTGGTTGTTGGGGCGGGGCTTTTTTGCCATCCCCGTTGGCGCTGGTCGCAAACGCCCTCGGGGGGCTACTTTGGAGAAACAAAATGACCGAATTCACTCTGAACGCCCAAGCGCGTACTGACCTGGGGAAAGGTGCGAGCCGCCGCCTGCGTCACTCCGCGAACATCCCAGCCGTTGTCTACGGTGGTAACCAGGACGCTCAGTCCCTGACCATCCTGGCCAAGGAAATCACCAAGCTGTTCGAAAACGAGGCTGCCTTCAGCCACGTTCTGGAACTGAACGTCGACGGCGCCAAGCAAAACGTCGTGGTCAAGGCTCTGCAGCGCCACCCGGCCAAAGGCTTCATCATGCACGCCGACTTCGTTCGCGTCGTTGCTGGCCAGAAACTGACCGCCAAGGTACCGGTTCACTTCATCAATGAAGAAGCCCCGGTCAAGAAAGGCGGCGAGATCTCCCACGTAGAAGCCGAGATCGAAGTTTCCTGCGAAGCCAAAGACCTGCCTGAGTTCATCGAAGTCGACCTGGCCAACGCTGAAATCGGCACCATCATCCACCTGTCGGACCTGAAAGCTCCGAAAGGCGTAGAGTTCGTAGCTCTGGCCCACGGTGATGACAAAGCTGTTGCCAACGTTCACGCTCCACGCGTTGCTCCAGAAGCAGAAGGCGCTGCCGAGTAATCCACTCGCGCGCCGGCGTTGATCGGGTTACAGTGCCGCGCGCCCTGTAACCCACCAACTCCAAGGAAGAGCCCCTGACGTGACCGCCATCCAGTTGATCGTCGGCCTGGGTAACCCCGGCCCCGAATACGAACAGACCCGGCATAACGCAGGGGCTCTTTTCGTTGAACGCATTGCCAGCGCCCAGCGCGTCTCGTTGACCGCTGACCGCAAATATTTCGGCCTGACGGCTAAGTTCAGCCATCAGGGCAACGACGTTCGTCTGCTCATCCCCACCACCTACATGAACCGTAGCGGCCAGTCCGTGGCGGCCTTGGCCAATTTCTTCCGCATCAAGCCGGAGGCGATCCTGGTGGCGCATGACGAACTCGACCTGCCCCCGGGCGTCGCCAAGCTCAAGCGCGGCGGTGGCCATGGTGGGCACAACGGCCTGCGCGACATCATCGCGCAGCTCGGCAACCAGAACGACTTCCACCGCCTGCGGCTTGGCATCGGCCACCCGGGCGACGCCAAACTGGTCTCCAACTTCGTCCTGGGCCGCGCGCCGCGCGCCGAGCAGGAGAAGCTCGACGCCAGCATCGATTTTGCCCTCGGCGTGCTGCCGGACGTGCTTGCCGGCGACTTCGCCAAGGCGATGCGCGAGCTGCACAGCCAGAAGGCCTGATTTCCTTAGAGAGGGGAATACCCATGGGTTTCAATTGCGGCATCGTCGGCCTGCCCAACGTCGGCAAGTCCACCCTGTTCAACGCCCTGACCAAGTCTGGCATCGCGGCGGAGAACTTCCCCTTCTGCACCATCGAGCCTAACAGCGGCATCGTGCCGATGCCCGATGCGCGCTTGAATGCACTGGCTGAAATCGTCAAGCCAAACCGCATCCTGCCGACCACCATGGAGTTCGTCGACATCGCCGGCCTGGTGGCTGGTGCCTCGAAGGGCGAAGGCCTGGGCAACAAGTTCCTCGCCAACATCCGCGAGACCGACGCCATTGCCCACGTGGTGCGCTGCTTCGAAGACGAGAACGTGATCCACGTTTCCAACAGCGTCGACCCCAAGCGTGACATCGAGATCATCGACCTCGAGCTGATCTTCGCCGACCTCGACAGCTGCGAGAAGCAACTGCAGAAGGTTGCCCGCAACGCCAAGGGCGGCGACAAGGAAGCCCTGGCGCAGAAGGCCATCCTCGAACAGCTGATCCCGCACTTCACCGAAGGCAAGCCAGCGCGCAGCCTGATGAAGAACATGAGCGCCGAAGACAAGGCGGTCATCCGCGGCTTCCACCTGCTGACCAGCAAGCCGGTCATGTACATCGCCAACGTGGCCGAAGACGGCTTCGACAACAACCCGCACCTGGACGTGGTCAAGGCCATCGCCGAGGAAGAAGGCGCGGTAGTGGTGCCGGTATGCAACAAGATCGAAGCGGAAATCGCCGAACTGGAAGACGGTGAAGAGAAGGATATGTTCCTCGAGGCCCTGGGCCTGGAAGAGCCTGGCCTGAACCGCGTTATCCGCGCCGGTTATGAGCTGCTGAACCTGCAGACCTACTTCACTGCCGGCGTGCAGGAAGTACGCGCCTGGACCGTACGCGTCGGTGCCACCGCACCACAAGCCGCTGGCGTGATCCACACCGACTTCGAAAAAGGTTTCATCCGCGCTGAAGTGGTGGCCTATGACGACTTCATCCAGTTCAAGGGTGAGAGCGGTGCCAAGGAAGCCGGTAAATGGCGTTTGGAAGGCAAGGACTACATCGTCAAGGACGGTGACGTGATGCACTTCCGCTTCAACGTCTAAGCGGCAGACTGCAGTACCCACGAACCTCTTGAGGCCAACGCCTCAAGGGGTTTTGTTTTTTCTGGCATCTGGCAAGCGGCACCCTCCCCCTGTGGGAGCGGCTTTAGCCGCGAAGAATCCAACGCGGTGCATGGCACCGGCTGCGCCGGTGTTCGCGGGCATGCCCGCTCCCACAGGTACCGCGTATTTTCTGGACCTCGCATCAAAGCGAAAGGGCCGCAGAGCGGCCCCGGAATTCAGCATCTAAGCTGTGATTCAGCACCCTCCCCCGGACGCACGCCCCATGCCTGAAAAACCCCGCCTCGACTGGCAACGCTGGTTACCCGGCCTGGTCACCCTGCTCCACTACCAACCCGCCTGGCTGCCCAAAGACATCGCCGCCGGCCTGGTGCTCACCACCATGCTGGTGCCGGTGGGCATCGCCTACGCCGAAGCGTCTGGCGTACCCGGCATCTACGGGCTGTACGCCACCATCATCCCGCTGCTGGCCTATGCCCTGTTCGGCCCCAGCCGCATCCTGGTGCTGGGCCCGGACTCGGCACTGGCCGCGCCGATTCTGGCGGTGGTGGTGCAGTACGCCGCCAGCGACCCGCAACGGGCAATCGCCATCGCCAGCATGATGGCCCTGGTGGCCGGGGCGTTCTGCGTGATCGCCGGTCTGCTGCGCCTGGGCTTCATCACAGAGTTGCTGTCCAAGCCGATCCGCTATGGCTACATGAATGGCATTGCCCTCACGGTGCTGATCAGCCAGTTGCCCAAACTGTTCGGCCTGTCGGTCGACAGCCAGGGCCCGCTGCGGGATACCTGGAACCTGATCCAGGCCTTGCTCGCCGGCGAAGGCCATTGGCCAAGCTTCGTGGTCGGTGGCGGTAGCCTGGCGCTGATCCTGCTGCTCAAGCCGTTCAAGCGCTTGCCGGGCATTCTCATTGCCGTGGTGCTGGCCACGCTGGCGGTGAGCCTGCTGGGGCTCGACCAGCAAGGTGTGAAAGTGCTCGGCGAACTGCCCCAGGGGCTGCCCAGCTTCGTGTTCCCCTGGGTCAGCGATATCGACCTGGTGGAGGTACTGCTCGGCGGCATCGCGGTGGCACTGGTGTCGTTCGCCGATACCAGCGTGCTGTCACGTTCCTATGCCGCGCGCATGAAGACCCCGGTCAACCCCAACCAGGAAATGTTCGGCCTGGGCGTGGCCAACCTGGCCTCGGGGCTGTTCCAGGGCATCCCTATCAGCAGCAGCTCGTCACGCACCCCCGTGGCCGAAGCGGCCGGCTCGCAGACCCAGCTCACCGGCATCATCGGCGCGCTGGCGGTGACGCTGTTGCTGCTGGTGGCGCCCAACCTGATGCAACACCTGCCCAACAGCGCCCTGGCGGCGGTGGTGATTGCCGCAGCGTTAGGCCTGTTCGAGTTTGCCGACCTCAAGCGCATCTTCCGCATGCAGCAATGGGAGTTCTGGCTGTCGTTCACCTGCTTCGTCGGCGTAGCGGTATTCGGGGCCATTCCTGGCATCTGCATTGCCGTGGCGATATCGGTGATCGAGTTCCTGTGGGACGGCTGGCGGCCGCATCATGCGGTGCTGGGACGGGTGGATGGCACCCGCGGTTACCATGATGTGCAGCGTTATCCACAGGCCCGACGCATTCCGGGGCTGGTGCTGCTGCGTTGGGATGCGCCGCTGTTCTTTGCCAATGCCGAGCAGTTCCAGAGCACGGTGATGGCGGCGGTGGATGCATCGCCTACCCCGGTTCAACGGCTGGTGATTGCGGCAGAGCCGGTGACCAGCATCGATATCACCTCGGCGGACATGCTGGCCGAGTTGGACCGGGCGCTGGAGGCGCGGGGGGTGGAGTTGCAGTTTGCCGAGATGAAGGACCCGGTAAAGGACAAGATGCGGCAGTTCGAGTTGTTCGAGCATATGGGGGAGTCGGCGTTTCATCCCACTGTTGGGGCCGCGGTGGATGCCTACCTGGAAGACAGTGGGGTTGACTGGAAACCCTAGGTTTTCCTGGGCTGGCCTCTTCGCGGGCATGCCCGCTCCCACAGGGACCGCACAAACCTCAAGGTTGTCTCTGTACCTGTGGGAGCGGGCGTGCCCGCGAAGAGGCCAGTACAGAAGAACTAAGCAGTCCGAACCCGCCGACGATCAATCCATATGAGCATGGCACTGGCATACACCGACACCGCCAGAAACAGCGCCATGCGCACGGCAAAGGCGCGGTACACATCCTGCCCGCCCGCGCTGTCCTGCACCGACTGCCCCAGCAAGATCAACATGGTCGTCAGGCAACTCACCCAGTACGCCGGGCTTTGCCTGGTATCCACCGCACGGTAAAGCCTGCGCCCCTGCCAAAGGACGAACAGCAGCACCCACAGGAAAAACATCCACAGGTGCACGAACAGGCTCAACGCGCCCCACATCAGTATCGCCAGCAACCCGGCAAGCAAGGTCGAGCCGATAAGCTCGCGGCTGGCATGCCGTGCGCGGGTCTCGCCGGCCTGCTGCCCCAGGCTCACTGCCTTCATGATCAGCGGCATGTACTGGTCCGGTGCGATCAGCGCCAGCAAGAAGGCCGGCATGACGATCAGCGTGGCACGCAAGGCGACCCAGCTCACCTGGTCACTGTCGAGCAGAGGCGGTGCCGGTTGCGCCGGCGCATCGGCCGGCTCTGGAAACAGCACATGCGCTGCCGCGGCGCCCAGCACCGCCAGCAGCATGCCTTTGGCCAGCGCTTCGACCACCGACAGCGCCAGGCTGAAGTCGCTGGTGCCGGCGGCAGCGATCATGGTCAGGCCGATCACCAGCAAATTGGCCAGCAGGCCGTTGCCGCCTTTCAGCGCGTAACGCAAGGTCAGGAAAACCCCCACCCCCACCAGCAACACCCCACTCACCGGGGCATGGCGCAGCAGCGGAATCAGCAGCAGCCCGCTACCGCAGGCAAGCAGCACCAGCACCGCCAGGGCCGGGGCCGCACGCAGGGGCAAGGGCTGGCTGCGCATGGCCAGCAACAACACCGCGAACACCGGCGCCAGGATCGGCACCGGCAAGCCGACGCCGAAACTCACCGCCAGGCACAGCGCCACGCCCCAGGCCAGGCGCAGGGCGCGCAGGCGGCGCAGCTCAATAGGCATACGACAGCCAGCTCATCAGCCACATGAACAGCCGGCCCAGCAGGTTCAAAGGGTTGCCCTCGGTTGGCAGGGCCATGACTTCGGCCTGGCCGCCGACCCGCAAACCGCTCTTGTCCTGCAACTGGTCACGCTCCAGTTCGACGATCACCGGGAAGCGCTGCGCAGAGCGCAGCCACTCGCGGCTGTTCTGCACGGTCGGCAACGTGCCCGGCGGGTTGCTCTGGCCCACGCTCACGCCGTAGCCGATGCTGCGAATGCGCCCCTTCAACACTGTGCCAGGCAGCGCATCGAGCACTACCAGCACCGGGGTTTCTGGGCGCAGCCGACCGAGGTTGTTCTCGGTCATGTCGGCACTTATCCACACGTCATGGATGGCGATCAGGGTCATCATCGGGCTGCCGGCGCCGACATAGTGGCCAACGTCGGTGCGCAGGTCGGTGATCAGCCCGTTTGCATCGGCGCGTACCACGGTGCGCGCCAGGTCCAGCCGGGCTTTTTCCACATTGGCCGCCGCGCTGCGCAGTTGGGCGTTGTCGTCCTGCGCCCCGCCCTGCTGCTCACGGGCCCGCTCCACTTCGGCACGGGCTGCCGCGACCTGGCTGATGGCCTGGTCGCGGTTGGCCTGGGCACCCTCCAGACGGCGCACCGACACCGTGCCCGGGTCTTCATCGATCAGGCGCTTGAGCCGCTCGGCGTCCTGCCGCGCCTTGCGCTCGTTGGCCTGGGCCGCCACCAGCGCCGCCTGGGCCGAGTCGATGCCAGCGGTGTGGGCACCGATCTGCCGGCGTACCGCGTCCAGGTCGGCTTCGGCGCGGGCCAGGGCGATGCGGTACTGCTCCTGGTCCAGTTCGAACAGTACATCGCCCTTGCGTACTTCCTGGTTGTTGCCCACCGCCACACGCTTCACCTGCCCGGCCACCTCGGCACTCACCGGCACCACGTACGCCTGCAGGCGGGCCTGCTGGGTATAGGGCGTGAAACGGTCGGCCAGCAGGTACCACAGCAGGCTCACGGCAATCAGCAGCAGCACCCAGCGCATGCCGCGATCGGGGGCTGGCGGGGGTGGCGTCGGCGTAGCGTCGCTCATTTCGTTTCACCTTGTGCATGTGCGCTGGGGCCCGGCTCATCGAGCAGTTCGCCCCAATCTGTGCGTTGCTGCATCTGCTGGCGGGTGGCCGGGTCGATCGGTGCGCGGCTGGCGTCCCAGCCGCCGCCAAGGGCCTTGTACAACGTCACCAGGCTGCTGACGGCATTACCGCGGCTGACCAGGTAGCCGTCCTGTTGCTGCAGCAGCAGTTGCTGGGCGTCGAGCACCCGCTGGAAGTCGGCAAAGCCTTCGCGGTACTGCGAGCTGGCCAGGCTCAGCGAGCGCTGCGCGGCCTGCGAGGCCTGGTCGCGGATGCTTGCGCTCTGCAGCGAGCGCACCAGCCCGCTGGCGGCATCGTCGGCCTCGCGGGCGGCTTCGCGCACACCTTGGTGATACAGCTCGATCAGCTGCTGCAAGCGGGCATCTTCCACGCGCACGGCGTTCTTGCGCCGGCCGTAGTCGAACGGGTTCCAGATCAGGCTGGGCCCGGCGGCGATGTCGAAGGTATCGGGCAGGTGATTGGCCGTGACGAAGCTCCAGCCGACGCTGCCCAGCAGGCTCAGTTGTGGATAAAGGTCGGCCTCGGCCACCCCGACCAGTGCCGACTGCGCCGCCACCGCCTGCTCGGCGGCGCGGATGTCCGGGCGGCGCTGCAGCAGGCTGGCGGGCACGCCCTGCAGCACGGCACGGTCCGGCAACGGCAACTGGCCGTGGCCGGCATCCAGTTGTGGCAGCGGCCCGGGCGGCCGACCCAGCAGCGAGCACAGCACGTTGCGCAGGGCATTGAGCTGGTTCTGAAACTCGGGGATGGTGGCCTGGGTAGCCAGGTACTGGGTGCGCGCCTGTTGCCAGTCGAGTTCGTCGTTTTCGCCATGACGGAACAGCCGCTCGGTTATCTCCAGGCTGCGCGCCTGGCGGCGGGCGTTTTCTTCGGCGATATCCAGCCGCGCCTCGGTGGTGCGCAGGGCAAAGTAGGTGTCGGCCACCTGCGCACGCAACAGCAACATGGCATCGGCGTAATTGGCCTGGGAGGCGAAGTAGACGGCGTCGGCGCTTTCGATGGCGCGGCTGAAGCGCCCCCAGAAGTCGATTTCCCAGCCGATGTCGAAGCCCACGCTGGATTGCCAGAATACCGAATCACGAGCGGTGGCGGTGCCGGACTGGTCCTGCTTGAGGTACAGGCTCTGGGCGCGCAGCTGCTGCAGCTGTGGATAACGCCCGGTCTGCACGATGGCCAACTGGGCGCGGGCTTCGGCAATGCGCAAGCCGGTCACGCGCAGGTTGCTGTTGTTGGCATCGGCCTCGGCGATCAAGGCGTCCAGGGCCGGGTCGGCGAACACGGCCCACCACTGGCGCAGGTCGGGCGCCGCGACCTGCTGCCCGGCCTGCTCCAGCAGCGGGGTGTTCCAGGTGCTCAGCCATGGGTCCTGCGGCGGCTGGAAATCCGGGCCGACCTGGGTACAGCCCACCAACGTGGCAGCCAGGCTCAGTGCACAACCACAGAGGCGTCCGGGCATGGCAGGCCTTGGCTCACGCCGACGGCTCGACGGGGTTTTCCGGCACCTGCAGCGCCACCCACTGCCAGAACAGTACATAAGTGACGCCCAGGATCACCGGGCCGATGAACAGGCCGATGATGCCTTTGACCACCATGCCGCCCAGTGCCCCGATCAGCACCACCGGCATCGGCACGTCCACCCCGCGCCCCAGCAGCAGCGGCTTGAGCACGTTGTCGGCAAGCCCGGCGACGAAGCTGTAGATGGCGAAGATGATGGTCGCCACGGTAAAGCCTTCGACGTTGAAGATGTAGATGATCACCGGCACCGTGATCAACGTGGCCGGTGCCTGGGCAATCCCCAGCATGAGGATGACGATGGCCAGCATCCCGGCCCCCGGTACCCCTTTGATGACGAAGCCGACACCGATCAGCAGCATCTGGATGAAGGCAATGCCGATCACGCCCTGGGCCACCGCGCGAATGGTGGCGGTGCACAGCTTGGCCAGTGGCTTGCCGCGCTCCTCGCCCGACACCCGCATGGCTATACGCTGCGCCGCGATTTCGCCGCGGTCACCGAACGCCATGATGATGCCCGAGACGATGATCGCCGCGATGAACAACAGGAACGCGCCGCCTGCGCTGGCTGCAGCCCCCAGCACCGTGCGCCCGGCATCCTTGAGCTGGGGCATCCACTGGTTCAGCACACCGGCCATGTTTTCCGAGGCTGCCAGCCACAGGGCATGCACCTTCGGCCCGATCAGCGGCCAGGCCGCCACCGAATCGGGAGGTGCCGGCACGCTCCAGGCCCCGCTTTTCAGCAGCGTCACCAGGCTGTCCACCGATTCGCCGATGGACATCACCACCAGGTAGATCGGCACCAGCAGCACGACCAGTACCAGCAGAACGACCAGCGTCGCCGAAAGCCCGTCCTTGAGCCCGGTGCGGCGCTGGATGCGGCAATACAGCGGGTACAAGGTCACCGCCAGGATCACCGACCACAGCATCAGCTCCAGGAACGGCTGGAACGTCTGGAAGGCGAATATCACCAGCGCAGCCACCAGGCCGGCCTTGATGAGCACATCGAGCAAGCCCCGCGACAGGCGGCTGTCCAGCTTGATACCCGGTTGCATGCATCACCTCCGAACTCCAGGTGCGCCGTGTGGCGCGATTCAGTGGCCCGCTTCAGGGGTTGCTTGTGACGGGCTGTCGTCACGCAACTGGCGCGCCAGGGCCATCATTACCAACGGCACTACCGCCATCGACAAGGTGATGGCCAGCACCAGCAGGTCATGCACCTGCTGCGCCAGCACCTGATGGTCCAGCGCCAGCTTGAACACCACGAAGGCAAACTCGCCGCCAGAGGCCAGCACCACGCCCAGGCACAGCGCCTGGGCCTGGTTCAGCCCACCCGCCGTGCGGCCCAAGCCATACAGCAGCGGCAACTTGATGACCACCAGCAGCAGGGTCAGCCCCAGCACCATTAACGGCATGCCGAACAGCAAGCGCAGGTCGGCGCTCATCCCCACGCCAACGAAGAACAGCCCCAGCAGCAAACCCTTGATGGGCTCGATCTGGGTTTCCAGTTCGTGGCGGAAAGGCGACTCGGCCATCAACACGCCCGCCAGAAATGCCCCGAGCGCCATCGACACGCCCACGTGCTCCATCACCCAGGCGGTGCCCAGCACCACCAGCAAGGCGGTAGCGGTCGACAGCTCGGGCAGGCCCGAACCGACTGTCCATTTGAAGACAGGGGTCAACAGGTAGCGGCCAAAGATGATCAGCACACCTATGCCAACCACCACCGCCAGCACCGGCCAGGCACCTTCGTCGGCGGTGCTGACATCACCACCGAGCAGCGGCACCACGGCAATCAGCGGGATCGCGGCAATGTCCTGGAACAGCAGGATCGCCACGGCCAGGCGGCCGTGCGGCTTGCCCAGGTCCTTGCGCTCGGCCAGTACCTGCAGGCCAAACGCGGTGGACGACAGCGCAAGGCCCAGGCCCAGCACGATGGCAGCCGGCTTCGACTGGCCGAACAGCCAGTACGCCAGCAGGCCAAGCACTACAGCACTCAGGCCCACTTGTAGCGAGCCGACACCAAACAGCGCCCGGCGCATGCTCCACAAACGCCGCGGCGACAGCTCCAGGCCGATGACGAATAGCAGCATCACCACACCCATCTCCGACAGGCGTGCCACGTTATCCGGGTTGTTCAGCAAGCCAAACACCGATGGCCCTATCAGGATGCCCGCCAGCAGATAGCCGGGCACCGCCCCCATTTTCAAACGCTGCGCCAGCGGTACCAGAAGCACCACGGCCAGCAGGAACACCACCGTCGCCTGCAACAGGCTGCCATCATGTGGCATAGGCTCGCACCCTCGCTGCTCCCCGTGGGGAGAGATCAGAAACGCTCTTCGACGACTTTGAACGGGTAGTTGACGGCCTTGTATTTGCCGATCTTGCCGCGCTTGGGCAACTTCACCAGCCCGTCGCGGGTAATGTCCTTGTAGGGGATGCGCGTCAGCAGATGGCTGATGATGTTCAGCCGGGCACGGCGCTTGTCGTTGGAATGGGCCATGAACCACGGTGCCCAGGACGAGTCGGAGGCGGCGAACATGTCGTCGCGGGCCCGGGTGTATTCATCCCAGCGGGTGTACGACTTGAGGTCCATCGGTGACAGCTTCCACAGCTTGCGGCCATCATTGATGCGGTCCTGCAGGCGGCGGGTCTGCTCTTCGGCGCTGACCTCCAGCCAGTACTTGATGAGGATGATCCCCGACTCGACCATCATCTTTTCGAACAGCGGCACCACGGTGAGAAACTTGCTGCTCTGTTCTTCGCTGCAAAAGCCCATCACCCGCTCGACACCGGCGCGGTTGTACCAGCTGCGGTCGAAGATCACTACCTCGCCCGCGGCAGGCAGGTGGCCCAGGTAGCGTTGCACATACATCTGGGTCTTTTCCCGCTCGGTCGGTGCCGGCAGCGCCACCACGCGAAATACTCGCGGGCTGACGCGCTCGGTAATGGCCTTGATGGTACCGCCCTTGCCGGCGCCATCGCGGCCCTCGAAGACAATGCACACCTTCAGGCCCTTGGCCACCACCCATTCCTGCAGCTTCACCAGTTCCACATGCAGCTGCTTGAGTGCCTTCTCGTACGCCTTGCCGCCCAGTTTCTCCGGCTGGTCCTTGAGGTCTTTTTTCCTGGACGACTTCGACATGGCACTCTCCTGAGGGCGAATGAAGAGTCAGTATGGTCGATCCATGGCAGTTTGCCGCTTCGCTTGTGGATTTCGCAGGCTTGCTTCTATCTCATTGATTCTGCGAGTGCTGGTGAGTGTTCCAGGGAGGGTGTGGGAGCGGGTTTACCGCGAATGCGTCATTGAAGCTACCGACGCATTCGCGGGTGAACCCGCTCCCACAAGGTACGGGGGTGCCTTCGAGGCCGGATTACTTGGCCAGTTTGTTGTAGCTGGTCATCAGGTTGCGGTAATCCGGAATATGGTTGGAGAACAGCGTGCCCAGCCCTTCGATGTCGTTGCGCCAGTCACGGTGCAGCTCGCAGGCCACGCCGAACCAGGTCATCAGTTGCGCCCCGGCGGCCTCCATGCGCCGCCAGGCCGAGTCACGGGTCAGTTCGTTGAAGGTGCCGGAGGCATCGGTGACGACAAATACCTCGAAGCCCTCCTCCAGCGCCGACAGTGCCGGGAAGGCCACGCACACTTCGGTCACCACTCCGGCAATCAGCAACTGCTTCTTGCCGGTGGCCTTGACGGCCTTGACGAAGTCCTCGTTGTCCCAGGCGTTGATGTTACCAGGCCGGGCGATGTACGGGGCGTCGGGGAACTGTTCTTTCAGTTCGGGCACCAGCGGGCCGTTGGGGCCGGTCTCGAAACTGGTGGTGAGAATGGTCGGCAGCTTGAAGTACTTGGCCAAGTCCGACAGAGCCAGGACGTTGTTCTTGAAGCGGTCGGGGTCGATGTCCCTTACCAGCGAGAGCAGGCCAGTCTGGTGGTCGACCAGCAGCACGGCGGCGTTGTTCTTGTCCAGACGCTTGTATTGGAAGGCCATGACGGTTCTCCTTGCTTCAGCGGGTTGGACTATCAGCGTAGGCAAGGATGCGGGATGGGTGGGACCGTCAGTCGGTTCGCCTGCCGAGGCCGGCGATGGGGCCGCATGGCGGCCCCTGCAATGCTCAGCCGAGCACCTTGCCAGCCACCTCATCGACCGCCGCCCTGGTGATGGCGACGATCTTTTCGGCATCCTCCTGGTTCAGCACCAACGGCGGCGCAAAACCGAGAATGTCACCATGCGGCATGGCCCGGGCGATCATCCCGCGCTCAAGGCACGCTGCCGACACCTGTGGCCCGACTTTCAACGCCGGGTCGAACGCCGTGCGCGCCTCGCGATCGGCCATGAATTCGACCGCGCAAAGCATGCCGTCACCCCGTACTTCACCTACCAGCGGGTGGCCTTCGAAGGTTTCGCGCATGCGCCGGTTCAGGTATGCCCCCACCACTTCGGCATTCTCGGTCAGGTTCTCGCGCTCGAGAATATCCAGGTTGGCCAGCGCCGCCGCCGCGCAGATCGGGTGCCCGGAGTAGGTCCAGCCGTGGCCCATCGGGCCGGCCTTCTGCGAGCCTTCTTCGATCACGTTCCACACTTTCTCACCAACGATCACTGCCGACAGAGGCGCATAGGCGCTGGTCAGGCCCTTGGCCGTGGTGATCAGGTCCGGGCGGATGTCGTAGCGCTGGCTGCCCATCTTCGAGCCCAGGCGGCCGAAGGCGCACACCACTTCGTCGGCGATCAACAGCACGTCGTAGCGATCGAGCACAGCCTGGATCGCCTTCCAGTAGCCCTTCGGCGGCACGATGATGCCACCGGTGCCCATCAGCGGCTCGCCAATGAACGCGGCGACGGTGTCGGGCCCTTCGGCCAGGATCAGTTGCTCCAGCTCGTCGGCGCAATAGCGCACGAAGGCCTGCTCATCCATGCCGGCCGGTGCCTTGCGGTACCAGTGCGGGCAGACCGTATGCTTGACGCCTTCCACCGGCAGGTCGAAATGCTGGTGGAAGCTGGGCAGGCCGGTAAGGCTGCCGGTCATGATGCCCGAGCCGTGATAGCCGCGGTCGCGAGAGATGATCTTCTTCTTGAGTGGGCGACCGAGGATGTTGTTGTAGTAGCGCACCAGCTTGACCTGGGTCTCGTTGGCATCGGACCCCGACAGGCCGTAATAGACCTTTTTCATCCCGGCCGGCGCCCAATCGATGATGCGGCTGGAAAGCTCGATGATCGCTTCGGTCGAGTGGCCGACGTAGGTGTGGTAATACGCCAGCTCCTTGGCCTGGCGATGGATGGCGTCAGCGACCTCGGTACGCCCGTAACCGATGTTCACGCAGTACAGGCCGGCGAAGGCATCGATCAGTTCGCGGCCTTCATGGTCACGCAGGCGGATGCCCTCGGCACCGGTGATGATCCGGCCCTTGAGCGCGCCGCTGGCGTGGTCATGGGCGTGGGTCGAGGGGTGCATGAAGTGGGCGCGGTCCTGTTCGAACAGCTGGCTGAAATCTTGGCTCATGGCAAACACTCCTTAGAACTGACCGTGGTGGTGCAAGCAAACGTATTTGGTTTCGACGAAGGGTTCGAAGCCCTCGCTGCCGCCTTCGCGGCCAAGGCCCGAAGCCTTCATGCCGCCAAACGGGATGGGGTGGCCGGTGAACTTGACGCCGTTGATCGCCACCATCGCGTGGTCGAGCCGGCGCACCAGCGGGTGCACGACATCGAGGCGGTTGCCGACGATGTAGGCAGCCAGGCCGTACTCGGTGTCATTGGCCAGGGTGATGGCCTGCTCCAGCGTGTCGAACGGCATGACCCCGGCAATCGGCGCAAAGTTTTCTTCCTGGTAGATGCGCATCGCCGGCGTGACATCGGCGAGCACCGTCGGCTGGAAGAACCAGCCACCCAGCGCATGGCCCTCGCCACCGACCAGGCGCCGGGCGCCACGCTGCAGGGCGTCCTCGACCCGGGCCTGGGTGGCATCGAACGCGGCCTGGTGCATCAGCGGGCCGACCTCTGCGGCCGTCTCCTCGCCATCGACCATCGCCGGGCCAACCTTCAGCGCCCGCACCGCTTCGGCGAAGCGCGCCAGGAATGCTTCGTACAACGGCCGCTGCACCATGATCCGGTTGGCCGCGCAGCAGTCCTGGCCAGACGTCTGGAACTTGGCGGCCACGGCCACCCGCACGGCCAGCTCCAGGTCGGCATCGGCGCAGACGATGAATGGCGCGTTGCCGCCCAGTTCCAGCGCCACTTTCTTCACATCCTGAGCCGCGGCTTGCAGCACCAGCTTGCCGACCCGGGTCGAGCCGGTGAAGCTGACCGTCCGCACGCGGCTGTCGCGCACCAGGGTTTCCATGGCCATCTGCGGCTCGCCGATCACCACGTTGAACACCCCCGGTGGGAGGCCGGCGTCCTCTGCCAGCTGGGCCAGGGCCAGCGCCGAGAACGGTGTTTCGTGGGCTGGTTTGACCACCACCGTGCAGCCGGCCGCCAACGCCGCAGCCGCCTTGCGGGTGATCATGGCGCTGGGGAAGTTCCACGGGGTGAGCAGCGCGCAGACCCCGACGGGCTCCTTCAGCGTACTCAGCTGGGCACCCGGAATATGGCTGGGGATGGTCTGCCCGTTGAGGCGCCGGGCCTCCTCGGCAAACCAGGGAATGAAGCTTGCCGCATAGGCGATTTCACCGCGTGCTTCGGCCAGCGGCTTGCCCTGTTCCTCGCTGAGAATGCGCGCCAGAGCCTCCTGGTGCTCGAGCATCAATTCGGCCCAGCGCCGCAACAGCGCAGCGCGGCTGTTCAGGCTCTGCTGACGCCAGGCCGGGAAAGCCCGCTGGGCGGCATCCACCGCGGCGACGATCTGCTCATGGTCCAGCAGCGGCACATGGCCGATGACCTGGCGGTTGGCCGGGTCATGCACGGCGACGCTGTTGCCACTGTGGCTGTGCAGCCATTGGCCATCGACGTGGCACAGGCTGTTGAATGGGTAGTGGTGTGACATGACTGTTCTCCATACCTCGTTGTCGTGGCGCCAGGTTCAGGCCAGTACGTCGGCGATCACCGCCAGGGTGTCGCCGCACTGCACCAGGCCGGGAAAGTGCCGGGCTGCGAGCAAGCCATTGCGTCGGGCGCGGTACTCGACCGGGGCGCTGCCGGTGCGGCGGATGTCATGGATACGGGCGATCACTTCGCCCTGGCTGACCGTTTCACCCAGGTCGCGGCACATCTCCAGCAAGCCGTCGTGCTCGCTGGCGATGAAGCAATCGCCATCGGGCATGTCCAGCAGGGTTGTCTCGCCCTGCTCCACTTCGCCGGCGAGGATGCCGGCGTGAATCAGCACATTGCGCACGCCGCGCTCCGCCAGGGCCACGCTTTTCGCCGTGGAGGTGCCACCACCGCCCAGTTCGGTGGTGATGAACACCTTGCCCTGCTCTTCTGCCGCGGTGTCGTACATCGCCTGCGCATCCAGTTCGAGCATGCGCATGCTGTAGGGCGCGGCGAAGGCTTGCATGCCAGCTTCACAACGGGCCTGCTGGGCCTTGTCGGGCAGCACATGGCATGCAGCAAACGGCAGGAAATCGAGGGTGCGACCACCGGAGTGGATATCCAGGACGATATCGGCCAACGGCAGCAAGGTGCGGCGGAAATAGTCGGCGATCTTTTCCGTCACGCTGCCATCAGGCCGGCCAGGGAAGCTGCGGTTGAGGTTGCCCCGGTCGATCGGCGAGGTGCGGGTGCCCGCCTGGAACGCCGGTGTGTTCATGAACGGCACGATGATCACCCGCCCGCTTACCTGCCCGGCCTGCAGCTGCTGGGCCAGCTTGCTCAGCGCCACCGGGCCTTCGTATTCGTCACCGTGATTGCCACCCGTGAGCAAGGCTGTCGGGCCATTGCCGTTCCTGACCACCGTCAGCGGAATCATCACCGCCCCCCAGGCCGAGTCGTCACGCGAGTACGGCAGCTTGAGGAAGCCGTGCTGCACGCCGTCCTGCTCGAAATCCAAGGTACAGGTGATGGGGTTGGCCACCGTGGCGGCGGCCTGTGCGATTGCATTCATGGGTCAGTCCTTCACGAACAGCTGGCGCGGCACGTTGCACAGGGTCTCGACCCCGGTCTCGGTGATAAGGATGCTTTCGGTGATCTCCAGGCCCCAGTCATCCATCCACAGCCCCGGCATGAAGTGGAAGGTCATGCCCGGTTGCAGCACGCTGGTGTCGCTCGGGCGCAGGCTCATGGTGCGCTCGCCCCAATCTGGCGGGTAGCTGATACCGATCGGGTAACCACAGCGGCTGTCCTTGTGGATGCCGAACTTCTCCAGCACACGGAAGAACGCCCTGGCGATGTCACCGGTGGTGTTGCCTGGCCGCGCGGCATCGAGGCCGGCCGCGATACCTTCGACCACCGCCTTTTCGCCATCGAGAAAGTGTTGCGGCGGCTTGCCCAGGTACACGGTGCGCGACAGCGGGCAGTGGTAGCGCTTGTAGCAGCCGGCAATCTCGAAGAACGTGCCGGCGCCGCGGGTGAACGGTGAATCGTCCCAGGTAAGGTGCGGCGCGCTGGCATCAGCGCCAGTCGGCAACAACGGCACGATGGCCGGGTAGTCGCCGCCATGGCCATCGACACCGAGGATGCCGCTGCGGTAGATCTCGGCTACCAGCTCGTTCTTGCGCATGCCGGGCTCGATGCGTTCGAGGATGCACCCGTGCATCTGTTCGACGATGCGCGCGGCGATACGCATGTATTCGATTTCCTGCGGCGACTTGACCGCCCGCTGCCAGTTGACCAGCCCGGCGGCATCGCTGAAACGCGCCTGCGGCAGGTGCTTGCACAGCGCCTGGTAGGCCGCCGCGCTGAAGTAGTAGTTGTCCATCTCCACGCCGATGCTCAGGCCGCCCCAGCCCTTGGCCAGAATCACCTCCTGGCACAGGTAGTCCATCGGGTGGCGCTCGCGTGACTGCACATAGATATCCGGGTAGCCGACGATGTTGTCGTGCTGCATGAACACCGTGCGCCTTGCGCCATTGGCGTCCTGGCCACGGCCAAACCAGACCGGCTCGCCATCGAGCGCCAGCAGCACGCACTGGTGCACGTAGAACGACCAGCCGTCATAGCCGGTAAGCCAGGCCATGTTCGATGGATCGGTAACCAGCAAAAGCTCCAGGCCCTGTGCCTGCATGGCCGCGCGGGTCTTGGCCAGGCGCTGGGCGTACTCCTGCCGACTGAACGGCAGGTTGACCACTGTCTGTGACATACGGATGCCCTTCTTGTGAGTGGGTTGTGAAAACTGTCAGCTGTGAAACGCCAGGCCTTTGTGGGCGGCGATTGCGCGTTCGAAGGCAAGGTTGGCGATGGCGGTGTCCTGGGCCCCGGTGCCGGTCAGGTCGCACAGGGTGACCTCTTCGGCCTGCACACGGCCCGGGTGCAGGCCGGCGATGATCTGGCCCAGCTCGGAATGAACGGCCTGTTCGCTGACCGCGCCAGCGCGCAAGGCGTGGTGCAGTTCGCCCAGCACGCGGGTCTGGCTCAGGCGGTCGGCGACATAACGATCGAGCCGGGCCAGGGCCGTGGGCGCGATCTCGTTCTTGTGCTCGGCATCCGAGCCCATGGCAGTGATGTGCAGCCCCGGTTGCAGGTGATGCGGCTGGATCAGCGGCTCGCGGCTGGGGGTGCAAGTGATGGCGATATCGACCGCCTGCATGGCCTGGTCGACACTGTCGCAGGCCTGTACCTGCAGTTGCCCATCACGCCCCAGGTCATCACATAACGCTGCGGTTCTCTGCGCATCGCGCCCCCACACCTTGACCTGCTCGATCGGCCGCACCAGGCGCAGTGCCTGCAGCTGCAGGCGTGCCTGTTCGCCACTGCCGATCAAGGCCACGCTGCGGCTGTCCTGCCGCGACAGCCAGCGTGCAGCTACCGCACCGGCTGCAGCGGTGCGCACAGCGGTGAGGTAGCCGTTGTCGAGGAGCAAGGCATCGAGCAGGCCAGTGCGGGCCGACAGCAGTATCATCATGCCGTTGAGGCTGGGCAGGCCAAGCTTGGGGTTGTCGAAAAAGCCCGGGCTGACCTTGATCGCGAAACGCTCCAGCCCAGGCAGGTAGGCGGTTTTCACGTCCACCTCGCCGTTGTGCTCGGGCACATCCAGGCGCAGGATCGGCGGCATTGCCACCTTGGCCGTGGCAAGCAGGGCAAAGGCCTGCTCGATGGCATCGATCGCGTTGCGGTCGAGGGTGATGCAGCTACGCAGGTCGGCTTCGCTGAGCAAGGTGATGGCCGGCATTCGAATACCTCCAGTGAAGGAAACGTGAATTTCAGGCGTCGCCGCCGTTGATGACGCGCTGATGCTGTGCGCTGTCGACGTTGCGCCCGCTGACCACCACCACGACCGGGCCGCGGGCCGTCACCAGGCCGTCGAGCAGCGCGGCGATGCCGACTGCGCCGGCACCTTCGAGTACCAACCGTTCGTGCTGGTAGGCGTGGCGCATGCCATTGGCGATCGACGCTTCCGGCAGCAGGTGGAGTTGGTCGAGCAGACGCTGGGTCATGCTCAGGGTGTGCTGGTTGCCCAGGCCGATGCCGCCACCAAGCGAGTCGGCGAGTGTCGGCAGCTCTTCTACCTCGACTGGCCTGCCGGCCTGCAGGCTGGCGTACATCGCCGCACCGCGCTGCATGCTGATGCCATGGGTGGTGATCGCCGGCTTTATGCTTTTCATGGCCAACGCCACACCCGCGAACAGGCCACCACCGGAGAGCGGAATCAGCACCTGCTCCACCTCGGGCAACTGCTCGATGATTTCCAGGCCCAGCGTGCCCTGGCCGGCGATGACCTGAGGGTGATCGAAAGGTGGAATAAGCGTTGCACCCTGTTGCTCGGCATGTTCTTGCGCGGCCTGTTGGGCATCGTCCTGGGAGTGGCCGACGATGCACACTTCGGCGCCCAGGTCGCGGATGGCCTGGACCTTGTTGGCTGGCACCAGTTGCGAAAGAAACACGGTTGCCTTCACGCCCAGTTGTGCAGCAGCGTGGGCCACCGCCCGGCCGTGATTACCGGTGGAGGCCGTAACCACGCCGCAAGCGCGTTGTTCCGCGCTGAGTGCGGCGATGGCATTGCTGGCGCCGCGCAGCTTGAAGCTGCCGGTGGTCTGCAGGGCTTCGAGCTTCAGGTAGACCGCCGTGCCCAGGTGCCGTGACAGGCTGGGGGAAAGTTCCAGCGGCGTGCTGCGCACCAGGCCGTGGATACGCTGGCGGGCGAGGTAGAGATCGTGAAGCGAGAGCGCTGACATGACCGGGACCCAACAAGTGAGCTGATGTTGGGCGGAGTGTATGAGGCGAAAATTGTCGTGATGAATGTACTAGGGCAATTTGCGTCGGAATTTGTTTTAGCCTGTACCGGCCTCTTCGCGGGTAAACCCGCTCCCACAGGAATCGCGCATTTCGTGAACCTCGCACGGAACCTGTGGGAGCGGGTTTACCCGCGAAGAGGCCGGTACAGGCCGCTCAAAGCTCGTGGATTTGCGGATACTGCCCGAACAACTCCCGCATATCGCCAAAGGCCTGGCGCAACTTTGCCTCGGAACACTCGGCGCCCACGCACAAGCGCACGGCCCGTGGCCGCGGTGTACCGCGCACCAGGAACGGCTCCGGCGGCGTCACCGCAATCTGCAGGCGGCGCAAGGCACGCACCAGGCTGTCCACTTCCCAGCGCTCGGGAATGTTCAGCCACGCCCCCAGGGCATGGGCGTGCTGACCACGCACATAATCCCCCAGGTATTCACGCAACAACGCCTGACGCTCGCCCAGCAAGGTGCGCTGCAGCGCCACCAGCTGCGCCGCGCGCCCGTCGTTGATCCAGCGCGATGCAATCTCCGCCACCAAGGGCGTGGCCATCCAGCTGTTGACCCGCAAGATGCTCTCGGTGCGCAGCGCCAGGCGCTTGGGCATGGCCAGATAGCCCACGCGCAGGCCGGTAAGCACCGACTTGGTCATGCTGGTGCAGTAGAACGACAGCTCCGGCGCATAGGAACTGAGTGGCCTGGCATGGCTGCCACCCAGTAGCGGCCCGTAAACGTCATCTTCGATGATATGCACACCAAAGCGCCGGGCAATTTCGGCAATCTCCTGGCGGCGGCTGTCGGGCATCAGGCTGACGGTCGGGTTGTTGAGGTTGGGTGTGCACACCAGCGCGGTCACCCGCTCGTTGCTGCAGATGTCCTCGAAATGCTCCGGGTTGATACCCTCGCGGTCCATCTCCAGGCCTTTGAGGGTAAAACCGAGCACCTGTGAATTGCCGATCACGCCATGGTCGGTCAACCCCTCGCACAGCACCACATCATCCGGCCCGGCCAGCGAGGCCAGGGCCAGGAAGATGGCGTGGGCGGCGCCGTTGGTGACCAGCACATCGTCACGCTCGACCTGCATGCCCAGGCCGGCAAGCCAGCGCACCGCCGCCTCGCGGTGGCTCTCGAAACCGGCGATGGGCCGGTAGGCATGGATCCACGGCTGCTCCTCCTCCAAAGCCAGCTCGGCGCAGGTGTCGCGCCAGATGCGCTCATGCACCTGGGTGTGCAGGATGCGGGTGATGGAGAAGTCGACCAGGGTTCGCTCGGGCAGGTCGATGATGTCATCCGACACACGGTCGCTCATGCGCCGGCTGACGAAACTGCCACGGCCGATCTCGCAACGCACCAGGCCTTGGCGCTCCAGTTCCTTGTAGGCATTGGTCACGGTCTGCACGCTGATGCCCAGGGCATCGGCTACCTGCCGCTGCGGTGGCAGGCGCTGGTCATGTACCAATACGCCGCGCTCGATCTCGCCGGTGACGGCCTGGACCAGGATCTTGTATTTGGACTCGCCGATGCGGGCGGCGTCCAGGGCTGCCTTCCAACTGTGCATCATGATGTTCGCTTCACTTGCCGGGGCCAGGGTCACAGCATCCCCCGTACAAGTGCTTCGGGCAATTGTCCTAGTGCAATGCCATCGCCGTTTCAGCTTTTGTATGCTCGGCCCAAGGTCGAACTCCCGCTGCCCGGCAGCTTCGAACAAAAGACCGACCTGCTTTCGCTGTTTTGCTCCACTGCCTCCTAACACAGAGCCGTCGACGACGGTTTTTATAACAAACAGGAGCTTCATTGATGAGCCAGCCTTTCAACGTTCCACGCCCCTTCCAGCGCCTGCTGATGGCCTGTGCCACCTTCGGTGTGCTTGCCAGCGCCCAGGCCGCCAGCCTGGACGAAATCAAGGAAACCAGCCACATCCGCATCGGCTACGCCAACGAAACCCCGTTCGCCTTCACCGAGACCGATGGCCGGGTAACCGGGGAGTCACCGGAAATCGCCAAGATCATCTTCGGGAAAATGGGCATCAAACAGGTCGATGGCGTGCTCACCGAGTGGGGTTCGTTGATCCCGGGCTTGCGCGCCGGGCGCTTCGATGTGATTGCCGCCGGCATGTACATCACCCCGGCACGCTGCAAGCAGGTGATCTTCACCGACCCGCAGTACGCCCTGCCCGACACCCTGCTGGTGGCACAGGGCAATCCGAAGAACCTGCACAGCTACGCCGACATCGCCAGGAACCCGGACGTGAAGCTGGCGATCATGGCCGGCACGGTCAACCTCGCCTATGCCCGCGACTCCGGCATCACGGATGCGCAGATCCTTCAGGTGCCGGACACCACCGCCCAGTTGCAGGCCGTGCGCGCCGGCCGCGCCGATGCTGCCGTGGGCACCCAGCTGACCATGAAGGGCCTGGCAAAAAAGGGTGGCGACAAGGTCGAGGCAATCAGCGACTTCACCGATGACCCGGCCCATACCGGCTACGGTGCCCTGGCCTTCCGCCCCGAGGACAAAGCCCTGCGCGACGCGGTCAACGCCGAGATGAAGAAGTGGCTGGGCAGCGAGGAGCATCTGAAGACCGTCGCGCCGTTCGGCTTCGACCGCAGCAACGTGACTGACAAGACCGCCGCCGAGCTCTGTGCCCAGCAGTGAATCGAGGTGGCATGGCGCTTGCCGTGCCATTCCCTGTGTAAACCGATTATTCAGGTCGAACCATGGGTGAATTGATACCGTTGTTACTGCAAGGCGCCTGGATCACCATCCAGGTCACCTTCTTCGGCTCGCTGCTGGCCATCGTCGCCGCGATCCTCGCCGCCCTCGGCCGGCGTTCGTCATGGCGGCCATTGAGCTGGCTGTGCGTGGCCTACATCGAGCTGTTCCGCGGCACCTCGTTGCTGGTGCAGTTGTTCTGGCTGTTCTTCGTATTGCCGCTGCCACCGTTCAACCTCGAACTCAGCGCCTACACCGTGGCCATCGTCGGCCTCGGGCTGCATATCGGTGCCTACGGTGCCGAAGTGATGCGCGGGGCGATCAGCTCGGTGGCCAAGGGGCAGTACGAAGCCTGCACCGCGCTGAACATGCCCGCCACCATCCGCTTCCGGCGGATCATCCTGCCGCAGGCATTGCTGGCGGCCATCGCACCTGGCACCAACCTGCTGATCGAACTGCTGAAGAACACCTCGCTGGTGTCGCTGATCACCCTGTCGGACCTTAGCTTCCGCGCCCGTCAGCTGGACCAGGCGACCTTCCAGACCCTGGAAATCTTCAGCCTCACCCTGCTGCTCTACTTCGTCCTGGCGCAGGTCATCAACTTCCTCATGCGTCGGGTCGAACGGCGCCTGAGCCGCGGTCGCCTGCGGGGGAGCCTGTCATGAATTTCTGGGACTGGAACTACGTCGCGCAAATCCTGCCCGACTTGCTGCAGGCGTCGCTGAAAACCCTGGGCATCACCTTGGTTGGCTTCCTGATCGCAGTGGTGCTGGGCCTGTTTCTGGCCATCGCCCGACGCAGCCGCCAGGCCTGGCTGTCGTGGCCGGTGGCATTGCTGATCGAGTTCATCCGCAGTACGCCGCTGCTGATCCAGGTGTATTTCCTCTACTACGTGCTGCCCAACTACGGGGTCAACATGACGGCCATGCAGGCCGGCATCATCGGTATCGGCGTGCACTACGCCTGTTACCTGGCCGAGGTTTACCGCGGCGGCCTCGACTCGGTAGCGCGCAGCCAATGGGAAGCGGTGGTCGCCCTCAACTTCGCGCCGTGGACCGCCTACCGGGCAGTCATCCTGCCCCAGGCGATTCGGCCGATCCTGCCGCCGTTGGGCAACTACCTGATCGCCATGCTCAAGGACACCCCGGTGCTGTCGGCCATCACCGTGGTGGAAATCATGCAGCAGGCCAAGAACATCGGCTCCGAAAGCTTCCGCTACCTCGAGCCGATCACCCTGGTCGGTCTGTTCTTCCTGGCCTTGAGCGTCGCTCTGGCCTACCTCGTTCGGCGCCTTGAAGTGCGCCTGGAGCTCCGCTGATGATCGCCCCTGTGACCCACTTCGCCACTGCCACCGCCACCCAGCCGCTGGGCACCCACATGCCCACACCGGCCATTGCCCAACCGATCGTCAGCTTCAGGGACGTGACCAAACGCTACGGCAGCTTCACCGTGCTCGACGGCCTCAACCTCGATGTCGCCCCCGGCGAAAAGGTGGCGATCATCGGCCCCAGCGGCTCGGGCAAGTCGACGTTGCTGCGGGTACTGATGACGCTTGAGGGCATCGACCAGGGCATGATCGAAGTCGATGGCGAATCGCTCACCCACATGCCCGGGCGCAACGGCGCGCAGCTCATCGCCAACGAGCGCCATGTACGCAAAGTGCGGGCGAAGATCGGCATGGTGTTCCAGAGTTTCAACCTGTTCCCGCACATGAGTGCCTTGCAGAACGTGATCGAGGCCCCGGTCCAGGTGTTGGGCGTGAAGCCGGCCGAGGCGCGCGAACGGGCTGCCGAGCTGCTGGAGATGGTTGGCCTGGGCAACAAGTTCGAGCATTACCCGTCGCAGTTGTCCGGTGGCCAGCAACAGCGCGTGGCGATTGCCCGGGCGCTGGCGATGCGGCCCAAGGTGATGCTGTTCGACGAAGTGACCTCGGCGCTGGACCCGGAACTGTGTGGCGAAGTGCTGAACGTGATCCGCCGGTTGGGCAGCGAGCACAACCTGACCATGCTGATGGTGACGCATCAGATGGGCTTTGCCAGGGAGTTCGCGGATCGAGTGTGCTTCTTCTACAAGGGGCAGATCCACGAACAGGGGACGCCGGCGCAGATCTACGAAAACCCGCAACAGGAGCGGACCCGGGCGTTCCTCAGTGCAGTGCGGGAGGCGAACTGACCGACGATTGTCGCTTCAGTACTCGCGCCGCTTGCGAAACGCCCAGCGCCCCACCAGCACGGTGAAGGTCGCCACCAGGGCCACCAGCACCCAGAAACCATGGGGGTTTTCCGCCAGCGGCACACCCCCGACGTTCATGCCGAAGAAACCGGCGATGATGTTGATGGGCAGCGCCAGCACGGTCACCACGGTCAGGGTGAACAGGGTGCGGTTGGTCTGTTCGTTGAGCTTGGCGGCGATTTCTTCCTGCAGCAGCTTGATCCGCTCACCGAGGGCGGTGAGGTCGCTGATCACCAGGGTGAACTCTTCTGTGGCCGCCCGCAGCTGGCGTATGTCCTGTTCCTGCAGCCAGTCGGGCGGCCGGTTGAGCAGGCGCAGCAGCGCCCCCGGCTCCAGCGCCAGCAGGCGCTGCAGGCGCACCAGCACCCGGCGCATGCTGCCCAGTTCGGCGCGGTTGTCGCTCAGGCGCTGGGACAGCAACTGGTCTTCGATGCGGTCGACGCTGGTGGTGGTTTCACGCACGATCTGGGTCAGCACATCACCCTGGTCGCGCAACAGATGGACCAGCAACTCGATGGACGAATGAAAGCGCTCGCCATGCTTGACCGACGAGCGCAGCTTGTCCACCGAATGCAGCGGCTGCAACCGCGCGCTCACCAGCAACTGGCTGCTGGCGCAGGCCCACAGCGTGGAGATGTCCGAGGACACCAGGCCGAAGTTGAACACCACATCGTTGACCACCGCCAGCAGCGCCGAGTCGGCGTGTTCGATACGGGTCGAGCGCGAACCTTCGCGCAGGGTTTCGAAGAAGGCTTCGGGCAACTGCAGGTGGGTGCGCAGCCAGCGTTCGCAGGCAGCGTGGGCCAGGTTCAGGTGCACCCAGAGAAACTCGCCAGGTTCCAGCGGCTGGCCGAGCGTGCGCAACAACTGCGCCGAATCGATTTCGCGCCCCGGCTGGCCAGGACGGAAGGCGAAGGCGTAGAGCAGGCCGAACAGGTCGTGGTCCTGTGGCAGATGCAGCGCGGGATGGCCCATTCGAACTCGCAATGAGGCACGGGGAGATGGCAGAAAGGTTGCTGAATATTCGTTGCAGTCAGATGACAGCTGGATAGCGGAAAGCCCTTTGGGCTGCGCTGTCGCGTAGAGAGCCGAATTCGCAAGCGGTCCGCATACCCTGTGGGAGCGGCTTTAGCCGCGAAGAATCCAACGCGGTGCCTGGCACCGGCTGCGCCGGTGTTCGCGGCTAAAGCCGCTCCCACAGGGTCCCTGCTAATTCAATGAGTTATGTGCAGTCTTGTGAGAACGGGCACGCCCGCTCCCACAGGGTGCGCGGCGCGAAACCTACCTTGCAACCCGCCGATACTGCTGTTTGGGGCTCCGTGGCGATTCGGGATCGGTCATTTCGATCAACCCGGCAGCGAGTGCCGGGTACAAGTAACTCTTGCGGAATGTGCCACGGTGCGAGAGGCCCAGCTGGTGCATCAATTCGCTGCTCTTCAAAGCAACGCCTGCAGGCAGCACATTCAAGAGACTCGCTACTTGGTCGGTTACTTGGTCGGTTACTTGGTCACTGTCTTCTGCTTCGATAAGCGCCTGCAACAAGGCTTCGAGCATGAATTCGACAAATGGGGTTGCTTCAGCAGCTTGGTCGGCGGCGGCCAGGGCAGCGTAGTAAGCGTCCTGCTGCTCACGAATAACGGTTTCCACCGGCAGGTACGCCAACACCGGCCGCCACTGGCTGAGGAGAAGGGTCTGCCATAACCGTCCCATTCGCCCATTACCGTCAGCAAATGGGTGGATGAATTCAAACTCGTAGTGGAATACACAACTGGTAATCAGCGGATGCCAATCGTTGTTCGCGAGCCAGTGCAACAAATCCCGCACCAGCGTCGCCACCCGGCTGGCCGGTGGCGCCATATGCAGCAGGTGAGTGCCGCGATAGATGCCCCCCCCTCCACGCCGGTAGCGGCCAGCGTCATCTATAAGCCCATGCATCAGCATGCCGTGCGCAGTGAGCAGATCGTCCTGGGACTCAGCGCGCCAACCAGGCATCGCATCGTAGGTCGCGAACGCGTTACGGACTTCCTGGATTTCACGTGGCAAGCCCAGAACCCGCTTGCCATCCAGCAAGGCGGTTACCTGCTCCACGCTCAGGGTGTTGTTCTCGATGGCGAGCGACGCCTGGATGGTGCGGATACGGTTGCCTCGGCGCAGCTGTGGCGTCAGCGCGCCATCACGGTAGGCAGTCAACAATCCCACTTGCTCGCTGATTTCGGCAACCAGAGCCAGAATGCGGGGTGTCACCGTCAGTGGTGGTTGGTAATTGCTCATTGCCTACAGCCCATGGGGATCAGCTGTCACCTTAATCCACAGATCACGCGGGGGGTAAAGAAAGCGCAGCCATCACTTCACAAATTCCTGAACTGATTATTTGCCCGCAGCGATTTTTCCCCTCGCCAACCGCCACCAGAATCGCTTCACCACAATCACAAGAACCGTGAGGCCACTCCTGTGGACCAGACACTCCAGGTACGGCAAGCCGCCGCCGACCTCGTTGCGGCATTCGCCAGCAACGACACCGCTCGCTATTTCGCCTGCTTCAGCGAAGACGCCACCTTCCTTTTCCACACCCTGCCGCAACCGCTGCTGTCGCGCCATGCCTACGAGCAACTCTGGGCCCAGTGGCAGGCCGACGGGTTTGCGGTGCTCGCCTGCGAATCGGGCAATGCCCAGGTGAGCCTGCAAGGTGACGTGGCGATCTTCATGCATGATGTGGCCACGCACATCCGCATCGCCGGCGAAGAACACCAGTTGAGCGAGCGCGAAACCATTGTCTTCCGCCGCCACGGCGAAAGGTGGCTGGCCTGCCACGAGCACCTGTCGGTCGCATCGCCGGCCTGATCATCCATTTACGCGGCCCTGCCGCCCTGCCATCGCACCCACAATAAGGCCTGCGTACTGCGCCGGCCCACAACAACCGCGCTGGAGCATCACCATGAGCCACTCGACCGGTATCGAGACCAACGGCGTCGAACAGATCCCCGACGATCAACGCGACGCCTCCCCGCTGGACCTGTTCCGCCTGATCTTCGGCGGCGCCAATACCTTCGCCACGGCCGTGCTGGGCAGCTTCCCGGTGCTGTTCGGGCTGTCGTTCCAGGCCGGAGTGTGGGCGATCCTGCTCGGCGTCGGCGTGGGCGCGCTGATCCTTGCGCCCATGGGCCTGTTCGGCGCCCTCAACGGCACCAACAACGCAGTATCGTCGGGTGCGCACTTTGGCGTGCACGGGCGCATCGTCGGTTCGTTCCTGTCGCTGCTCACCGCGGTGGCGTTCTTTTCGCTGTCGGTGTGGAGCTCGGGCGACGCCCTGGTCGGCGGCGCCAAGCGCCTGGCCGGCCTGCCGGAAACCGACCTGACCCTGGGCCTGGCCTATGGCCTGTTCGCGGTGCTGGTGCTGGTGGTGTGCATCTTCGGCTTCCGCTTCATGCTGTGGGTCAACAAGATTGCCGTGTGGGCCTCGAGCCTGCTGTTCCTGCTGGGCATCGTTGCCTTTGCCGGGCCGTTCGACGCTGGTTATGCGGGCAGCGTAAACCTCGGTCAGGCGGGCTTCTGGGCGGCATTCGTCGGTGCGGCGATCCTGGCCATGAGCAACCCGGTGTCGTTCGGTGCGTTCCTCGGCGACTGGTCGCGCTACATCCCGCGTGAAACGCCCAAGGCGCGCATCATGCTGGCGGTGATCGCGGCCCAGGGCGCGACACTGATCCCGTTCCTGTTCGGCCTGTGCACCGCCACCCTGGTGGCCACCCAGGCACCGGACTACATCGCCGCCAACAACTACGTCGGTGGCCTGCTGGCGGTGGCGCCAAGCTGGTTCTTCCTGCCGGTGTGCCTGATTGCGGTGATCGGCGGCATGTCCACCGGCACCACGGCGCTGTACGGCACCGGCCTGGACATGTCCAGCGTGTTCCCACGCCTGCTCAGCCGTGCCGGCGCCACACTGCTGATCGGCGTGCTGGCGATCGGCTTCATCTTCGTCGGCCGCTTCACCTTCAACCTGGTGCAGAGCGTGTCGACCTTCGCCGTGCTGATCATCACCTGCACCAGCCCGTGGATGGTGATCATGAGCCTCGGCCTGATCACCCGCCGCGGCTTCTACCATGCCGACGACCTGCAGGTGTTCACCCGCGGCCAGCGTGGCGGCCACTACTGGTTCCTGCATGGCTGGAACTGGCGCGGCATGGGGGCGTGGATCCCCAGCGCGGCGGTGGGCCTGTGCTTCGTCAACCTGCCAGGGCAGTTCGTCGGCCCGCTGGGCGACCTGGCCGGCGGCATCGACCTGAGCCTGCCTGTCACCCTGGGGCTGGCCGGCGTGCTGTACCTGCTGCTGCTCAACCTGTTCCCCGAACCTGCCGGAGTGTATGGCCCCCAGGGCCCGCGTTGGGTGCGTTGCAAAAGCACCGCGCACACGCCGGTAACCACCGCCGAAATGGCCTGACTGGAAACCGACCATGACCACTTCCCACTACATTGCCGGCCGCTGGGTCGAAGGCCAGGGCAGCGACTGCATCAGCGTCAATGACCCGGCCCTTGGGCAACCGTTTGCCGAACTGATGGCCGCCAGCGTCGCCCAGGTAGACCAGGCCGTGACCGCTGCCCGTGGCGCCCTGCCCGCCTGGAAAAACACCAGCGCCAGCGAACGCGCCGCCTACCTGCGCGGCTTTGCCGAACAGCTCGGGCAGCGCCGCGAAGCGTTGATCACCTTGCAGATGCGCAACAACGGCAAGCCACGTCACGAGGCGGAAATCGACCTGGACGACGCTATCGCCACCTTCGGCTACTACGCCGAACTGGCCGAGCAACTGCCATCGAAGAACATTGAAGTACCGTTGGCTGCGCCGGGCTTCAGCGCTCGTACCCGCCTGGAACCGGTGGGCGTGGTCGGCCTGATCGTGCCATGGAACTTCCCGCTGGTGACCAGCGCCTGGAAGCTCGCCCCGGCCCTGGCCGCCGGTTGCACCGTGGTGCTCAAGCCGTCGGAAGTCACCCCGCTGATCGAACAGGCCTACGGCCAGATCGCCGATGCCCTGGGGCTGCCGCCCGGGGTGCTGAACATCGTCAACGGCAAGGCCGAGACCGGTGCTGCGCTGAGCAACCACAATGGCCTGGACAAGCTGTCGTTCACCGGCAGCAATAGTGTCGGCAGCCAGGTAATGCGCAGCGCTTCGGCGCAGTGCCGGCCAGTGACGCTGGAGCTGGGCGGCAAGTCGGCGATCGTGGTGTTCGATGATTGCGACGTGGGCCAGGCGGTGGAGTGGATCGTCGCCGGCATTACCTGGAACGCCGGGCAGATGTGCTCGGCCACTTCGCGGCTGCTGGTGCAGGACGGCATTGCCGATGCATTGCTGCCGCGTTTGCAGGCCGCACTGGAACAGCTACGGGTCGGTAATCCATTGACCGAAGAGGTCGAAATGGGGCCGCTGACCAGCCAGGCGCAGTGGCTGAAGGTGGCCGGCTACTTTGCCACGGCGCGTGAGGAAGGCCTGCAGTGTCTGGCCGGTGGCAAGGCGCTGGACCGTGATGGCTGGTTCGTCAGCCCGACGCTGTATGCCGATGTGCCGAAAGACAGCCGCCTGTGGACCGAGGAAATCTTTGGCCCGGTGCTGTGCGCGCGTCGCTTTGCGACCGAGGAACAGGCGATTGCCGAGGCCAACGATAGCCGCTTCGGGCTGGTGGCTACGGTGTGCTCCGCCGACCTGGAGCGCGCCGAGCGGGTGGCCGATGCGCTGGAGGTTGGCCATGTGTGGATCAACTCGGTGCAGGCGGTGTTCGTCGAGACCTCGTGGGGTGGCACCAAGGGCAGCGGGATCGGGCGTGAGCTGGGGCCTTGGGGGTTGTCGGCCTACCAATCGGTCAAGCATGTGACGCGCTGTCTGGGTTGAGGTTTCCGGGGCCGCTTTGCGGCCCTTTCGCCGGCAAGCCATATGCAATCCCTGTGGGAGCTGGCTTGCCGGCGATCGAGGACGAAGCCCTCGCCTTGGCCCCTCAGATGTAAGACTTTTCCCAACCTGAAACCAAATGCTTCAGCTGGAAGTAGCTTGGGAATTATCCTACCCGCGCCGCAGCCGTTTCTCTGTTGTTGAACAGGAGCATCAGGGCTAATTTCCCCGGGTCGTCACAAATGGCGACCGGGTGTGAGAGCCCGTGCTGATCTGGTTGCAACCTCAACGGTAGCTGTGCGCGGGCAGGCTTGGTCCTGGCCGGGTTCCTAGGTCTCCGGTCTCTCACCCCGCGTACGGCTGCCACCCGATCCTGTGAGAGGGAATGGGGTGGTAGCTCCTGACCGACCTGGGGAAACGCAATGAATAAACTTGTGCCCGATCCACCTGTAAAACCTGGCTCCCGCCCGTTCTACACCATCAACAACGACTTGCCCTCACCCGAGGCACTGCGATACGTCTCGCAGTTGCTGCTTGGCATCGAGGACAGCCTCGACGAATACATCTGCGCCAACGCTGGCGAACCGGGCATCGGGTTGTTGGTCAATACTGTGCATAACGTGCAAATGACCCGGGCGCTCAACCAGTTGCTGTTGAACCGCGAATAAGGCCCGCGAAGAGGCCGGTACAGGCTTCACAGGATGTGTCGCAAAAACGCCATTTCGAGAACACGTTTGGCAAACATGTCGCTGGCAGCGACACATAGATGCTGCACTGAACGAGGCCGAGATCATGACCTATGACGACAAGTTGATCGAAGAAGCTGTACTTGCCCTGTTAGCCACCTTCAGCTTCAACGGAGGCAGTGCCTGGAAAGGTTTTGACTTCGAGGTAATGAACAATCTGCATGAGCAGGGCTTTATTACTCAACCGCGGGGCAAGGCGAAATCAGTTCGGTTGACACCTGAAGGCATGGAGCGAGGGAAGCAAATCGCAGATCAGCTGTTCGCTGAAAAGCCCGAACAGTAATGATACCGGGACTTCTTTGCGGCGCAGGCCTGAAGGGCAGCGTGCTACCTGTGGGAGCGGGCTTGCCCGCGAAGAGGCCGGCACAGGCGACACAAAACTCTGCGCCCGCGTGACTTTCCCCTCCCCCCGCAAAGTCCCACTTCCTGGTACCCCCACAATCACAACACCAGGCCGGACCACCCATGCACCCTCAACGCACCGCCTTGCACAACGAACTGCACGCCCGCCCGTCGCTGTATTTCGACGGCCCGGCGCATGTCTTCCACCTGGCCTTGCTCGGCGGCGATGCTGCCTGTGCGGCACTGCTGCAACGCTGCTGCCCGGATGCCCTGGACACCGCTGCCGCCCAAGGCATCACCCGCCTGGATGGTCATCCGTTCAAGTGGGAACGGCACACCGAGTTCTTCACCCTGACCCTGGTGGTGCCCTGCACTGCCGCCGACACCGAGTGGCAAACGCTGCCGCCGGTGCTGGCCGAGGCTATCGCCCCGCAAGCGGCGCAGGTGATCAACGCGGTGCAGGTGCTGGTCCGTGACGAACAGGAACTGGACCTGCCCCACTACGGTTTCAAGGACCCGTGCGGCTCCTGCGTCGGCGGTGGCGATGCGGTGGTGTGGAGCGATTTTCGCCTGACCGAAGACGGCACCAACCGCTTCCTGTTCATCAACCGTCGCCTCAATGCCTACCGCCAGGGCCGCATGATCCGCCGTCTGCTGGAGATCGAGACCTACCGCATGATGGCCTCGCTGACCTTGACCACGGCCAAGGACCTGAGCCAGGAACTGGATGCCTTCGACAAAACCCTGGTCAGCCTCTCGGAGCGCAGTGCCGGGGTCGATGGCCATGATTCCAAAGGGTTGCTGGAGGCCATTGCCCACCTGTCACGCCAGGTAGTCAGCCGCACGGTGAAAACCCGCCACCGCTTCGGTGCCACGCAAGCCTATGCGCAACTGGTGTTCGAGCGCCTGGGCGAGCTGCGGGAAAGCCATGTGGGCGACTGCCAGCGCCTGGGGGTGTTCATCGAACGCCGGTTCAAACCGACCGTGCGCTACTGCGCGGCCACCGAGCAGCGCCTGGAGCAGTTGGCGAAGAATGTGGCCAACCTGGGCGACCTGTTGCAGGCACGGGTACAAGTGGAGATGGAAGAACAGAACGCCGAGATCCTGCGCAGCCTCAATGCCCGGGCCGATGCCCAGGTGAAGATCCAGCGGGCGGTGGAGGGGCTGTCGATCATTGCCATCACCTACTACCTGCTGAACTTGTTCAAGCTGCTGTATGGCGGGCTGAATGTGCTGGGGTTGGGGCTGACGGCGCGGGATGGGCTGTTGGCCATGGCGCCGCCTGTGCTGTTGGTGTTGCTGGTGATTTTGCTGAGGATCAGGCAGGCCAAGCAGCATTGAGGATTGGGGGCGCCTTGCGCCCCTATCGCGACACAAGGCCGCTCCTACAGGGACTGCACATTTCCTGTAGGAGCGGCCTTGTGTCGCGATGGGCTGCAACGCAGCCCCCGATGCTCACACCGGCTCGTCAGCCGGCCGTGCATTCTCTTGCACCAACACCATGCTCTGCGGCGACGACAGGGCAATACCTTCATCACGCAGGCGCCCAAGAATGGTGAACAACAGGTCACTGCGCGTACCGGACACCTGCCGCGGCCCCGCCACGTAACCACTCACACCTATCACCATGCCGCTGCTGGTCAGGTCCTTGAAGGTGACCGAGGTGGCCGGCGCATCCAGAATCGCCTCGTGCTCCTGGTAAGCCGCCAGCAGCAGTTCACGCACGCGGTTGGCATCGGTCTCCAGCGGCATGGTCAGGGTAATGCCGACCACGCCAAGGGCATTGCCCATGGTCACGTTGCGCACGTTCTGCGAGATGAACTGCGAGTTGGGCACGATAACCGTCGAGCGGTCGGACATCTGGATCTCGGTGGCGCGCACGTTGATACGGCGAATGTCGCCCTCGACGCCCGCCAGGCTGACCCAGTCGCCCACCTTGACCGGGCGCTCGGTCAGCAGGATCAGGCCGGAAATGAAGTTCTGCACGATCTGCTGCAAGCCGAAACCGATACCCACCGACAGGGCACTGACCACCCAGGTCAGGCTGGTGAGGTTGATGCGCAGGGTCGACATCACCAGCATGGCCAGGAAGATGAAGCCCAGGTAACCCACCAGGGTCACCAGCGAGGCACGCATGCCGGCGTCCATGTCGGTTTCCGGCAGCAGACGATCGCTCAGCCAGCGCTTGACCACGCGGATGGCGAACAGGCCGCCGAGGAACATCACCACCGCCAACAGGATGTCCTGGGGGACAATGTTCATGTTGCCCAGCAGCTTTCCGCCGGTCTCGTCCCAATCACCCAGGCTCAGCAGCAGTTCGCTGGGGCTGGTGCCCGATGGCATCAATGC
The DNA here is from genome assembly GCF_043658375.1 of Pseudomonas sp. PsB. Classification (NCBI taxonomy): domain Bacteria; kingdom Pseudomonadati; phylum Pseudomonadota; class Gammaproteobacteria; order Pseudomonadales; family Pseudomonadaceae; genus Pseudomonas; species Pseudomonas sp. PsB. The sequence continues at coordinate 89,944 of NZ_JBIGLU010000016.1, read as the reverse complement.
CAGCAACAACGCCAGGAACAGCACCACGGTGCGGCCGATGCCGGCCAGGATGGTACTGGCCTGCGCCTGGTGACGCGGCGCCAAGCCCAAGGTCGAGGCCAGCGCCAGGCCGCCGGGCTGGCGGGGCGACAGCAGGGTTTCGCAGAGGTCGCCAAAGAACGTGGTCAGCAGGTAGGCACAGGTGATCACCAGGCTGACCCACAGCAGCTTGGCGGTGAGGAAGTAGGCGAGTGTCAGGTAACCGGCGAGCAGGGCCAGCAGGATCAGCGTCAGCCAGATGACCATCACGAACGGGATCAGCCCGGCCAGGCCCGTGGGGCGCTCCAGGTCATGCTTGCGCAGGGTGCGGCGGTAACGCAGCAGCGCACCGGCGAAGGTGACCGCCACTACCAGCGCGGTCAGGCCGTTGACCGCCACGGTCAGCGCCAGGCTGGCACCGATCACGCTGTTGATGCGCTCCATGGTCATCATGACCATCAGCGCCAATGCCAGCACCTTGGGGAACCAGCCCAGGGCGCTGGCCACTTCGTCGTGAATCGGCGGCAGGCGCCAGGACGGGCGTTGCAGCATCAGCATGGCGCGGCCCAGGCCGGTGATGAAGGCGCTGAACACCACCAGGGCAAGTACATGGTTGGCCAGGCTGGCAATATCGGCGCCCAGCTCGGCGCTGCTCTCCAGCCCCCATCGCAGCAGCGAGACCGAACCGGCGATGGTACCCAGGGTTGCCAGGCTCACGCCCAGCGCCAATGAGCTGCGGCGCAGGCGGCCTTCGGGTAGCCAGCTGACCATGGCGTCGGCCAGAAGGCGCTCGAGCACGCGGCGCACCAAGGTCCAGACCAGGATTGCCGCCACCAGGCTGGTAATGAACAGCCAGCGATTTTCGGCGCTGAAGGCACTACCGATGGCATCGGCCGTCTCGCCACGCAGGTCACGCAGGCGTGCCACGTCGTCCTGGGTGGGGCGAATGATGCTCTGCCAGAACGCCGGGCTCAGCGGTGAGGCCGCGCGGCTGGTGATCTGCGAGTTGAACTGGCTGCGGCGCAGGTTGACGATTTGCGTGGACAGGTCGCGGGCCGACTGGGTCAGCTTGGTTGCCTGGTCCCGTTGGGCTACCAAGGCCTTCTTCTCGGCCTCCAGCTCCTTGCGCTGCTGGGTCAGGGTGGCGGCCTCGTCCGGCTGGAGCGGCCCGATGACCTTGAGCTTGTCGTCGACTTTCTCCACATCCGTGGTGCGCAGGGCACTTAACGCATCGGCCTGGCGCTGGACCTGCATGGCGCCCAGGCGCAGTTGCGACAGCAGATCGTCGTTGGCCTCGCTGGTGACACCCTGGCGGATCTGGTCCAGTCGATCGCTCAACTGCTCGATGCTGGCGTTTTCATCCAGCACGTTCGCTTCGGCAACCGCCAGATTGGACAAGGGCGTGGCCGGGGCCGACCAGGCCGGGCTGGCAATGGCCAGCATCAAGGCCATCAAAACCATCAGGCCTGGGCAAAAACGGGCAAGGCTGACACGCCTCATCGAATATTCCTCTTTACAATTCGATTTGGCGGGGGATTCTACGCGGCTTCAGGCAATCAGGAGAGTGCCGTTTCTCGTTTGAGCAGTTGCTGTTTGCGCTCGACGCCCCAGCGGTAGCCGCTGATGTCGCCGTCGCGGCGCACCACCCGATGACATGGGATGGCCACAGCGATGTGGTTGGCCGCGCAGGCCATGGCCACCGCACGCACCGCCTTGGGCGCGCCGATGCGCTCGGCGATGTCGGTGTAGCTGACCCGGCTGCCGGCCGGCACCTCGCGCAGGGCCTGCCACACCCGCTCCTGGAACGCAGTGCCTTGCACATCCAGGGGCAAGGCCAGGCCCAGCGCCGGGGCTTCGACGAAGCCCACCACCTCGGCGACCAACCGTTCGTAGGCACTGTCGCCACCGACCAGGTGGGCCTTGGGGAACTGGTCCTGCAGGTCGCGCAGCAGGGCCTCGGGGTCGTCGCCCAGCAGGATCGCGCAAATGCCCTTCTCGCTCTGGGCCACCAGGATCGCGCCCAGAGAGCACTGGCCGAGGGCGAAGTGGATGGTTGCCCCGGCGCCGCCGGCGCGGTATTGCCGCGGGCGCATGCCCAGGCGCTGGTCGGCGCTTTCGTAGAAACGGCTGTTGGAGTTGTAGCCGGCGTCATAGATGGCATCGGTGACAGAGCGCTGGCCATCTTCCAGGTGCGCGCGCAGGCGCCGGGCACGGAAAGCGGTTGCGTAGGCCTTGGGGGTGAGGCCGGTTTCGGCCTTGAACAGGCGGTGCAGGTGGAAAGGGCTGACGGCCAGTTGGGCGCTGAGTTGATCGAGGCTGGGCGCGGGGTCGCTGGCTTCGATCAGCCGGCAGGCGCGGGTGACCAGCTGGCTGTGGCGGGTGGCGCTGGCGCTGGTGGTGGCGGTGCAACGTTTACAGGCGCGGTAGCCGGCGGCTTCGGCGGCGGCTGGGGTGTCGTAGAACTCGACGTTGATTCGTTTGGCGAGGCGCGATTTGCAACCGGGGTGGCAGTAGATGCCGGTGGTGCGCACGGCGTAGACGAAGTGGCCGGTGGCGGCGGTTTCGCGGGATTCTACGGCTTGCCAGCGTTGGTCGGGGGTGGTGTAGAGGTTCATTGGTAAATGTCCAGATAGGTTGTTGCCTGTGCCGGCCTCTTCGCGGGTAAACCCGCTCCCACAGGCACTTCCACAGCTTTGTAAGTCGATGCAGTACCTGTGGGAGCGGGTTTACCCGCGAAGAGGCCGGCACAGGCGGTGCAAGACCTCAGGCCCGCCACAGGTACCAGGCCGCCACGGTACGGTATGGCCGCCAGCCGCCACCCAGCGAACGCATTTGCGCCGGTGTCGGCGCCTTGTCCAGCCCTTTCAGCCGCCGATACCCCTCGCGCACGCCAAAATCGTCGACCGGCAGAACGTCCGAACGCGCCAGGCTGTAGATCAGCAACATCTCCACCGTCCACCGCCCTACCCCGCGCAATGCCACCAGCCGTTCGATCAACGCCTCGTCAGCCATGGCCAGTGCCTCTTCCCGGCTCGGCACCAGGCCATCCAGGCGGCCCTGGGCAATACCCTGGATCGTCGCCATCTTGCTCGCGGAAAAACCACAGGCGCGCATGGTTTCTGGTGTAACCGCCAACAACTGCTCCGGCCCTGGGAACGCAGCCTCCGGGAACAGCGCCAGCAAGCGCCCAAGAATTGCCTCGGCAGCACGGGCATGCAGTTGCTGGTAGGCAATCGCCCGCACCAACACCTCGTAAGGCTCACGCCCCGGCGTGGCCTGGTGCAGGCAAGGCCCGGTCGCCGCGATATGCCGCGACCAGTCCGGGTCGAGCGCCGCCAGGTATTCGGTGGCCTCGCGGTACGCGTCAGGCGAAAGGTCGGCCCGGATCATGACACCTCCATCAAGTCGATTGCAGGTCCAGCTTAGCGCAGCCGTTCATCGGGCAAACGCCGGTTCTTGCGCGGCTAATTCCTGGCATGCCATTGCTCCGCGTCATCGTCCCCGCATAGAATTGAGAACTATTCACAATCGCATATATCCACAGGACCGGGCCTTCGCCAAGATGCGGATCAACGACACGCTCAAGCCGACCGAGGTCGCTCTGCTCTACCAGGCCCACCACCGTTGGCTCAGCGGCTGGCTGCGCAGCCGGGTCGGTTGCAGCGAGCATGCCGCCGACCTGGCCCAGGATACCTTCGTGCGGCTGTTGCGGGCCCGCCAGCTTTCGCCGCTGAAGGAGCCACGCGCCTACCTCAGCAGCATCGCCCGCGGCCTGATGATCGACCAGTTCCGCCGCCGCGCGCTGGAACGGGCCTACCAGGAAAGCCTGGCTCACCTCCCCGAAGCCGAAGTGCCCAGCGAAGAAGATCGACTGGTCATCCTGGATACCCTGGCGCGCCTCGACCTTGCCCTGCACCAGCTGAAACCGCGTGCCCGCCAGGCTTTCCTGCTGGCTCAGCTCGATGGTTTGAGCATCGTGCAGATCGCCTTGCGCCTGGGTGTGTCGCGGGCCACCGTCGAGCGGGACCTGGCCAAGGCCCTGGGCGTCTGCTACCGGTTGCGCTATGCCGACGCCTGACAGCGCGCCCGCGCAGGCGCAGGTCGACCAGGCCATCGACTGGCTGGTGAAGCTGCGCTTCGACTGCCCCTGCCCGCGTACCGAGCAGCAGTTCCAGCACTGGCTGGCCAGCCATCCGGACAACCCCTTGGCCTGGCAGCGGGTCAGCCACCTCAGTGACGAACTGGCCGGGCTGCCCAAGGGCCTGAGCCGCCGCACTCTGGATGGCAGCCAGCGCCAGCGCATCAGCCGCCGCGACCACCTCAAGCTGCTGGCCGTGCTGGCCGTGGGCGGCAGCCTGGGCTGGGCCGCGCGCGAACCGTTGGGCATACCCCAGCTGCTGGCCGACAGCAGCACTGCCACCGGCGAACGCCGCCAGTTGCAAGGCAGCGATGGCAGCCGCATCCAGCTCAATACCGCCAGCGCCATCGACCTGCGTTACAGCGCCGAGCAGCGCCGGCTGCAACTGGTGCGTGGCGAGGTGAGCCTGGACAGCAACCCCAACGATAACCGCCCGTTCCGCATCGACACCCACATTGGCCAACTGGCCACCCTCGACGGCCAACTGCTGCTGCGCGAGAACGACCAGGGCCTGTTGCTGGCGGTACGCCGGGGCGACGTCACGCTGTTCCCCACCTCGGCCTCGCCACGTCGGGTGCTGCCAGGCGAAACCTTGCAGGTGTGGGCCAGCGGCAGCTTCCAGGCGGTGACGCTGCACAGCGACCCCTGGGGCTGGACCGACGGCGTGCTCAGCGTGCAGCAGATGCCGCTGGGCGAGTTCATCGCCGAGCTGGCGCGTTACCGCCCGGGCCTGCTGCGCTGTGCCCCGGAAGTGGCAGACCTGAAGGTGTCCGGTACCTACCAGCTGGCCGACACCGGGCAGATCCTGCAGCTGCTCACCCGCAGCCTGCCGGTGCGGGTCGACTACCGCACGCGTTATTGGGTGAGCATCGGTGCGGCCTGAAAATTTCCGAAAATAAATGAGGTGGAATCTCATTCTCGTCCGGCCTGAAGGAACAAAACCCGAAAAGTGGTCTTCACAACCTTCAGGAGCGCTTCATGATTGCCCCGTGTTCCCCTCGCAACGACAGGCTGCGCCGTGCCGTGCGCGCGGCCGTGTTCGGCCTTGGCCTGGCAGCTGGCGGTGCCTTCCCGGCCATGGCCCAGGCTGCAGTGGCCAGCCAGAGCCAGCAGACCGACTGGAACATCCCGGCCGGCCCGCTGGCCCCGGCGCTGGACCAGTTGGCCCGCCAGGGCGGCCTGAGCCTGTCGTTCGACGCGAACAGCCTGCAAGGCAAGACCACCCGCGGCGTGCAGGGCCGGCATGACAGTGCAGGGGCGCTATCGATTCTGTTGCAGGGCAGCAACGTGCAGGTCCAGCAGGAAAGCGCAACCAGCTTCCTGCTGATCCCGGCGCTGGATGTGGGAAACGCCCTTGAGCTGGGCGCGACCAGCATTTCCAGCGACCGCCTGGGCGAAACCACCGAGCACACCGGCTCCTACACTACCGGCGAAGTGACCATCGGCAAGATGCCGCAAACCCTGCGCCATACCCCGCAATCGGTCAGCGTGATAACCCGCCAGCGCATCGATGACCAGAACATCACCAACCTGACCAACCTGCTGGAGCAGACACCCGGGCTGGTGGTCAACTACACCGACAGCGAGCGGGTGCAGTACTACTCGCGTGGCTTTGCCATCGATGCCATCCAGTATGACGGCGCCACCGTGGTGCAGAGCAGCGGTGGCGGTTCGTTCATCCAGACCGACTCGGCGTTCATCGACCGCGCCGAAGTGCTGCGCGGCGCCACCGGCATGCTGCGTGGCGCCGGCAACCCGTCGGGCACGGTGAACCTGGTGCGCAAGCGCCCGACCCATGACTTCCAGGCTACGGGCAGCGTGACCCTGGGCTCGTGGAATGCCCAGCGCTATGTGGCCGATATCTCCGGCCCGCTGACCGAAACCGGCAACGTACGCGGGCGGGTGATCGCCGTGCATGACGACCGCGACCTGTTCCAGGACTCGCGCATGGAGCGCAAGGAAGCGTTCGGCGGCTCGCTGGCCTTCGATCTGGACGACAGCACCACGCTGACCACCGGTGTCGAGTGGACCAAGCTCGACGCCACTGGCGCCTGGGGCAACCTGCCCGCCGACGCCAGCGGCGCCCCCCTGCCCTTCGGCCGCAGCACCTACCTGGGCGCCGACTGGAACCGCTGGGACCGCAGCAACCTGAACACCTTTGCCGAACTGGAACACCGCTTCGACAACGACTGGACGCTGAAGCTGATGGCCCTGCGTACCCACTTCGAGCTGGACGACCATGGCTTCAAGCAAACCTACATGGAGCGCGCACCGGCCAACCTGAACCCCACCGGCAACCCGTACCTGATGCAATACCAGGTTACCGAAGGCGACGGCGGCGAAAGCCTGCAGAACAACCTGAGCGCCACCCTCAACGGCCCGTTCGACCTGTTTGGCCGCACCCACGAGCTGATGGTCGGCGTCGAACGGATTCGCAACGACTCCTACGCGTCGGCCACCAACCGGGTAATTTCCGGGCTGTACGACATCCGCTACTGGGACCCGAAAACCAGCCTGCCCGAGCCGGACATCGACATCACCGCACACCCGGTGCGCACCCGTACCACCCAGCAAGCTGCGCACGCCACCTGGCGCATTTCGCTGGCCGAACCGCTGACCGCTATCATCGGCGCGCGGGCCAACTGGTATGACTACGAGCAGGAAAACAACACCGGAGCCAACGGCAAGTTCAGCGTCGATGAGAAGATCGTGCCGTACGCGGCGCTGATCTACGACCTGAATGACAACTTCAGCGTGTACGCCAGCTACACCGAGATATTCAGCCCGCAGACAGTGGTGGACAAGAACAACTCGGTGCTCGACCCGATCATCGGCGAAGCCTACGAAACGGGCATCAAGGGCGAGTTCTACGATGGCCGGTTGAACACCAGCCTGGCGTTTTTCCGTATCAACCAGGTGGGTACGCCGGTGGATGACATGTCCACGGAGATCGGCTGCAACGGCACCACCGGCCGTTGCAAGATCGCCTCGGGCAAGAGCCGCAGCGAGGGCATCGACCTGGAGATTTCCGGCGAAGTGCTGCCGGGCTGGCAGGTCACCGGTGGCTACACCTACAACACCACCGAGTACCTGAAGAACTCGGCAGCCACCAATGGCAACGCGATCCGCACCACCGACCCGGAGCACATGCTGCGGCTGTTCACCAGCTACCGCCTGCCGGGCACGCTGGATGCCTGGACCATTGGCGGCGGCGTGCAGGCGCAGAGCGACATCTATTCCGAAAGCGGCACGGCCAAGGCGACCCAGGCGGGGTATGCGGTGTACAACGGCATGCTCGGTTATCGCATCAACGACAACTACTCAGTGCAACTGAACGCCAACAACATCTTCGACAAAAAGTACTACCGGCAGATCGGTACCACGGCGACGGGGTACTACTGGGGGGAGCCGCGCAATGTGTCGGTGACCTTGCGCGGGAGTTTCTGAAAGGGCAACACGGTCGCCTTGTGGGAGCGGCCTTGTGTCGCGAAAGGGCCGCGAAGCGGCCCCAGGGTTTCAACTGCCCCGGACAGATTGCTGGGGCCGCTTTGCGGCCCTTTCGCGACACAAGGCCGCTCCCACAGGTATTGCGCAGCCCTGGAGGACGTCAGTCCGCCACCGCCCGCAACCGCCCCGCGCGCCGGTAAGACTGCCGGGCAAAACACACGAACAACCCGGCCATCAGCGCCAGCGCGATGGGCAGACCATGCGGCGCCACATCCATCGCCGCACCGCTGACCAGCGGCCCGACCAGGCTACCCACACCCCACAGCAAGCCCACGCTGGCATTGGCGGTAACCAGGTCCTGCCCCTTGAAGCGCTGCCCGATCAGCACCAGCGCCAGCGTATAGATGCCCCCTGCCACGGCGCCCAGCAGCACCAGCAGCGGCCACAGCAGCCAGGTCAGGTTCAGCAGCCAGGGCAGGCCGATACCGATCGCCATCGCCAGCAGCCCGCATACCAGGTGCAGCCCGGTGCGCTCCACCCGGTCGGCCAACCAGCCAAGCGGCAACTGGAACAACATGTCACCGGCAAACACCACGGTCACCATCAGCGCCGCCACGCCCACGGCAAAGCCATGGCTGGTGGCATACACCGGCAGCAGCGACAGCACCACGGCATCGAAGAACGAGAAGAACAGCACCGCCACGCACAACGCCGGCGCCACACGGAAGAAACCGGCCAGGCCGAAGCTCTTTTCACCCTCTTCATGTTCCACATGGTCGTTGGGCACGGTCAGCACGATGCACAGCAGCGCCAGGCCATAGCAGGCGGTGACCACACCGGTGATCCATGGGCTGTCGGCGCCCAGCACCGCCAGCATGGCCGGGCCGAGCACCTGGAAGCCGGTGAAGCTGGTGGCGTACAGGGCCATGATCTTGCCGCGGTTGTGCTCCGGGCACAGTTCGTTGACCCACGACTCGCCGAGGATGATGGCGATACCCATGCCCAGCCCCAGGCCCAGGCGCAACAACGCCAGCAGCCACAGCGAGCCGAACGCCGACTCGAGCAAGCCAATGCTGAGCGTGCACAGGCTGAAGCACAGCAGGTAGATGGTGCGCCGGGTGAGGTGGCGACAGCAGGCGTCGACCAGGAACGCCGAGAGCATCATGCCCGCAGCGGGGATGGCCGAGATGATGCCGATTTCCAGGGTGCTCGCACCGGCTTCATGCAGGCGCAACGACACCAGCGGCAGGCTGGCCCCCAAACTGAAACCCACGACCGAAACGGCGAACAACAGGCCCGCCAGCAAACGCATGTTCATGTACCACTCCTTGCAAACCGAAAAGACGTGCAGACACAGGCGCGCACGCCAGGGCGGCGAGCGACGCGAAAGCGCAGATCAGTTCAGGCGAGGTGTGGCGAGAAGGTGAAGGCAAACAGCACGCTGCGGCGACGCTTGAGCACCGTATCGCTCGGCCACGCGCGACGCAGGGCCTGGAAGGCAGGCTGGCGGGCGTTTGGCAGGGACTGGGTACGGCACATTGCTTTGACTACTACGCAGGTGGTTGGGAAAAGGCGGACTCTAGGCCACCGCAGGTTGGCTCGTCAATTGCCCAGGGGGCCTCTATGAGGCCCTTTCGCGACACAAGGCCGCTCCTACAACAGTACGCAGTCCCCTGTAGGAGCGGCCTTGTGTCGCGATGGGCTGCAAAGCAGCCCCGGCAACCTCAGCGCTTGCCGGTACTTGGCAAGAACACCGCCAGCAATCCGAACAACGGCAGGAACGAACACACCTCGTACACGTACTCGATGCCACGCAGGTCCGCCACATACCCCAGCAAGGCTGCACCGATGCCACCAAAGCCGAACATCAGCCCGAAGAAGATCCCGGCAATCATGCCCACGCTGCCCGGCACCAGCTCCTGCGCATACACCACGATCGCGGAAAACGCCGAAGCCAGGATAAAGCCGATCACCACGCTCAATACGGTGGTCCAGAACAGGTCGGCATACGGCAGTACCAGGGTGAACGGCGCCACGCCGAGGATCGAGAACCAGATCACCGCCTTGCGCCCGATGCGGTCACCGATCGGCCCGCCAAAGAAGGTACCTGCCGCCACCGCACCGAGGAACAGGAACAGGTGCAGCTGCGAGCTGGCCACCGACACATCGAACTTCTCGATCAGGTAGAAGGTGAAGTAGCTGGTAAAGCTGGCCATGTAGAAGTACTTGGAGAACACCAGCAGGCCCAGCACGATCAGCGCTGCGACCACCCGCCCGCGGGAAATGCCGTGGGTCGCCTGCACTGCCTTGCGCGCCTTGGCCTGGTTGAGGTGCTCCTTGTACCAGCCACGCAGCATCAGGGTGACGCCGAGGAAGAACAGCGCAGCCAGGCCGAACCAGGCCACGTGGCTCTGGCCGAACGGAATGACAATGGCCGCCGCCAGCAGTGGGCCCAGCGCAGATCCAGTGTTGCCGCCGACCTGGAAGGTCGACTGGGCCAGGCCGAAGCGCCCGCCCGAGGCCAGGCGCGCAATACGCGAGGTTTCCGGGTGGAAGGTCGACGAACCGATCCCCACCAGCGCCGAGGCCAGCAGAATCATGGGGAAGCTGCCGACGAAGGCCAGCATCACTATACCCACCAGGGTACACAGGGTGCCCAGCGGCAGCAGGTTCGGCGCCGGTCGGCGATCGGTGAAAAAGCCAACCCAAGGCTGCAGCAGCGAGGCGGTGATCTGGAACGTCAGGGTAATCATGCCGATCTGGGCGAAGCTCAGGTCGTAGTTGGCCTTGAGCATCGGGTAGATCGCCGGCAGCACCGACTGGATCAGGTCATTGATCAGGTGCGCCAGGGCGCAGAAACCGATGATGCGCATCACCAGCGGCGTGGCTTGGCTCGCCGCCGCACTGGTGGGCGCCGTGGAGGCGCTACTGATAGCCATGTGCCTGAATCTCCGTCAGCAGTTTGGGATCCGATTATCGGGAAACAAATAGATACATAGCTACCTTTTTTATCCCTCTGTCGCGACGTACTTGAAAATGGTTATCAATATAATTAGCATCCTTGCCACATACCTTGTCATCGTTGGGCGAAACGGCCCCTATCGCGAGCAGATCGAACCCATGAGCCAGATGCTCGCCAATCAGCAGCAGCCTGACCGCCCCCGCCCACGGCAGATCAACACGCGCCGCAGCCACCTGGGCAAATGGCTGGCGCTGCTATTCCTGCTGGGGCTGGGCGCTGCAGCCTACCTGGCCTGGCCGCTGATGCAGCGCCTGGGCAGCGAATTGCACACCGATGCAGGTGAACGCCGCAGTATCCGCCTGGCCGATGGCACCACCCTGCACCTGGGCAGCGCCAGCGCGATGAACGCCGACCTGCGCGGCCGCACGCGCCAGCTGCAGCTGGTGCAGGGCCGGGTATACCTGGAAGTGATGCTCGACGGCCGGGCCATGGAGGTGACAGTGGGCGATGCGCGCATCCAGGTGTTCGGTACCCGCCTGCAGGTCGCCCGCCATGCCGGGCATGACGAACTGGTGGTGTTCAGTGGCAAGGCCATGGTTATCCAGGGTGGCGAACAGCGCCTTGTATCGGCGGGCGAGCGGGTAACCTTCGATGGCGGGCGTATCGGCCCGTTACAGAAAGCCGACCTCAAGGGCACCGATGGCTGGCGCAACGGGCAGTAGAAAGCCGGCGACATGCCGTTGGGCAACGCAGAACCAGGGCCTGGCCGCTAAGTTTTTGAAAGCGTGCAAATTTTTTTTGAAATGAGTGTTGACAGGGGGGCCGTTCAAGAGAATAATGCGCGCCATCGGCTACATAGCTCAGTTGGTTAGAGCATAGCATTCATAATGCTGGGGTCCGGGGTTCAAGTCCCTGTGTAGCCACCAAACAAGACGAAGGGCTTACCGCAAGGTAAGCCCTTTTTCTTTGCCTGCGAAAAATACCACAGGCCTGCCCCCTCCCCCACAGGCCATGCAATCGCTACCTCAACGCATGCCGGTCACCGCCACAGCCAGGCCCAACCCGATCAGCGCCAGGCCGATTACCCGGTCCACCAGCCTTTGCCGCTCGATCATCGCCTTGCGCAATGCCGTGCTGGAGAAGAACACCGCCACCAGGCTGAACCACAGCCAGTGGGCAACGGACATGAAAGCGCCATAGGCAAAATCCAGCGCCAGCGAGCTGCCAGGCTGCACCACCTGGGTGAAGGCACTGATGACGAACAGCATGGTCTTGGGGTTGAGGGCGTTGGTCAGAAAGCCCGTGCGCAGGGCCTGCGTTACGCTGGCAGCCGATGCGGCAACCCCGTCGAGGCTGATGCGCCGGGTGTTGGTCAGCGACTGGTAACCCAGGTAGACCAGGTAACCCGCGCCCAGCACTTTCATGCCCAGGAACAGGGTCGGGCTCTGGCTGATGATCACCGCGATGCCCAGCACCGTGTACAGAACGTGCACCTGCACTCCCAGGGCAATGCCCACGGCGGCAGCCAGCCCGGCCTTGCGGCCCTGTGCATAACTGCTCCGGGTGACCATGGCGAAGTCGGCACCGGGGCTGATGACGGCAAGCAGGGTGAACAGGGCGACGGCGATGAGTTCGGTCATGCTGGTGGCTCTCGATAGGCGATGGAAATGCACAGACCAGGTAATTATCGAAAGCTTATAGCCCAGGAAAAATCGATTTATAGTGAAGCAAATCTGATAGTTTTCTTCACAGAGGTGTAGTGCCGGTGCCGGCCTCTTCGCGGGCTCGCCCGCTCCCACAGGTAACCCACAACTCTCAGTCGCTGTGAAACCCTGTGGGAGCGGGCAAGCCCGCGAAGAGGCCGGTACTGGCAACACAAATGCCATGAAACTGCCGCCACTCAATGCCTTCCGCTACTTCGACATCGCCGCCGAAACCGAGAGCTTCGTGCGCGCCGCCGAGCACCTGCACGTCACCCATGGCGCAGTCAGCCGCCAGGTGCGCCTGCTTGAAGAAAGCCTTGGTGTGGAGTTGTTCGAGCGCCGCAACCGGGCCATTTTCCTCACCCCTGCCGGCCGCGCCTTGCAGGGCACCACCCAAGCGATCTTCGAACAGCTCGAAGGCGCCGTGCAGCGCTTGCAACAACAGGCCCGCGACAACGTGCTGGTGCTGTCGTGCGAGCCGACCATCGCCATGCGCTGGCTGATCCCGCGCCTGCCCCGCTTCCATGCCGCCCATCCCGACCTGCAGTTGCACCTGGTGGCCGCAGGCGGGCCACTGGACTTCGCCCGCAGTGGTGTCGACCTGGCAATTCGCCGCGATGACTTCCACTGGGACAAGCAGCTGTACAACCAGAAGATCTGCGACGAATGGATCGGCCCGGTCTGCCACCCCACCGCCCCCATCCAACTTGAAGGCCAACGCCTGCTGCACAGCGCCACCCGCCCCGGCGCCTGGCCCAACTGGCTGCGCCTGAGCGGCCAGCAGGCCCGGCATACCGAGCGCAGCGACTACGAGCACTTCTACCTGTCGATTCAGGCCGCCAGCGCCGGCCTGGGCCTGGCCATGGCCTCAGCCCTCATGGTGCGCGACGAACTCGACAGCGGGCAGTTGCAGGCGCCGTTCGGCTTTGTGCGTGACGGCTCGGCCTACCACCTGCTCAGCCCTCAGCCGCTGGAAGACGACGGCAAGCGCCAGCGCTTCGCCACGTGGGTGATGGGCGAATGCAGGAGCTGCCTGGCTCATCTGGGCTTGATACAGAACGACGAACCTGCACGGCCGTCACCACCCCAGGTGCGGTAACCCGCGGTATCCACATGAATCCGCCCGGACGGATAGCGCCCCAGGCCCATGTTCCAGGCCTGGCCATACTGCTGCCAGAAACGGCACAGCGGGTTGGGGTCCGCCCAGTCGGGTAGCAGGATATCGACGGCGAAGGCCCGGGTATGGGCGCTGTTGGTAGCCCCGCCGGCGCAGACGTTCAGGCGTGGGTCTCGATAGGCCGAAACCACCTCGAACTGGCGCAGGATGCCCTGGTCGTCGAGCGCCTTGATCAGCGAGAGCGTAGAACGCACTGCCGGCCAGTTGCTGGCAGGCGGCACGGCGAAGGGGGACGCGTGGCACAGCTTCCAGTCCGAAGCCGAACGCAGCAGCTGATGGATAGGCACTATGCCGTAAAGGCGGGCATCCACCAGCATTTCACGGAAGGGACGAGTGTGATGGTCGCCAGCCCACTGGGCGAACATCCACAGGTCGCGTTCGTCGGCGTGGGCCACTCCGCCCAACGCCAAACCCAGCGTCAGCAACCAGCACCTTGTGCTGCCCATATCGGCTCCTTCGCCTAACGTGTTCAATGCTTATGTTTCAGGCCATTTCGTGTGCAACGCCGGGAAACACACTTCCTAGTTATTGATCCCCCAAGATCGGCCATTGTCAGCCATCATTGCCCTGTAACTGCTCGCCGGATCATGCACACCCGTTGACTGACTCAGCCACGGTGGCATAATTCCATTCACTACTCAGCCTCGTACGCGATGATTCAGTTCGTCGGCTGTTGGGGTGAGAAAACCGGCCTAGTGCCGGTTTTTTCGTTTTCAGGGAAATGAAACCCTTGCGTACTGCCTGTTTTGTTGATGGCTACAACGTGTTCTATGGCCTGGTGGCAGGCACAAGCTACAAGTGGCTGAACCTGCCTGCCTTACTGAAGCACATTCTCTGCGTCGAACAACCTGACAGCGAACTGACAGCCATCAGCTTTTTTACTTCCGGGGTTAAGCCATCGCTCGCCAGCCGCGGGAACCTTTCAAAAGAGGCGCAGGATAGCTACCTGCGCGCCTTGATCGCGCAAGGTGTCGACGTGCATTACGGCCGGCATCAACTCGAGCCGCGCAACGCGCCTCGCTTCGTCAACAAGGAAACGCCACCTTCCAGGCTCGACCAGGTGGCTATCTGGAAGCTGGAAGAAAAAGAAACGGATGTACACATCGCCATCAGCATGTATCGACTCGCAGCCCAAGAAAGTAGGCTCCCAGCGGATCAGCGAGTCCAACAACTGGTATTGGTTTCCGCTGACACCGACCTGACACCAGCATTGAGAGCCATCCGCGAAGACTTCCCCGATTTGCGATTGGGTGTGATCCTGCCGCATCGGAAAGGCATGAAGCGAACGCTGCCGGGCTCACTCAGAAATAACGCCCACTGGATGCGCCAGATGGTAACGGAGGACGAACTAGCCTCCCATCAGTTTCCCGATCGGGTTCCCACCCAGAAAAAACCGGCACTGAAGCCCGCGTACTGGTGATGATGAAAGCCGTTTCAAAACCCGGGTTGCCGCAAGGAGAGTTGCGACAAACTGCTACTCCAACGCCCGCAACCGATACTGCGGCGGTAGCTGGGCGAAGCCGCTGATGGTGGTGTCCAGGCTCTTCCACCGGCCATCCTTGATGCCATAGATGCAGCCATGCACAGACAGTTCCTGACCACGGTGCCAGGCGTTCTGCACGATGCTGGTATGGGCCACGTTGGCCACCTGCTGGATGACGTTCAGTTCGCACAGGCGGTCGACCCTCGCCTCTTCGTTGTCCAGCTTGGCCAGCTCGGCGCGCTTTTCGTAATACAGGTCGCGTATCGAGCGCAGCCAGCCGTCGATCAGGCCCAGCTGGCGGTCCTGCATGGCGGCGCGCACACCACCGCAACCGTAGTGGCCGGTGACCAGGATGTGCCGCACTTTCAGTACTTCCACCGCGTACTGGATCACCGACAGGCAGTTGAGGTCAGTGTGAAGCACCACGTTGGCAACGTTGCGGTGGACGAACAGATCGCCCGGCAGCATGCCGACGATTTCGTTGGCCGGCACGCGGGCGTCGGAGCAGCCAATCCAGAGGAATTCGGGAGTCTGCTGGCGGGCCAGCTTGGCGAAGAAGTCGGGGTCGCGCTGGTTGATCGCGTCGGCCCAGCGGGCGTTGTTGTCGATCAGTTCCTGCAGGTCGTGCATGGTCGTTGCCTCATCAGGGTTTGCCTGCGTGACAGCGCCAGCCCCTGCAAGGTCAGTCCTCGAGCAGGGTGCAGGCCATCACCAGGGCGTCTTCACGGCCACCGGCAACCGGGTAATAGTCGCGGCGGCGGCCGATTTCGTTGAAACCGTAGCGCTCGTACAAACGATAGGCCGACTGGTTGCTGGCGCGCACTTCCAGGAAGCACTCCCGGCCATTGAGCTGGTAGGCCCGGGCCATCAGGTGCTCGAGCAGGCGCAGGCCCAGGCCGCGGCCCTGGTTTTCCGGCTTGACGGTGATGTTGAGCAGGTGCGCCTCGTCGATGATCACGTTGATCACCCCATGGCCCACCTGCTGCTGGCCGTCGAACATCAGCCAGATTTCGTACGACTTGAGCGCATCCTGAAAGATCCCTCGAGTCCAGGGATGACTGAACGCGGCATATTCGATCTTAAGTACGGCATCCAGATCCGCCTCGGTCATCGGGCGGAAGCTGATCGAGTCACTCATTCAACGCTCTTCCAGCGCGCCATCAGCTGGCGCATGGCTTTCCAGACGTCCGCCTTGCGCTGCGGCTCGTCCATCAACAGTTCAAGGCCCGGCAACGCCCAGGCTTCGCCCAGGCCCTCGAGCTTCAGGGTTTGGTAATAGGCTTCGCCGTCGACATTGGCGGCAAAGCGCAGCGCCGGCAGGCCGACCAGCCACAGGCAGGTGCACGGGGCGTCTTCCAGGCGCGCCTGGACAAAGCCCTGGACGAAATCGCGCGCCGCCTCCGGGCCCTGGTCCATGTTGCCGCGCACCAGCAGCGGCCAGCGCACCGGCTCGCCGATGATCTGCGGGGCGTCGGGCAGGCCGGCGGCGCGCAGCATGTCCTTGAGCAGCAGGTAGGACGGGTCGCGGCTCTGGAACGGCTGGCCGGTGGCCAACTCCACCAGCAGCAGGCAGCTGCCGGCACGCAGCAACTGCAACGAGAAGCGCGGGGGTGGCACCGGGGCCGGGCGCGGTGGCGCGGCCTGCTCCTCGGCCTCGGCGGGCTTGGCGGCCGGCTTGGGCGCATTGCTCGGGCGCGGAATCTCGATTTTCGGTCGCTCGCCGGAGCGGGCCTGGGAGGTGACTGGCGCCTCGTTGGCAGCCGGTGCCGGCCTGACGTCGAAATCGAGGTCCTCGACCGGCGCCACCGGCAGCAGCAGCTCGGGCCGCGACGGTGCGGCGAACGGCAGTTCGGCGCGCGGCAGCCAGTGCACCACTTGCATGGCGGAAAGGTAGGCGCGGCGACGGGGTTCGGTGAGCAAGGGGCGGGGTTCCGAGGGGTGGAGACAAAGGGCCATTCTAACGTGTACGCCTTGGTTTTTGCAGCGCCTATCAGACCGAGCGCCGCCCGCGCGGCGCTTCGCAGCACAAGGCTGCTCCTACATTTGTTTCTGGCCAGTCACGCCTGTCCCCGCGCACGCGGCCGCCTTGTTTGCCCTGCACGATATCGAGGTGAACACCAAAGGGCCGCGCGCCGCTCCTTCAGAAATAATTGGCCCGAAACAGATGTAGGAGCAGCCTTGTGCTGCGAAGCGCCGCGCGGGCGGCGCTCGATCTAAATGCCACTACAAAAACCGAACCATACCCATATACACACAAGGCTATTTCTCATTACAGACCAAGGGGTGAAAACCTCCCCCCCGTATGCAGTACAATCGCTCCCTTTTTCTTGGCAACGAGTCGAAGCCAATGATCGAACCCAAGCGCGTCCTGCGCGCCCTAGCCGAACACTGGGCCCTGATCGAGCCGCTGTGCGAGCGTTTCGACCAGGGCACCCTGAGCCTGGTCGAATTGCGTCAGCATGTGGCCCGCCAGCAGGTCGAGAGCACCCCGCAGGACATCACCCAGCTGCTCGACGTGTGGATCCGCCTGGATATCCTGGTCCCGGTGGCCAAGAGCCCGAACCGTTTCGAGCTCAACGCGCAGATCCACGATTTCCTCGCCTACCTGCGCCGCGAACACCGGCTGGGCCTGTGCCTGGAGATCGAAGCCTACCTGCGCCACCTGGAGCGCCTGGCCGGGCATATCCAGGACGCCTTCGACAACCGCGACAGCGACGACCTGGCGCGCCAGCTGCGCCTGCTCGACATGCGCGTGCGCGATGTACTGAAGAAGCTCGACAACGACGAGCAGGCACTGGTGGCCGTGGCCGAGCGGGCCAAGACCAGCAACCGCCAGATCCCCCTGCGCCAGCGCTATGCCGAAGTACTGGCGACCTGGGACGAGTATGTCGAGCCGATGATCCAGCTGGTCAACGCCGACGGTGCCTTCGAACAGGGCGTGCGCAAGGTCGAGACCGTGCTGCTGAAGCTGCTGGGCGAACAGGCGCGCCTGGGCCACCTGGTCGACGACGACATGCTGCTGCGCACCCACGCGCGCATCCTGGAAATGCAGACCAGCGCCCAGCTGACCCTGCGCCACGCCCGCGAACTGCTGCTGCCGCTGCGTGAGGAAGCCCGCCGGCACAACGCCGTGACCCGTGGCGCCGCACTGGCCCTGTCGGTGATCCGGCGCAAGGGCATCGACGCCGTACCGCAAGCGGCCATGCCGATGTTCACCCGCCCGCAAAGCACTTTCCTCGGCAGCGCCAGCCAGGTCGAGGCCTATGTCTACGCCCTGGCCCGCTTCGAGCCCAAGCCGGCGCGCTTCCCCAAGGCCCACAAGATCCAGTCCGGCGCCCTGCCCCGTGCACCGCGCACGGTCAAGGAAATGGCCGAACGCTGCGAACAGGCCCTGCCGCTGCCCGACCTGATGGTCTGGCTGCTGGAGCAAGAACCCGAAGGCGCCACCGACGAGCTGCTGTACTGGTTCTCGCGCCTGTCGCGAGAAAAGCGCTTCAAGCGCGAACGCCTCGACCGCCGCGAGTACATCACCCAGGAACACCTGGTCAGCCTGCGCTCGTTCGCCCTGACCTCCAGCCGCGAAGACGCCGCCAGCGCGCCTACCGAATCCAACGCGAGCCCAGCCCATGCATCTTGATCTTTCCGAACTGTCCCAGCTCGCGCCGATCTTCCGCGAGCTGTTCAAAGGCTTCCACGTCAGCCGCCGCGACCCCGAGCTGTACGCCCAGCTGTCGAACTTCCAGGACCAGTACCGCACCCTGTTCAAGGCCCTGGGCTTCGAACTGGTGTGCGACACCCGTGGCTTCTACTACTTCGTGCCGGACATGACCGCCGCGCAGGTCAACAAGACCGCGCAACGCCTGTCGCTGTTCACCTTCATCCTGGTCGAACACCTGGCCGACCAGGGCCGCGACCCGATGGCCGTGCTCGATGGCGGCAGCATCGGCCGTGACGAACTGCCCTCGCTGCTGGACAAGTACCGCGACCTGTTCCTGCAGGCCGAAGTGCAGACCGTGGACGAGCTGGAAGAAAAAATCCTGCGCCGCATGACCCAGCTCGGCTTCGCCTTCGAGGAAGGCGGCATCTACCGCTTCCTGCCACCGATGCATCGCTTCCTCGACGTGTGCCTGGCCGTGCAGCAGGACCGCGACCTGGCGGCCACGCTGCACAGCGACCTACCGCTGCCGACCCCGGTACTGGTCGAGGAAGAAAGCCCCGAAGAACTCAACCGCACCGACGACCCGCTCGACCTCAGCCCCTTCGAGGGCGAGGAAAGCGAAGAGGAAGCCCTGGCCCGGGCGATCCGCGAAGAGCAACAGGAGATTGACGCATGAGCCAGGAACGCTACGGCATCCGCCGCTTCGCACTGCTCAACACCGCCGGCTACAGCCTTGGCCTGTTCCCGCTGGAGCACCCACTGTCGGTATACGGTGCCAACAACCTGGGTAAATCGGCGTCGATCAACGCCCTGCAGTTCCCGATCCTGGCGCGCATGTCGGACATGAGCTTCGGCAAGTACAGCCTCGAGCAGTCGCGCCGCTTCTACTTCGCCAGCGACACCTCGTACATTCTCTGCGAACTGAGCCTGCCCCACGGCCCGCACGTCATCGGCGTTGTCGGCCGCGGCCCGGGCGGCGGTTTCGGCCACCAGTTCTTTGCCTACAAGGGCGAACTGGACCTGGCCCACTACCAGAAGAACGACACCTGCCTGCGCCAGAAAGAGCTGTTCACCAACCTCGAGCGCCTGGGGATCAAGGCCTACGAGCTGAAGCCGGACGAACTGCGTCGTCTGCTGGTCGGTGGCCACACCTCGGTGCCGCTGGACCTGACCATGATCCCGCTGCGCTCGACCAGCGAGCAAAGCCTGAAAACCTTCCGCGCGCTGTTCATCAACCTGCTGCACATGCGCGAAATCACCGCCGCCAAGCTCAAGCAACTGTTCCTCGACGCCTTCGAGCACAGCCTGCGCTCTGGTAGCGTCGACTATATCGCCGCGTGCGAGGAAGCCTTCCGCGACGTGCGCCGCATGGAACAGGACTACAACGCCCTGGTCGCCGCCGGCCCGCTGGTCGAGGCCCTGGCCGGTGGCGTGGCCCAGCGCGACATCCTGCGCGGCAAGCTGCACCGCATTTCGCCAGTGCTCGACACCCTGCTGGGCACCTGGCAGGAATACGCCATGGCGCGCAAGGAAGAGCTGGTGATCCAGGCCGAGCACTACCGTGGCGAGCAGGACCGCCTGCAGAACGACCAGCGCGGCGGTACTCAGGAGCTGATGCGCCTGGAGCGTGAAATCACCGGTATCCAGCGCTGGCTGGGCGAGCTGTCGGTGCTCAAGCACCGCTTCGCCCTGGTCGATGACGTCAAGGTGCTGGAGCAGCAACTGCTGGCGGCCAAGGACGCCCACGACGAACTGGCCGGCGCCCTGGCCCAGTCGCGGCAGTTCAGCGCCGAAGACCTGGACGAACGCGTCCGCGACCTGGAAAAGCGCCTGAAGCAGGTCAAGCAGCAGCTCGACCACGCCGACAACAACAGCTACGCCCGCCTGCGCGAAGAGTTCTCGCAGCAGGACGTCGACCGCCTGATGCGCCTGTTCAATGGCGCGCTGTTCAGCCTGCCGCTGGGTGACCGCGGTATCGAACTGGACGACAGCGACCTGTGGGTAAAATCGCTGGAAGCGGTACTCGACGGCTTCAAGGGCGAACGCTTCGAAGCCCCGGGCCTGTCCATCGACCTGTCGCACATCGACCCACCGGCGCTGCAGGCCCTGGCCGACCGTGCTGCCCTGCGTGACCAGAAAGAGCGCCTGGAAAAAGAGCTGAAGCAGCTCAAGACCCAGCAGGCCGTGGCCGCCGACCGCTCCGCCTCCAAGGCGCAGACCGAGGCCCTGTACCAGGAAGTACTGGACGCGCAGAAAGCGCTGGAAGACTTCCGCCGCAGCGAAACCCTGGCCGCCGAAGAGCCCGAGAAGCTGGAGCAGCTGTCGCAGCTCGAAGCCGCCCAGGACGAACTCAAGCGCTCCAGCGACGCCTTCACCGAACGCGTCCAGCAGCTGTCGGCCAAGCTGCAACTGGTCGGCCGGCAGATCGGCGACCTCGAGGCCAAGCAGCGCACCCTGGAAGACGCCCTGCGCCGTCGCCAGCTGCTGCCGGCCGACCTGCCCTACGGCACGCCGTACATGGAAGCCATCGACGACTCGATGGACAACCTGCTGCCACTGCTCAACGACTACCAGGACAGCTGGCAGAGCCTGCAGCGGGTGGACAACCAGATCGAGGCGCTGTACGCCCAGGTGCGCCTGAAAGGCGTGGCCAAGTTCGACAGCGAAGACGACATGGAACGCCGCCTGCAACTGCTGGTGAATGCCTATGCGCACCGCACCGACGAAGCCCTGACCTTGGCCAAGGCCCGCCGCGCCGCGGTCACCGACATCGCCCGGACCCTGCGCAACATCCGCAGCGACTACGACAGCCTCGAGCACCAGCTGGCCCTGTTCAACCGCGAGATCAACAAGCGCCAGGTATCCAACCTGGAGAGCTTCCGCGTGGTGCTGGCGCCGAACAAGGAAGCGCTCAAGCACATTGACCAGATCATCCACAGCGCCGGTCAGTACGAAGAAGGCGAAACCCTGTCGGTGTTCGACCTGACCCAGAGCGCCGAGCAGGACAACAAGAACGAAGAGGCCAAGGAATACCTGGCACGGTTGGTGGCAGCCAACCACAACCAGCTGGGCCTGAAGGACCTGTTCGAGCTGGCGTTCGAGATCACCAAGGTCAACGGCCAGCCGGTGATCCATGCCGACATCGACGGCGCGGCATCCAACGGCACCACCATGACCATCAAGGCGCTGACCAACATGTACCTGTTGCTGCACCTGATGGACCGCGACCTGGCCGGGCGCATCCGCCTGCCGTACTACCTGGACGAAGCGGCGGACATCGACGAACGCAACCAGGCTGCGCTGCTGGAAACCAGCCTGCAGCTGGGCTTCGTGCCGATCCTGGCGAGCGTGAAGCCGCAGGTGTCTGCACGCGTGGCGATCGACCTGGAAGGTGGTAGCGGGCCGAATGGCATCTACATCGACGAGGCGGACTGGAAGTTCATCAGCCGTCGCGATGAGGTGAAGGCGGTTGTGCGTGAGGATCATCAGGCCGAGGAATTGGCCTGAGGTAATTGGGGCCGCTTTGCGGCCCTTTCGCGACACAAGGCCGCTCCTACAGGGATTCGCGTCCCCCTGTAGGAGCGGCCTTGTGTCGCGATGGAGGCCAAAGGCCTCCCAGGATCTACCAAGCTATCAATGAGCCCAAGGCAGAATCGGAATCGCGGTCACCGCATTCTGCGGGCTGCCTTCGATCATGCGGTCGCTGTACACCAGGTACACCAGCGTATTGCGCTTCTTGTCCAAGAAGCGCACCACCTGCATGGTCTTGAACACCAGCGAGGTGCGTTCCTTGAACACTTCCTCGCCATCCTTCAGCTCACCCTTGAAGCTGATCGGCCCGACCTGACGACAGGCAATCGATGCCTCCGCCCGGTCCTCCGCCAACCCCAACCCACCCTTCACGCCGCCAGTCTTGGCCCGCGACAGGTAGCAGGTCACACCCTCGACCTTGGGGTCGTCGAACGCCTCGACCACAATACGGTCATTCGGCCCGAGGAACTTGAACACGGTGGACACCTGGCCGATTTCCTCGGCCCCGGCCAGCATCGGCAACGCCAGTGCCGCCACGGTAATCATCCTTTTCAGCACGTGCGCGCCCTCAGACCAGAACCAGGTTGTCGCGGTGCACCAGCTCAGGCTCCGCGATATAGCCCAGGATGCTTTCGATGGCATCCGATGGCTGGCCAATGATCTTCTGCGCCTCCAGGGCGCTGTAGTTGGCCAGGCCGCGCGCCACTTCATGGCCGTCCGGGCCGACGCACACCACCATCTCGCCACGGCGGAAGCTGCCCTGCACGGTCTTCACGCCAACCGGCAGCAGGCTCTTGTTGGCCTGGCGCAGCGCCTGCACGGCACCGGCATCCAGCACCAGGGTGCCACGGGTCTGCAGGTGGCCGGCCAGCCACTGCTTGCGCGCGGCAAGCATGCCGCGCTCGGGCGACAGCAAGGTACCCAGACGCTCGCCAGCCTTGAGGCGATCCAGCACGCGCTCGATGCGGCCACCGATGATGATGGTGTGAGCACCGGAACGGGCTGCCAGGCGCGCGGCGCGCAGCTTGGTCTGCATGCCGCCACGGCCCAGGGCGCCACCGGTACCGCCGGCCACGGCGTCCAGTGCCGGGTCGTCGGCGCGGGCCTCGTAGATCAGCTGGGCGTCGGGGTTGTTGCGCGGGTCGGCATCGAACATGCCATCGCGGTCGGTGAGGATCACCAGCAGGTCAGCCTCGACCAGGTTGGCCACCAGCGCCGCCAGGGTGTCGTTGTCGCCGAAACGGATCTCGTCGGTAACCACGGTATCGTTTTCGTTGATCACCGGCACCACGCCCAGGTCGACCAGCGTGCGCAGGGTGCTGCGGGCGTTCAGGTAGCGCTTGCGGTCGGACAGGTCGTCATGGGTCAGCAGGATCTGCGCGGTGTGCTTGCCGTGCTCGCCGAAGCTCGACTCCCAGGCCTGCACCAGGCGCATCTGGCCGATCGAGGCAGCCGCCTGCAGCTCGTTCATCGCACTCGGTCGCGACGTCCAGCCCAGCTGGCTCATGCCGGCAGCCACGGCCCCGGAGGAGACCAGTACCAACTCCACGCCTGCCTCACGCAGCGCGACCATCTGCTCGACCCAAACGGCCATGGCACCGCGGTCGAGGCCTTTGCCATCGGCGGTCAGCAGAGCACTGCCAATCTTCACGACCCAGCGCTTGGCGCCCGTCACCTTGCTTCGCATCTTCTTCCAACCTATGTCGAATCTGTAGATACCGTGGATACAAAAACGCCGCTCCGAAGAGCGGCGTTTAGTGTACTGCAACCGGTCAGTCGCGCACGTAAATGATTTCCGGGCCGTCTTCGTCGTCCTCGAAATCATCGTCCCAACCGTCATCGTCGCCGATGTCGTGCACGCTCTTGACGCCGGTACGGCGCAAGGTGCGGGCGTCGTCCAGGGCCTGCAGCTGGGCACGGGCTTCGTCTTCGATGCGCTGGTCAAGGTCAGCCAGCTCTTCGGCATAAGCCGGGTCGTTGGCCAGGCGGTCGGCGCGGTCTTCGAGGTAGCGCATCAGGTCGTGGCTGAGCTTTTCGGTGCCCTGCTTGGATATGGCCGAAATCACGTAGACCGGGCCTTCCCACTGCAGACGCTCGACCACTTCCTTGACCCGCTCGTCGCGCTCGTCGTCCATGACCATGTCGGCCTTGTTCAGCACCAGCCAGCGCTCGCGCTCGGCCAGCGACGGGCTGAAGCGGGTCAGCTCGTTGACGATGACTTCGGCGGCATCGGCCGGGCTGCTTTCGTCCAGCGGCGCCATGTCCACCAGGTGCAGCAGCACGCGGGTACGCGCCAGGTGCTTGAGGAAGCGGATACCCAGGCCGGCGCCTTCGGAAGCACCTTCGATCAGACCGGGGATGTCGGCGATGACGAAGCTCTTCCAGCGGTCGACGCTGACCACGCCCAGGTTCGGCACCAGGGTGGTGAACGGGTAGTCGGCCACTTTCGGCTTGGCGGCCGAAACCGAGCGAATGAAGGTACTCTTGCCGGCGTTCGGCAGGCCCAGCAGGCCGACGTCGGCCAGCACTTTCATTTCCATCTTCAGGTCACGCTGGTCACCTGGCTTGCCCGGGGTGGTCTGGCGCGGTGCACGGTTGGTGCTGGACTTGAAGCGGGTGTTGCCCAGGCCGTGCCAGCCGCCTTGGGCGACCATCAGTTTCTGGCCCGGGGTGACCAGGTCACCGATCACTTCCTGGGTGGAGGCGTCGATCACGGTAGTGCCGACCGGCACACGCAGGTACAGGTCGTCGCCCTTCTTGCCGGTGCAGTCGGTGCTGCCGCCGTTAGCGCCACGCTGGGCCTCGTGGTGACGGGTGTAGCGATAGTCGACCAGGGTGTTGAGGTTTTCGTCGGCGATCATGTACACCGAACCACCGTCGCCACCGTCACCACCGTTGGGGCCACCGTTCTCGATGAACTTCTCGCGACGGAAGCTCATGCAACCGTTGCCGCCGTCACCGGCCTTGACCCGAATGGATACTTCGTCAACAAACTTCATTCAAAACCGCCTCTCGCCTGCTGGCGAGTTGAATACCTGAAAAACCTGAGGCTCTTGCAAAAATGAGCGCGGCGGCCCCGTACGACCGTAGAAACCCACGCCGGCAGCCCATACAAACAGCTTTGCAAGAGGCTCACCACAAACGAAAAAGCCCCGTCGCATGACGGGGCTTCTGGAGCGACGTCGCGATTAAGCGGCGACGATGCTCACGTAACGGCGCATGAACTCGCCTTTTTTCTCGAACTTGATCACGCCTTCGATCTTGGCGAACAAGGTGTGATCCTTGCCCATGCCAACACCGTAGCCAGCGTGGAATTCGGTGCCGCGCTGACGGACGATGATGTTGCCTGGCTTGATAACCTGGCCGCCATACATCTTCACGCCAAGGCGTTTCGATTCTGAGTCGCGACCGTTACGAGTACTACCACCAGCCTTCTTGTGAGCCATGGTTCAATTCTCCAAATAAATTCAGGGGATCTAGGGGATTAAGCCTGGATACCGGTGATTTTGATCTCGGTGAACCACTGGCGGTGGCCCATACGCTTCATGTGGTGCTTACGACGACGGAACTTGATGATGCGAACCTTGTCGTGGCGGCCTTGCGAAACGACTTCGGCCACTACTTTAGCGCCAGCAACAACTGGAGCACCGATGGTGACTTCTTCACCGTTGGCGACCAGCAGGACGCGATCGAAGGTCACGGATTCGCCAGTGGCGACTTCCAGTTTTTCGATCTTGAGGAATTCACCTTCAGCGACTTTGTACTGCTTGCCGCCGGTAACGATTACTGCGTAAGACATGGTATTTCTCCGATAATCCTGCTCACCCAGCGCTTTATATGATGAGTATTGGCTGGCATGGCTGCACAGGGCTGGAACGGCCCGGTGCAATTGCGTAAGGCAGGTGCTGCCCAGGAAGTTAGGGTGCGCGATTGTACGCAACCGCGGTTTTGCTTGCAAGTGCCGCCCCCGGGGCGCTGGCACCGCGCCTTGACACACCGGGACCCGCGACCTAGCATGCCGCGCAACCTCACTGGAGCAGCCGATGCAACCCCAATCCTTCTACCGCGCGGTGGCTGATGATTTCAGCGCCGTCGACGAGATCATCAAGAAGCAGCTGACCTCGCGCGTGCCGCTGGTATCGAAGATCGGCGACTATATCACGTCCGCCGGTGGCAAGCGCCTGCGCCCCCTGCTGGTGCTGCTGTGTGGCAAGGCCCTGGGCCGCGAAGGCGACGACCTGCGCCTGCTGGCTGCCACCATCGAATTCCTGCACACCGCTACCCTGCTGCACGACGACGTGGTCGACATGTCCGGCATGCGCCGTGGCCGCTCCACCGCCAATGCCCTGTGGGGCAACGCGCCGAGCGTGCTGGTGGGCGACTTCCTCTATTCGCGCTCGTTCGAGATGATGGTCGAACTGGGCTCGATGCCGGTCATGCAGATCCTGTCCAAGGCCACCCGCGTGATTGCCGAAGGTGAAGTGCTGCAGCTGTCGCGGGTACGCGACGCCAGCACCACCGAGGAAGTCTACATGGAGGTCATCCGCGGCAAGACCGCGATGCTGTTCGAGGCTTCGACCCACAGCGCCGCCGCGCTGGCCGAAGCAACCGACGAACAGCGCGAGGCCCTGCGTACCTTCGGTGACCACCTGGGCGTGGCGTTCCAGCTGGTCGACGACCTGCTGGACTACAAGGGCGACTCGCAGACCCTGGGCAAGAACGTCGGTGACGACCTGGCCGAAGGCAAGCCTACCCTGCCGCTGATCTACACCATGCGCGAAGGCACCGCCGAACAGGCTGCGCTGGTGCGCCAGGCGATCCAGAAGGGTGGCCTGGAAGACCTGGAGCAGATTCGCGTGGCAGTCGAGGAGTCGGGTGCTCTGAAGTACACGGCGGAGCTGGCGCGTGACTATGTGAAGCGTGCCATCCAGTGCCTGGAAGTGCTGCCGGCCAGCGAATATCGTGATGCGCTGGTCGAGTTGAGCGAGTTTGCTGTCGCGCGTACTCACTGATAGACCGAGTCGTCTTCATTCGCGGGCAAGCCCGCTCCTACAGGATTGCGTCGCCTGTATGAGCTGGCTTGCCCGCGATGCTTTTGTCCGGACATAATCACTTCCGAAAAAATACCTTATACAATTCGGGTTTTTAACCGCCCGTCTGTTTGTTTGAGGAACCGAAGTGAGCACTCTGCCACCCTGCCCGAAATGCAACTCCGAATACACCTATGAGGATGGCACGCAGCTGATCTGCCCTGAATGCGCCCACGAGTGGTCGGCCAGCGGCGACGCCGAAGCGGCCAGCGACGAGGTGGTGAAGAAGGACTCGGTCGGCAACATCCTGCAGGATGGCGACACCGTCACCGTGATCAAGGACCTCAAGGTCAAGGGCTCGTCCCTGGTGGTCAAGGTCGGCACCAAGGTCAAGAACATCCGCCTGTGCGACGGCGACCACGACATCGACTGCAAGATCGACGGCATCGGCGCCATGAAGCTGAAGTCCGAGTTCGTACGCAAGGTCTGATTTTCCAAAAAACCGCCAATTGGCGCTTGCTATTCAGATAATAAGAATTATTCTCATTGGGACTGCTATCCAAGGAGAATAGCCATGACTTATCTGATCGACGCCTGGCTGGACCGCCCTCACCCCTACCTGCGCATTCTTCATCGGGAAACCGGCGAAGTGTGCGCGGTGCTTGAAGAAGAAGCGCTCGACGAGCTGCGTGACCAGGGCGACCTGGACATGAGCGGGCTGAATTCGAGTGAACCGGGGGTACTCAAGGAGCTGGTGCGGAATCTGTTTCTGTTCTGCTATGCGCGGGCGTTGCGCCCCGGGGGGACAGACTGGA
Source organism: Pseudomonas sp. PsB (assembly GCF_043658375.1). Lineage (NCBI taxonomy): Bacteria > Pseudomonadati > Pseudomonadota > Gammaproteobacteria > Pseudomonadales > Pseudomonadaceae > Pseudomonas > Pseudomonas sp. PsB. The sequence continues at coordinate 61,982 of NZ_JBIGLU010000016.1, read as the reverse complement.
ATTGAGGCTGGCAGGGCCGGCCTCTTCGCGGGTGAACCCGCTCCCACAGGGACTCCACAGCATTTGAATCCTGCGCTGTACCTGTGGGAGCGGGCTTGCCCGCGAATGGGCCGCAAAGCGGCCCCGAGGGCATTACAGAACGTCGAGCAGCTCGACGTCGAACACCAGCACGCTGTGCGGCGGGATGCTGCCAACGCCTTGGGCGCCGTAGGCCAGCTCGCTCGGCACGTACAGGCGCCATTTGCTGCCAGCGTTCATCAGCTGCAGGGCTTCGGTCCAGCCAGCGATCACACCACCTACCGGGAATTCAGCCGGCTGACCACGGTCGTAGGAGCTGTCGAACACAGTGCCGTCGATCAGGGTGCCGTGGTAGTGGGTGCGCACATTGTCTTCGCGGGTCGGCTTGGCGCCTTCACCTGCGGTCAGTACTTCGAACTGCAGGCCCGAAGCCAGGGTGGTGATGCCGTCACGCTTGGCGTTCTCGACCAGGAATGCCTTGCCAGCGGCAGCAGCGGCTTCAGCCTTGGCAGCTGCTTCGGCTTGCATCACTTCGCGGATCACCTTGAAGCTGGCCGACAGGTCGGCTTCGCTGACGCGGCTGTCGGCGCCGTTGAAGGCATCGGTCAGGCCAGCCAGGATGGCTTCCAGGCTGACGCCCGGTGGCGGGTTGTCGCGCAGCTGGCCGCCCAGCTGACGGCCGATGCCGTAGCTGACGCGAGTTTCGTCGGTGGACAGGTTGAGTTCGGACATTGTCGTGCTCCACTGCAGGGCGCAGTGAAGCCGCGCCCTTGATGAAAAGGGCGAGCAGCCTAGCACACTGGGGCGCTGCGAGCAGCTACCAGGCCGAGCGCTGGGAAATCGGCACCTTCAAGTCTTCTTCCGGGTGCGTGCCCATGCCGCACATTTCGTCCTGCACCGACCAGTGCACCAGGTTCATCGAGACCATGGGGATGGTTTGCAGCAACTTGCGCGCATCCTCCACCGAATGCACGCGCAAGCGTTCACCACGGGTGTCGGAGAGAGGATGGGGGTGGCCTTTGATCCGCGCTTCGAGCAGGTAGTCACCGCCTTCGATGGCGATCAGGTTCAGTTCGTCGACATGGCCAGCCCTGGCCTCGGTGTTGAGCTGATGCAGGTTCATGAGAGCACCTCGCGATGGGAACCACGCATGAGAGCTCATTTTTTGTACAGAAAGGGCGAATGCACAAGGCATGACTGACGCCGCTCGTCAGTTGGACCGTGCCGGCCTCTTCGCGGGCTTGCCCGCTCCCAGAGGGATTGCGAAGAGGCCTGAAAGGTTCAGTGCTTGGTCAGCTTGTCCAGGTAACCCATGCAGAATGCCGAGACCACGAAGGTCATGTGGATGATCACGTACCACATCAGGTAATCGGTGGAGATGTTCTGTGCGTCCATGAACACCCGCAGCAGGTGGATGGACGAAATGGCCACAATCGATGCGGCAACCTTCATCTTCAGCGACGAAGAGTCCATCTTGCCCAGCCAGTTGAGCTTTTCCTTGCTCTCGTCGATGTCCAGTTGCGAGACGAAGTTCTCGTAGCCGGAGATCATCACCATCACCAGCAGGCCGCCCACCAGCGACATGTCGATCAGCGACAGGATCACCAGGATCAGGTCGGCTTCGCTGAGGGCGAAGACGTTGGGCAGGACGTGGACCACTTCCTGGAAGAATTTCAGCGCCAGGGCCAGCAGGCCGAGGGACAGGCCGAAGTAGATGGGGGCGAGCAGCCAGCGCGAGGCATACATCGCATTTTCGAGGATACGTTCCATGGAGTTTCGGGACTCATCAGGTGACTAAAAAAGCGACGGCGAGTATAGCCAGCCACCTGTTACAGCAAAAGCCCGGTGAACGGGGCTGCTTTGCAGCCCATCGCGACACAAGGCCGCTCCTACAAGAGATCGCGGTCCCTTGTAGGAGCGGCCTTGTGTCGCGATGGGCCGCAAAGCGGCCCCCTGCATCAATCAGGTCTCAGGATGAAACTGGTAATCCCCCAGATTCCTACACCGCTCACCGTTGATCCGCCGCAACTGCGCCTGCAAATGCAAACACCAGATCTGCGGATCCTCGGCCACCTGGTACCCATGCAAGGTCAGGCTGTCGACAATGGCATTGAGCACAGATTCGGCCACCAGCGGCCCATGGAACGGCCCTTGGGCCTTGATCGCGGACGGTTGTTCACCGGCCATGCCGGCGGCGAACAGCAGCGTCCACATGCCGTTATCCCCGGCCAGCGGACGGATGCTGCATTCGATGCGGGTCACCAGGCCCAGGCACTGGCGTGTGAGGCTGAGATTGCGCATGGCCGCGCCCCCTCCAATAAGCCTTGTTCAGCCTGAACCTCAGGCTGTTTCCATCCTGAACGCTGTTACCGTCCTTAAGTTCCAGCATAGAAGAACGGTACAGAAAGATGGAAAACCGGCGCTGAACGGTAGCACATCGCCGCCAGCGCCGGTTTCTTGACTCAGGCCGGCTTGGCCTGGGCAATCACCTCTTCCAGGCGCTCTTTCTCCGCCTTCTCGATTTCTTCCTCGCTGATCATCTCGGCAATCTCACGCAGGCGCTCCACCACCCGCGCGTTGACGCTGCCTTCGGTGAACTGGCCCTTGTCATCCAGCACACCGGCCTCCTCGCCCACCAGCAGGCTCAACGCCTCGTCGGCCTGGCTGACCGCGTACACGTGGAACATGCCGTTCTCCACTGCCTGCAGCACACGCTCGTCGAGCATCAGCGTGGCAACGTTGGCACGCGGGATGATCACCCCCTGCTCGCCGGTCAGGCCACGCGCCTCGCACAAGCGGAAGAAGCCTTCGATCTTCTCGTTGACCCCACCCACCGCCTGCACTTCACCAAACTGGTTGATCGAGCCGGTAATGGCGAAGCACTGCTTGAGCGGCGTGCGCGACAAGGCCGAGATCAGCGTGCAGGCTTCGCCCAGCGAGGCACTGTCACCGTCCACATAGCCGTAGGACTGTTCCAGGGCGATACTCGCCGAGATCGCCAGCGGGAACTCCTGGGCATAGCGGCTGCCCAGGTAGCCGGTGAGGATCATCACACCCTTGGAGTGGATCGGCTGCCCGAGGTTTACCTCACGCTCGATGTCGACGATACCGCTGCCGCCCGGGTACACGGTGGCGGAGATACGCGCCGGCATACCGAACGCCGAATCACCCACTTCCAGCACGGTCAGGCCGTTGCACTTGCCGATGGCCGCGCCTTCGGTGTCGATCAGGATGATGCCGGCGAGCATGTCGTCCAGCACCCGCTGCGAAACACGCCCGGTGCGGGTGGCCTTGGCCTTGAGCGCACGCTCGATGTGCCCGGCGTCGGTCATTTCGTCACTGGCCAGCTGGCGGATGAAATCGGCTTCGCTGACCAGCTGGAACAGGTCGCCGATACGTGCCGACAGGCGCGACTGGTTTTCTGCCAGGCGGGCGCTGTAGGTGGCCAGACGCGCCACCGCGTCACTGGTCAGTGGCGCCATGCCCTCTTCGTTGGTGCGGGTGCGCAACAGCTGGGCGAACTGCTCCAGGTTCTCGTCGACCATGGGCATGTCTTCGTCGAAGTCCACCAGCACCCGGAACATTTCCTGGAAGTCCGGGTCGTGGTCCTGCAGCGCGTAGTAAAGCTGGCGCGAACCGATGATAACCAGCTTGATGTTCAGCGGGATCATCTGCGGCGTCAGGCTAACGGTGGCCACCCGCCCCAGCTCGCCCAGTGGCGACTCCATCTTCAACTTGCGCGACTGCAGCGCACGCTTGAGCGCGTCCCAGACGAACGGCTCGCCCAACATCTTCTCGGCTTCCAGAATCAGGAAGCCGCCGTTGGCGCGGTGTAGCGCGCCTGGGCGCAGCTGACGGTAAGAGGTGTACAGCGCACCCTGGTCGGTGCTGTATTCGATACGGCCAAACAGGTTGTCGTAGGTCGGGTGCGGCTCGAACACCACCGGCGCACCGCCATCGGCGTGGTGGCCGACCACCAGGCTTGGGGCGTACTGCTCTTCCAGCAGCTTGCGCGCGGCCGCGTCGGTCTTGCTGTCATCGACCAGTTGCTCGACCACGGTACGCAGCAGGTTCAGCTGCACAGACTGCAGGTAGGCGCAGACCGCAGCGTTCTCGGCGTACTTCTCCGACAGCGGCGCCAGCAACGGCTGCAGGGCCAGGGTGATGGTTTCTTCGTTGAGCTGGCGCAGCTGGTTGTTCGACTCGCGTTTCCATTGCGGCAGGCTGGCCAGCTCTTCGTTCAGGCGTTCCTCGAGCAGGGCGATATCCTCGTGGAACTGCTCGCGCACCTCTTCCGGCAACTGGGCGAATTCGGCTTCATCCAGCGCCTTGCCGTCGGCCATCGGGGTGAAGGCGACGTTGCTGGCGTCGCGGTACAGGGCCACGTCCTTTTCCAGCGAGGCGCGCTCGATCACATCCAGGGCGCGGTCGTAACGCTGGTTGAAGGCGCGGTCGATGGCGCCTTTCTTCTGCTGGTACGACGGGTGCTCGAATACCGCAGGGAAGGTCGACAACAGGTTGTCGATCAGCCCGTTCATGTCGGCGATGAACGCCCCGGCGGTGCCGGACGGCAATTCCAGTGCGCGGGGTTCGCGCGTGTCATCGAAGTGGTTGACGTAAACCCAGTCGGCCGGGGTCTGCTGACGTTTGCCCTCGGCCTTGAGGTAGCGCTTGACGAACGAGAAGCGGCCGGTGCCGGGCTCGCCCATCACGTACACGTTGTAACCAGGGCGCGGCATGGCCACGCCAAACTGCAGGGCCTCGACAGCACGCTCCTGGCCCAGGACTCCGCGAAACGGCTCCAGATCGTCGGTATTGGTAAAGGCAAACTGCTCGGGGGAGAAACGCCGGGTCAGGGCTTCAGGCGCGAGACGCAGGCGCGCAGCGACAGGATCGGGCATTGGGTTTCCTTACTTCGGCGGGGCAGATACGCAGCATTCTGGCGCTGCCCGCGCGCGCCTTGCAAGGCTCCGCAGGACTTTATGTCGCAGCCGGTGCGGGTCATGCAACAGCAAATTTTTCGCAATCAACAACGCAACTCTTAGATCGTGCCTAAACTCCAAGCTGCGCGGGTGGGTGAAAAGCTTTCCCGACCTGGCAACCGAGTTGCCAGAAACCCTGACCCTTGGTTAAGTCAAATAGAGAACAAATGCTATGAAACGGATTCTTCTGGGTACTCTGTTCACCGTGGTCTCGATCAATGCCATGGCCGAAGCGCCAGGCGGCCCGAACTGCGGCTGGGGCAACATGCTGTTCGAAGGCCAGCGCGGCACTCCGGCACACTTCCTGGCTTCCACCACCAACGGCACCTCCGGTAACGCCACCTTCGGCATGACCTCCGGCACCAACGGTTGCTCGACCAAAGCGTCGCTGACCTACGGCGGCAAGTCCTGGTTCGCCATGAACGGCATGATGAATGAGCTTTCCGAAGACATGGCCATGGGCCAGGGCGAAGCACTGACCACCTATGCCGTGGTTCTCGGCGTGGCCCCTGAAGACCGTGGCTACTTCGCATCGGTCACCCATCAGCACTTCAACCAGATCTTCAGCAGCGCCGACGTCACTGCCGAAACCGTCCACAGCAACACCCTGGCTGTTCTGAAGAACGACCCACGCCTGGCCAAATACGCAACCGAGGCCTGAGTGCAGCTCCTCCCGCCCCGGCCCCGGGGCGGGTTTCGCCTTTTTTCGGCATCGTTAAGAAGTAGTTGCCCGACATGCTCAAACGCTTCGTATCTCTGGCGCTGTGTGCCTGCGCCCCTGTTCATGCCGCGCCTGTGCTGGACCAAGGCCGTGTCCAGCAACTGGCCAACACCCCTTACTGGATTGCCCTGGGCCATTACGAAACCGCCAAGCTGGGTGGTTGGCGCAGCTACGTGGATGATGATGCGTTCTTCCTTGCCGAGGACGGCGCGCACCACCCCGACCAAGAGCTGCAAGCCACGGTCGAAGCGCTGTACGCCCCGGCCAGCCTCGGTGACAAACATGCCCAGTGCGTATTCCCGGCGCGCACCCGCTGGCTGCGCGAACAGCTCGACCTGCAAGACTTGCCGCAACCTGACTGCCAGGAGTTCACCACCTGGTACCAGTCGATCGACCCACACAGTGCGGCGCTGATCTTCCCGGCGGCCTACCTGAACAGCCCGTCATCGATGTTCGGCCACACCTTGCTGCGCATCGACCAGTCCAACACCCGCAGCGACGACACCACGCTGCTGAGCTACGCAATCAACTTCGGCGCCTACATCGAAGGCAGCGACAACAGCATCCTGTATGCCTGGAAGGGCCTGATGGGTGGCTACCCGGGCCTGTTCGCGCTGATGCCCTACCAGGAGAAACTGTCCGAATACCGCAGCCTGGAAAACCGCGACCTGTGGGAATACCAACTGGACCTGACCCCGGAAGAAACCGGGCGCATGGTCGAACATGTGTGGGAGCTGAAGCAGATCCAGTTCGACTACTTCTTCTTCGATGAGAACTGCTCGTACCGCCTGCTGGAGCTGCTGCAGGTGGCCCGGCCGGGCCTTGACCTGACCTCGCAGTTCCCGCTGACCGCCATCCCGACCGACACGGTGAAAGCCGTGAAGCAGTCCGGCATGGTCGCCAGCGAGACGTACCGCCCCTCTCGCGAACGTGAACTGCTGGCCCGGGCCGAGCCGCTCGATCACGACGAAAAGCGCCAGGTGCTGGCTGTAAGTGCCGACACCGGGCAACTGCAGAGCCCCGAATTCAAGGCCCTCCCCCGCCAGCGCCAGGCGCTGGTGCAGGATGCCGCGTACCGCCTGGAGCGTTACCGCGCCAATGGCCAGGAGCGCGACCCTGGGCAGGCGAAACGCAGCTTCGAGCTACTGCGGGCGATCAACAGCAACCCGCCACCGCCCCTGCAGATCGAGCGCCCGGGCCTGCCAGAGGACGGCCATGACTCGCGCACCTGGCAGCTTGGCGTGGGCACCCGCGAAGACCGCGCCTACGCCGAGTACGGCCTGCGCATGGCCTACCACGACCTGAATGACAACGCCTATGGCTTCCCGCTGGGGGCGCAGATCGAGATCCTGCAGCTGAAGCTGCGCCAGTACGAAGGCAACGACTGGCAGGTGCAGCGCCTGGACCTGGCCACCATCCGCTCGCTGACGCCGCGCAACGAGCTGCTCAAGCCTTGGTCGTGGCAGGTGGCCGGCGGGCTGGAGCGGGTGCCGGGCAAGCATGATGACGAAGTGCTGGTGAGCCATGTGAACGGCGGGGCCGGCGGCACCTGGCAACTGGCCGACGGGTTGCTGGGCTTTGCCCTGGGCACGGTGCGGGTCGAGCACCACAATGATTTTGCCCAGTTCATCGCCCCGGCGGCGGGCTTCAATGGCGGGCTGCTGTGGCGCAACGGGCTGGGCAACATGACGCTGGAGGCCAAGGGCGACTACTTCACCAATGGCGAGGTACGGCGCAGTGTGAGCCTGAACCAGCAATGGGAGATCAGCCAGAACCTGGGCCTGCGGTTGAGTGCTTCGCGAGAGTTCAGCCACCTGGCTACGGCGCAGAACGAGGTGATGCTGGAGTTGAAGTGGTATCACTACTGAGCGGCCCTACGCAGACTTTGTAGGAGCGGCCTTGTGTCGCGAAAGGGCCGCAAAGCGGCCCCGGCAATTTTTGCATCATCGCTGAAATCCTGGGGCCGCTCTGCGGCCCTTTCGCGACACAAGGCCGCTCCTACAGGACCGCGCCAGGGCAGAACCTGTGTGAACCAACCGACTCTTTGACACTGTTTTGACGGCCCCCCGACAAATCGCCACCTAGACTTTCCAGTATCAACCGGAGGGTTTTGTGGTTATGTCGCGGTACTGGTTCGGCGTGTGCATGGCGTTGTTGCTGTCTGGTTGCGAAACCACCCACGAGCAGATGGTCAACCAGGGCTATCCCCCCGCCTATGCCGATGGCTTCCAGGACGGCTGCAGCAGCGGCCGACAGGCGGCAGGGCTGATGGTCGGCGCTTTTCGCAAGGACGTGCCGCGCTACCTGCACGAGCGCCAGTACGAAAGCGGCTGGGACGACGGCTTTCGCCAGTGCCACGCCATGCAGAACAGCGAAGAACAGCGCCAGTACCACGAGCGCTTCTGGGACCAGCGCGAGCGCGACTGGGAGCAGGAAAAGGACCGCGACGCCGCACGCGCCTATCGCCACAACTGAGTCGCAAACGGACATCCCTTGAAACCGGCGGCCTGCGATGATGGTCTCCTGCAAAAGGAGGCCACGCATGAGCCGAGCATTCGTCAACGAAGACCAGGCCGCCGCCCAGGCTGATCAGCCGGTCGAGCGACGGGTCAGCGAACAACCCAACTACGTGACCGCCAGTGGCCTGCGCCAGCTGCAGGAGCGCGTGACCGAGCTGAATACCCTGCGCAGCGAACTGCAGGCACAAGGTGAACGTGGCGACAAGCAGCGACTGGCGGATACCGAACGGGACCTGCGCTACTTCAGCGCGCGAGTGCAAAGCGCCCAGGTTGTGCCGGCGGCGACGTCGCGCAGCAAGGTGCAGATTGGCAGCCGGGTGCGGTTTGTCGATGCGCAGGACCAGGAACATGTGGTGCGGCTGGTGGGCGAGGATGAGGCGGATGCCGGGCGGGGGTTGATAAACTGGGGTTCGCCGTTGGGGCGGGCTTTGCTCGGGGCGGGGCCTGGGGATGAAGTGGTCTGGCGGCGGCCGGTGGGGGAGCAGGTGATCGAAGTGGTTGAGGTTTTTGGTGAAGATTGAGGACCTGGGGGCTGCTTTGCAGCCCATCGCGACACAAGGCCGCTCCCACAGGAGTACGCAATTCCCTGTGGGAGCGGCCTTGTGTCGCGAAAGGGCCGCAAAGCGGCCCCAACGGCCTCAGATCAAACCACGCCCTGCGCCAACATCGCATCAGCCACTTTCACGAAGCCCGCGATGTTCGCACCTTTGACATAGTTGATGCTGCCATCCGCCTCTTCACCGTAATGCACGCAAGCATGGTGAATCGACTGCATGATGTTGTGCAGCTTGCTGTCCACCTCACCGGCAGTCCACAGCAGGCGCATGGCGTTCTGCGACATCTCCAGGCCCGACACGGCCACGCCGCCGGCGTTGGAGGCCTTGCCCGGGGCGTACAGGATGCCGGCCTCCAGGAAGATATCCACAGCCTCCAGGGTAGTCGGCATGTTGGCGCCTTCGGCCACGCAGATGCAGCCATTGCGCAGCAAGGTGCGGGCGTCTTCGGCGTCCAGTTCGTTCTGCGTGGCACACGGCAGGGCGATGTCGCACGGCAGGCTCCACGGGGTCTGGCCCTTGCGGAACTCCAGGCCGAACTGCGCGGCCAGTTCGCTGATGCGGCCACGCTTGACGTTCTTCAGCTCCATCACCGCATCCCACTGGGCATCGGTCAGGCCGGCTTCGGCGTACAGGGTGCCTTCGGAGTCGGACAGCGAAATCACCTTGCCGCCCAGGTCCATGACCTTGCGCGCGGCATACTGGGCCACGTTACCCGAACCGGAAATCGCCACGCGGCAGCCATCGATACGCTTGTCCTGGCGCTTGAGCATTTCCTCGGCGAAGTACACGCAGCCGTAGCCGGTGGCTTCCGGGCGGATCAGGCTGCCGCCGTAGGTCATGCCCTTGCCGGTCAGCACCGAAGTGAACTGGTTGGCAAGGCGCTTGTACTGGCCGAACATGAAGCCGATTTCGCGGGCACCCACGCCGATATCACCGGCCGGGACGTCCAGGTCAGCGCCGATGTGGCGGTACAGCTCGCTCATGAACGCCTGGCAGAAGCGCATGACTTCGGCGTCGCTCTTGCCTTTGGGGTCGAAGTCCGAGCCGCCTTTGCCGCCGCCCATGGGCAGCGAGGTCAGAGAGTTCTTGAACACCTGCTCGAAGGCCAGGAACTTCAGCACGCCCAGGTTGACCGACGGGTGGAAGCGCAGGCCGCCCTTGTACGGGCCGATGGCGCTGCTCATCTGGATGCGGTAGCCGCGGTTGACCTGCACCTTGCCCTGGTCATCGACCCAGGACACACGGAACAGTACGGCGCGCTCGGGCTCGACCATGCGCTCCAGAATGCCGGCCTGCAGGTAATGCGGGTTGGCCTCGAGGAATGGCCAAAGGCTGCGCAGCACTTCTTCCACAGCCTGGTGGAATTCAGGTTGGGCCGGATCGCGTTGCTTCAGGCGCGCGAGGAAATTGTCGACAGATTCGATCATGGTAGACATCTCACCAAGAGGATTGGACTTATTGGTTTTTTTCAGGAATGTACCAAGAAGCAATCGCACCGGAATAGGGCGAAATGTCGTTTTTTTGAAATTATTTGGTGCGTTTTATATAAGTGTATACAAATTCGCTATCAGTGTTGGCCTCTTCGCGGGTAAACCCGCTCCCACAGAGGAGCTGCGCAAGCCCGAGAGCTATGGGCATCCCTGTGGGAGCGGGTTTACCCGCGAAGAAGCCAACACCACTTTCCAGCCGAGCACAAAAATGGGGCCTCGAAGGGCCCCATTCTTGTGCATCAGAACACCGGCTTACTGGGCCAGCTTCTTGTGCCGTACACGGTGCGGCTGGGCAGCAGCATCGCCCAGGCGCTTCTTGCGGTCGGCTTCGTACTCGGTGTAGTTACCCTCGAAGAACACCACGTTCGAGTCGTCTTCGTACGCCAGGATGTGGGTAGCCACACGGTCCAGGAACCAACGGTCGTGGGAGATCACGATCGCCGCGCCCGGGAAGTCCAGCAGGGCTTCTTCCAGCGAACGCAGGGTTTCGACGTCGAGGTCGTTGGACGGTTCGTCGAGCAGCAGGACGTTACCGCCCTCCTTCAAGGTCAGGGCCAGGTGCAGGCGGCCACGCTCACCACCGGACAGGTCCTTGACGAACTTCTGCTGGTCGCCACCCTTGAAGTTGAAGCGGCCCACATAGGTACGCGACGGGATCTCGTAGTTGCCGATGCGGATCATGTCAGAGCCGTCGGAAACCTGCTGGAACACGGTCTTGCCGCCGTCCAGGTCTTCGCGGCTCTGGTCGACGCAGGCCAGCTGCACGGTTTCACCGATCTCGATGCTGCCCGAGTCCGGCTGTTCCTTGCCCATCAGCATGCGGAACAGGGTCGACTTACCGGCACCGTTACCACCGATCACACCGACGATGGCGCCTTTAGGCATGGAGAACGACAGGTTGTCGATCAGCACGCGGTCGCCGTAGCCCTTGGTGACGTTCTTGAACTCGATGACCTTGTCGCCCAGGCGCGGACCGGCCGGGATGTAGATCTCGTTGGTTTCGCTGCGCTTCTGGAATTCCTGCGACTGCATTTCTTCAAAGCGCTGCAGACGTGCCTTGGACTTGGACTGGCGGGCCTTGGCGCCTTTGCGCACCCACTCCAGTTCCTCTTTCATGGCCTTTTCGTGGGCGCTCTGCTGCTTGGATTCCTGCGCCAGACGCTCGGACTTGGCTTCCAGCCAGCCCGAGTAGTTGCCTTCGTACGGGATACCGGCGCCGCGGTCCAGTTCCAGGATCCAGCCAGCGACGTTGTCGAGGAAGTAACGGTCGTGGGTAATGGCTACCACGGTGCCCGGGAAGTCGTGCAGGAAGCGCTCCAGCCAGGCCACCGAGTCGGCGTCCAGGTGGTTGGTCGGTTCGTCGAGCAGCAGCATGTCGGGGGCCGACAGCAGCAGGCGGCACAGGGCCACGCGGCGCTTCTCACCACCGGACAGGTGCTCGATGCGTGCATCCCAGGCCGGCAGACGCAGGGCGTCGGCGGCAACGTCCAGCTGGCGCTCCAGGTTGTGGCCGTCAGCGGCCTGCAGGATGGCTTCCAGCTTGGCCTGCTCGGCGGCCAGCTTGTCGAAGTCGGCATCCGGTTCGGCGTAGGCAGCATAGACCTCGTCCAGGCGTGCCTGGGCGTCCTTGATCACGCTGACCGCTTCCTCGACCACTTCGCGCACCGACTTGTTCGGGTCCAGTTGCGGTTCCTGTGGCAGGTAGCCAACGTTGATGTCGGGCATCGGACGGGCTTCGCCGTCGAATTCCTTGTCGACGCCCGCCATGATCCGCAGCAGGGTCGATTTACCCGCGCCGTTCAGGCCGAGCACGCCGATCTTGGCGCCCGGGAAGAACGACAGGGAAATGTTCTTGAGAATTTCCCGCTTCGGCGGCACGACCTTGCTCAGCCGATGCATGGTGTAGACGTATTGAGCCAAAACCAAGCCCTCTAATCAGATAGGTAAAGACATCGACGATCGCCCCGGCGCGCTGGCCAGGGGGATGTATTTACGGGGTGTCATTGAACAAAGTCGACCATTCTACGCCAACGCGCGGCGTTGCATAGGAGGGGCGGATGGTGGGGGTGGGATCGGGGGGAATCTATTGCCTGTGCTGGCCTCTTCGCGGCTAAAGCCGCTCCCACAGGTACTGCACAGTTCTCGAAGGCAGTGATAATCCCTGTGGGAGCGGCTTTAGCCGCGAAAGGGCCGGTATAGCTGCAGATGACTCAGACGTGACGCTGCTTGGCCTTGCCCCGAGGCAAGCGGCAACGGTCGCCCTGCTCGGCCAGGCGCGCGGCCCAGGCGGACTTCACGCTGAAGCCACCGCTACGAGCCGGCTGCTGCTCAGCAGCTTTGGCCGGTTTGGCGGCCGCAGGCACGCTGACAACCTTGGCCGCCGGCTTGACCTCGGCCACGGTAACAGCCGGCTCAACTGCCGCCTTGGCGGTCTTGCGCAGTTCGGCCAGTGATGGGCTCTTGCTCTTGGCGACAGCTGCCGCCTCGGGTTTGCTCAGCGAACGCTGGCAAGACTTGCAGGATACGTCCTCGGTCACGGCAGTGCTGACAAGGGTCTGACTGCTGCGCCCGCAGGCGGAATCGAGGCCATTGGAGGAAAAGTGAGTAACCAAAACCGAACATCTCCGATGCGTTGTCATTTGAAGCGGGCGCTATTCTCGCACAGGTTGCAGGGGCTTGCCGAACCACCGGGCAGGCACCACCGGTCACATCGGCTGGCACTTTGCCATAATCCTAGGCATGCTAGCCCGTTTCGGGTGTCCGGCCTTATAGTGCGCCACCGCGGTCTGGCAACCAGACACCGGCACACACCGTGCATGATCCATCCCTGCCATCGCCAGCCCAATCGCAGGATCAACGCTTGACCAATCTTACTCATCCGTCGTCATTGCGTTCCGCGCCACAGGCGCCCGTCGCCTCGCTGCGCGGGTCGATCAAGGGTGCGCTGGCGCTGCTGGCCCTGATCCTGCTGGGCCTGCTGCTGTGGCAGCTGTTCGCCCAGTTCAACCATACCCAGGCTGACCTGCGCAAACAGAGCCTGGACGCCACCGCCGAACTGGCCGACCACCTGAGCCTGAACATGGCCCTCAAGGCGCAACAGGCCGTGAATGTGGTGCAGCCCTACGTCAAGGCGCCGACGCCCTCGGCCTTGCCCAGCCTGCTGGGCACCCTTCGCGAGCGCCTCCCGGCCCTGCAGAGCATGGCCTGGCTGGACGCTACCGGCCAGGTGCAGGCCGACAGCCTGGCCGGCAGCCCTGACCGCCATTTGCTTGACGAGCTGCTCAGGCTGAACCAGGGCAGCCCGTACTTCTTCACCAATTCGGGCGACAACCGCACCGTCTACCTGCTGCTTCGCCAGGCCACCGAACAGGGCCGCGGCTACTGGCTGCTGCGCCTGTCGCCGGACTACTACCGCACCCTCACCCTCCACCTGGATGGTGCCGGCCACCCGCTGTGGCTGCTGGAAAACAGCCGCAACGGCGAGGTACTGCAAAGCCATGCGCCGGCCGATACCAGCAACGAGCCGCTGCAAAGCGTGATGCTGGCCTTCATCGACAACAGTACCTGGCAGTTGCGCGGCCTGTTCGACGCCAAGCTGGCCCAGCAGAAGCTGCTGCCGGCGCTGCTCGGCAAATGCCTGCTGGTGCTGTTCTGCGCCCTGCTGCCTGTGCTGGCCCTGATCAACATGCGCCGCCGCCAACGGGCGCTGCAGGAAGACCGCCGACGCTACCAGGAAATCTTCGAAGGCACCGGCGTGGCCTTGTGCGTGCTCGACCTGTCCAGCCTGCCCGGCCAACTCGACCGCTACCACCTGCGCAACCGCGCCGCGCTCAAGCACAGCCTGGCCCTGGACCCCAACCTGCGCCGCTCGCTGCTGCTGGAGCTGAAGATCACCGAGATCAACCAGGTGGCTCGCCAGTTGTTGAACATCGATAGCCACGAAGGTGCCTGGCAGCGCCTGATCGACGGCACTGGCGATGGCCGCGACAGCATCGGCATGCAGCTGATCGACGCGCTGATCGAGCAGCGCCCGCTGCTGGAGCTGGAAGTGCGCCTGCCGGCGCCGCTGGGTGGCGAGCTGCACCTGTGGCTGATGGCCCGCCTGCCGCAGCAGCGCCGCGATTACCAGGCAGTCATCCTCAGCATCAGCGACATCACCAGCCGCAAGCAGGTGGAGCTGTCGCTGCTGGAGCGCGAAAGCTTCTGGTCGGACGTGGTGCGCACCGTGCCCGACCAGCTGTACGTGCAGGACGTGCTCAGCCAGCGGATGATTTTCAGCAACCGCCACCTCGGCCAGACGCTGGGCTACGACCGTACCGAGCTGGCGCAGATGGGCGACCGCTTCTGGGAGCTGCTGCTGCACCCCGAGGACGCCGCGCACTACCAGGCGCTGCGCCAGCAACAGCGTGACAGCGGCCATGACCAGCCGCTGCACTGCCAGCTGCGCTTCCGCCACCGTGATGGCGGCTGGCGCTGCTACGACATCCGCGAACAAGTGCTGACCCGCGACGCCGATGGCCTGGTGACGCGCATCATCGGCGTGGGCAAGGACGTGACGGTGCAGATCGAGGCCAGCCAGTCGCTGCGCGACAGCGAACAGCGCTACCGCATGCTCGCCGAAAGCATCAGCGACGTGATCTTCTCCACCGACAGGCTGCTCCAGCTCAACTACGTGAGCCCCTCGGTGCAGGGCGTGCTGGGCTACCAGGCCGACTGGATCTTTGCCAACGGCTGGCAGTCGATCGTCGCCAACCCGTCCCAGCTCACCGGTATCTACAGCCTGATGGAACGCGTCAGCAAGGCCATGGGCGACCCGGCCCAGCTGGCCCAGCTACGCAGCCAGCTGCCCACCCAGCTGTTCCTGTTCGACTGCCTGCGCGCCGACGGCCGCAAGATCCCCATCGAACTGCGCCTGGTGCTGGTGTGGGACGATGAAGAACGCTTCGAAGGCGTGCTCGGGGTGGGCCGCGACATCAGCCAGCAGCGCCGCGCCGAAAAAGACCTGCGCATGGCCGCGACGGTATTCGAGCACTCCACCTCGGCCATCCTCATCACCGACCCGGCCGGCTATATCGTCCAGGCCAACGAAGCGTTCAGCCGCGTCAGTGGCTACGCCGTCAGCGAGGTGCTCGACCAGTTGCCGGGCATGCTTACCGTCGACGAGCAGCAGGAAGGCCACCTGCGCTACGTGGTGAAGCAGCTTTACCAGCGCGGCAGCTGGGAGGGCGAAATGTGGCTCAAGCGCCGCGACGGCGACCACTACCCGGCCTGGGTCGGCATTACCGCAGTGCTGGACGACGAAGGCGACCTGGCCAGCTACGTGTGTTTCTTCACCGACATCAGCGAGCGCAAGGCCAGCGAACAGCGCATCCACCGCCTGGCCTACTACGACGCCCTCACCCACCTGCCCAACCGCACGTTGTTCCAGGACCGTCTGTACAACGCCCTGCAGCAGGCCGAGCGGCAAAAGGCCTGGGTGGTGCTGATGTTCCTCGACCTGGACCGCTTCAAGCCGATCAACGACTCCCTCGGCCACGCTGCCGGCGACCGCATGCTCAAGGACATGGCCCAGCGCCTGCTGGCCTGTGTGGACAACGACGACACCGTGGCGCGCATGGGCGGCGACGAGTTCACCCTGCTGCTGCAACCGCGCGCTACCCGTGAAATGGCACTCAACCGCGCCATCCACGTGGCCGAGAACATCCTCGGCAGCCTGGTGCGGCCGTTCGTGCTGGAAAACCGCGAGTTCTTCGTTACCGCAAGTATCGGCATCGCCCTCAGCCCGCAGGACGGCAGCGAGCTGAGCCAGCTGATGAAAAACGCCGACACCGCCATGTACCACGCCAAGGAGCGCGGCAAGAACAACTTCCAGTTCTACCAGGCGGAGATGAACGCCAGCGCTCTGGAACGCCTGGAGCTGGAGAGCGACCTGCGCCATGCCATGGAGCAGAACGAGTTCATCCTCTACTACCAGCCGCAGTTCAGTGGCGACGGCAAGCGCCTGACCGGCGCAGAAGCCCTGCTGCGCTGGCGCCACCCGACCCGCGGCCTGGTCCCGCCGGGCGAATTCATCCCGGTGATCGAAGAACTGGGCCTGGTGGTGGACGTGGGCGACTGGGTGCTGCGCGAGGCCAGCCGCCAGCTCAAGGCCTGGCACAAGGCCAAGGTGCGCGTGCCCAAGGTGTCGGTGAACATCTCGGCGCGGCAGTTCTCCGACGGCCAGCTGGGCACGCGCATCGCCACCATTCTGGAAGAAACCGGCCTGCCACCGGCGTGCCTGGAGCTGGAGCTGACCGAAAGCATCCTGATGCGCGAAGTGAACGAAGCCATGCAGATTCTCGCCAGCCTGAAAAACCTCGGCCTGAGCATCGCGGTGGACGACTTCGGCACCGGTTACTCGTCGCTGAACTACCTCAAGCAGTTCCCGATCGATGTGTTGAAGATCGACCGCACCTTCGTCGACGGCCTGCCTGAAGGCGAGCAGGATGCGCAGATTGCCCGAGCGATCATCGCCATGGCCCACAGCCTCAACCTGGCGGTGATCGCCGAAGGGGTGGAGACCCACGAGCAGCTGGAGTTCCTGCGCGAGCATGGTTGCGACGAGGTGCAGGGCTACCTGTTCGGGCGGCCGATGCCGGCGCATCAGTTCGAGGCGCAGTTCGCCAACGAGAAGCTCTTCATGTTCCATTGAGCAGTTGCCGGCGATGGGGCGCACAGCGCCCCAAAAAACGGACCTGCGAGTCAACTCCAGTTCCCGCCCAGCCCAGAAACGGCGCGGGATGCAACGTGAAGCCCATTGGTCCGCGACTTGATGCCACTTCATATGCCAGCCGCGGATCAATCGGTTAGAATGCCCCCCCAATTCACCCCGATCCTTGAGGACCGCCATGTTCAGCCGTGATTTGACCATTGCCAAGTACGACGCCGAGCTCTTCGAAGCCATGCAGCAAGAAGCTCTGCGCCAGGAAGAGCATATCGAGCTGATCGCTTCGGAAAACTACACCAGCCCGGCAGTCATGGAGGCCCAGGGCTCGGTCCTGACCAACAAGTACGCCGAAGGCTACCCAGGCAAGCGCTACTACGGTGGTTGCGAGTACGTCGACGTCGTCGAGCAGCTGGCCATCGACCGTGCCAAGGAACTGTTCGGCGCCGACTACGCCAACGTCCAGCCGCACGCCGGCTCCCAGGCCAACGCCGCCGTCTACCTGGCCCTGCTGTCGGCCGGTGACACCATCCTGGGCATGAGCCTGGCCCACGGTGGTCACCTGACCCACGGTGCTTCGGTAAGCTCCTCGGGCAAGCTGTACAACGCCATCCAGTACGGCATCGACAGCAACGGCCTGATCGACTACGACGAAGTCGAGCGCCTGGCTGTCGAGCACAAGCCGAAGATGATCGTTGCCGGCTTCTCGGCCTACTCGCAGGTGCTGGACTTCGCCCGCTTCCGCGCCATTGCCGACAAGGTCGGTGCCTACCTGTTCGTCGACATGGCCCACGTTGCCGGCCTGGTTGCCGCTGGCGTGTACCCGAACCCTGTTCCGTTCGCCGACGTGGTCACCACCACCACCCACAAGACCCTGCGCGGCCCGCGCGGCGGCCTGATCCTCGCTCGCAAGAACGAAGAGATCGAGAAGAAGCTGAACTCCGCCGTCTTCCCTGGCGCCCAGGGTGGCCCGCTGGAGCACGTCATCGCTGCCAAGGCCATCTGCTTCAAGGAAGCCCTGCAGCCTGAGTTCAAGGCTTACCAGCAGCAGGTCGTGAAGAACGCCCAGGCCATGGCCAGCGTGTTCATCGAGCGTGGTTTCGACGTGGTTTCCGGTGGCACCCAGAACCACCTGTTCCTGCTGTCGCTGATCAAGCAGGAAATCTCCGGCAAGGATGCTGACGCCGCCCTGGGCAAAGCCTTCATCACCGTCAACAAGAACTCGGTACCGAACGACCCACGTTCCCCGTTCGTCACCTCGGGCCTGCGTTTCGGCACCCCAGCCGTTACCACCCGTGGTTTCAAGGAAGCCGAGTGCCGCGAGCTGGCTGGCTGGATCTGCGACATCCTGGCTGACCTGAACAACGAAGCGGTGATCGACGCCGTGCGTGAGAAGGTCAAGGCCATCTGCAAGAAGCTGCCGGTTTACGGCAACTGATTGGCGATTGCCTGACAGGAAAAAGCCCGGCCTAGTGCCGGGCTTTTTCGTTGTCGAGCCATAAGCAATTTTCCAGCACTGTCGCGATCCAGGTAGGAGCGGCCTTGTGTCGCGAAAGGACCGCAAAGCGGTCCCGGTTATCACGGTGGCGAAGCTGCAATCGTGGGGCCGCTATGCGCCCCTTTCGCGACACAAGGCCGCTCCTACAAAAAAAAAAGCGCGACACCCTGCTGGGAGCGCGTATTACCCTGTGCCCCTTTGATACCCGCAAGCACAGGCCATACCTTGACCAGAGAGCAACTCGAAACCCACCAGGTCCCGATCTACTTCGTCGCCGTGCTCGCCGCCGTCGCCTTCGGCCTGCTGACCAGCGACGCTGCGCAGCTCCTGGAAGCGCTGGTTACCCCCGCTATCGCCGCGCTGATGTACGCGATGTTCCTGCAGATCCCCTTCCTCGACCTGCGCCAAGGCCTGAGCAACCGCCGCTTCATCAGCGCCTTGCTGCTGGCCAACTTCATCCTTGTGCCGCTGCTGGTATGGGCCATCACGCGTGGGCTGGTGGCACACCCGGCGATACTCGTCGGCGCCTTGCTGGTGCTGCTGACACCGTGCATCGACTACGTGGTGGTGTTCACCCACATCGGCAAAGGCGACTCCCGCCTGACCTTGGCCGCCACCCCCGTGCTGCTGTTGGTGCAACTGGCACTGCTGCCGCTCTACCTGGCCCTGATGCTGGGTGACAGCAGCAATGTGGCCATCTCCATCACCCCGTTCGTGGAAGCCTTCGTGCTGCTGATCGTGCTGCCTATGGCGCTTGCCGTGCTCACCAGCGCCGGCGCCCGTCGCTCGCGTACGGTCTCGACCTGGAACGACGCCTGGGCGTGGATGCCGGTACCCGCCATGGCCCTGGTGCTGGTGGTAGTGATCGCCTCGCAGATTGCCGTGGTGCTGCGTGATTTCGACCGTTTGCTGCCGGTGATTCCGGTGTACATCGGCTTCATGCTGTTGGCGCCGGTGCTCGGGTTCGTTGCATCGCGCTTGCTGCGCTTGCCAGTGACCGAGGCACGCTCGGTAACCTTCAGCGCCGCCACGCGCAACTCGCTGGTGGTGCTGCCATTGGCGCTGGCGCTGCCAGAAGAAATGCGCGGGCTGGCCGCCGCTGCGGTGATTACCCAGACGCTGGTGGAACTGGTGTGTGAACTGGTTTACGTACGGGCAGTGCCGCTGCTGGTGCGCTGAACCGCCAGCGCACGCCAGAGCAACTGTCTGTTATGCCTGCGCTGGCCTCATCGCCGGCAAGCCGGCTCCCACAGGTGCAGCGCTGATCTCGAGGTTGTCGCTGTACCTGTGGGAGCGGCCTTGTGTCGCGAAAGGGCCGCGACGCGGCCCCAAGATCCCAGAAGTCGAAGCCTCACATCGCCACAGCGAGGCGAATGATCACTCAAACGCCCGAGTAGAAATCTGCTCGAACGCCACTTCGGACATATCCGGCAAATCAACCGACAAGGCCTCCCTGCTACCAAGTCTGGAGAATGATCCGGACGAGCGCATGCAGCATGTGCTCGATGAGCTCAGGGAGCGGGTTCAGTGGCTGGCGCCAGGGTTGACCTGGCACGCTACAGCGTTCATCCCATCGCCGTTCCGCCCTTTGAGCATCCGTATTCAACGTTGCATGCTATAAGGGAATCCCGTACATTCATATGCATACAGTAATTGAAACGCCTACGTTCCAAAGAGCCGCTGCCAAATTGTGGTCTGACGAAGAACGCGTGGCTTTCATCGACTGGATTGCGGTCAATCCGCTCGCGGGGGATGTAGTACCCGGTGCGGACGGCGCACGAAAAGTTCGATGGACCCGCCCAGGTTCTGGTAAGTCCGGTGGCACACGGGTGATCTACTTCAACCTGAATGAAGATGAAATTGTGCTGTTGCTTACGGTTTATGCGAAGGCTGAACGTGCCAACATGAGCCCCGCTGAAATCAGCAAGGTGGTGTGAAATGCGTGACATCGATATAGAAAGTGTTGCCAAGGCCATTGAGGCTGATGCGGGTGAGCCATTGCCTGACCTGCGCCAAGCGCTCAAGGAAGCCAAGATTGGCGCTGGGCGAGTAACCACGCCGGAGCAGATTCTGGTTCGCCAGGCCCGCGAACGCTGTGGGCTAACCCAGGCATCATTCGCCGAGCGTATTGCAACACCGGTCGCGACGCTGCGTGACTGGGAGCAAGGTCGCTTCGTGCCGCCAGGCGGTGTGTTGTGCCTGATGCGCCTGATCCTCAAGCATCCTGAGCTGTCACTGGAGCTGGCCGCGATCTGACCACAGGTCCAATTGGGCTTGATCGCCGGCTGCGCGTCGGCGATCAAGCATTTCCCCATTCACAGAGCCTTCATCTCAGCAATATCCCGCGCCACCTGATCTGCAGAATGGTCGAACATCACCTGCTCCTGCGCATCCAGCGGCAACTCGATCACCCGCGCCAGCCCCTCCCCTGCCAGCACACAGGGCACACCCATGGCGATATCCGTTCGCCCGTACTCACCCTCCAGAATCGCCACCGCCGGCAAGATGCGGTTTCGCCCATTGGCGATCGCATCCACCATCTGCGCAATCGCCACGCCCGGCGCATCGCAGGCGCTACCCAGCTTCTTCAGCCCCAGGATCTCGCCACCACCCTTGCGGGTGCGGTCGACGATCTGCTCGATCTGCTCGCTGGAAAGGAAGTGCGACAGCGGCACCGAGCCGATCTGGCAATAGCGCATCAGCGGCACCATGCTGTCGCCATGCCCGCCCAGGACCAGCGCCGTGATATCCCGGGCAGAAAACCCGGTCTGCTCGGCGATGAAACACTTCATGCGCGCGGTATCCAGCACCCCTGCCTGGCCGAACACCTTGCTGCGCCCCTGCCCGCTGAGGCTCCAGGCGCGATAGGTGAGCACATCGACCGGGTTCGACACCACCAGCACCGTCGCCGTTGGCGCATGCTGTTTGATGTCCGCCATGATGCTATCGATAATCGGCAGGTTGATGCTCAGCACGTCCTGACGCGACTGCCCAGGCTTGCGCGGCACGCCTGCGGTAATGACCACCAGCTCAGACCCTCCCAGCATGTCAGCCTTGGCCCCGCCTTGAACCCGGGTGTCGGAACCCGACTCGACTGCCGCCTGCCACACGTCCAGCGCCTTGCCCTGGGCCAACTCACCCTGCACATCCATCAACACCAGCTCACGGCACAACTCTTCCCGGGCGATGATCTGCGCCGCCGCCTCGCCGACCATGCCGGCACCCACGATTGTCAGTTTGTTCACGTGACACCTCCCAGCGGCGCGCGCCACCAGGAACACGCCTGCAATACACAGAAGTATTGCCCGCTGAGGCGAAAAGGCCACTCGAAGGTGATGTGAGGCTCTCGCTGCTACCGCGCAGCGGGTCGGCAACAACTATGCTGTTGCGATCAAAGCTGGTCTCTCAAGGACACCTCCATGAGTGCTGCCTCGCTGCCCGAACTCGATTCCGCATTGCCAGGGCTGACTCGCAAGATCCGCGTGCTCGAGGCACTGGCCTGGCCGGACGGCATCGAAGAGGAATTCCTGAGGCAATGGCGCACCGGCAAGGCGCAGTTGCCCAAGGTGGTGCTGCAACCACGCGACCACAACACCGACATTGCCGCACTAGAGGCTTTTATCGGGCAGTGCGATCAGGGGCACCCGGCCGGGCACTTCCTGGCCACAACAGCGCGTAGCTATGCCACTGCCGGGCGCATGCTGGGGGCCATCGGCACGCCCGCATTTACTCGATATTCCTCGGCGCTGTACCGCCGCCCGGACTTTTTCTACCCCAAGCAGAAACTGACCATGCTCGACGCGGCCCGTTTCTTCCTCACGACCACCGACGCCCTGCTCGGCGGTGACCAGATTCCGCCGAGCGAGGCCGACATCCCGGCCGAGGATTTCGCCGCCTGGATGCAGCCAGAGTTGGACCGCTTTTTCGGTGCCGGCCGGGTCAGGATCGTGCTGGACCCGGCCCTGGCCGCCAAGGCGATCGCCGGGAGCAGCCGCATCCGGTTGCGTGCCAGCGCCCTGTTCAGCGAACTGGACAAGCAGCAACTGCTGCAGCACGAAGCCTTCGTGCATGTGGCCACCGCACAGAATGGCGCCAACCAGCCCAACCTCAAGTGCCTGGGCCTTGGTGCGCCGCGCACCACCCAGACCCAGGAGGGCATTGCCACGCTGGCCGAGTTGTTCACTGGCAGCATGGACATCAACCGCTTGCGCCGTGTTGCCCTGCGCGTGCTCGCGGTGCAGCAGGCTCTGGATGGCGCGGATTTCATCCAGGTATTCGAAGGTTTTCTGCAAGCCGGCCAGTCGCCGGAAGAGTCCTTCCGCTCCACCCAACGGATTTTCCGCGGTGCCGAGCTGCGTGGTGGCTCGGCCTTTACCAAGGACGCCGCCTACCTGACCGGCTTGCTGGGCGTGCATACCCTGCTGCGCGTGGCGATCCGTGACAACCGCCCGGAGCTGGTGGGCCACCTGTTTGCTGGGCGCCTGAGCCTGGCCGATACCGTGCGCCTTGCGCCGCTGTTCGAGTCTGGCTGGCTCCGAGCGCCGACCTATGTACCAGCCTGGGCCAGCGACATGCGCCGCCTCGCCGCCAACCTGGCCTTCTCGGCCTTCATTGCCCAGATCAGACTCGATGTGCTCGACCTGAAGATGTTCATGGCCTTTGCCGACGAGCACGAATCGGACGCCAGTGCCCAGTGATCTGAAGCCATCACTACTCCTGTAGGAGCGAGTTCACTCGCGAACACGGGCGAAGCCCGTGCTATCCCCACCGCCACTTACCATGACCATTATTCAAAAATCACGCCGTACTTGTAGGAGCGGCCTTGCGTCGCGATGGGCTGCGCAGCAGCCCCAACAACGCATCTGAAATACTTCCGGCCACCGAGCAAAAGGCCAACCCGCACCTGGGCCAGAACGATCCGCCAGCCTCGAATCCGCCAAACAACAAAATCCACTTTCTTCCGGTAAGCCAGCTTGTCGTGCTCAGGTACCAGTGCCATCCACACCACCACCTGCACCCTGCCACAGGTAAAACACATATCCATGAGTTAACGCGGCCCCTGTAGGAGCTGGCTTGCCTGCGATGGGCTGCGCAGCAGCCCCATAGCGGCCTTGAGCAGAGGGCCAGCCACAAGGGTGATATCTGGCCCGCCACTCACCAATGATCCTGCCTAACTAACAGGGTCCTGCCCGTTTCGCTCCATCACCTTCCCACACTGCTCACTGGCCAAACGGCTGATGATCCGGATCGCCTGATGGATACCGGCAGTGTTGCGAAAGCTCAGGTGTGGGTTGTGTTCGCACTCCAGCATTTCGTCGTGCTGGACCAGGGCTTCGCCTAGCAGTTCGAGGGTCCAGGCGTAGCTTTGGATGGTGGATAGGCGTTCTTGGTCAGTCATGGCGTGCCTCCCTTGTTGCAGAGACAGAGCGAGATTGACTGGAGGTGAGATCGCTGAGGGGCGTCGAGGAACGACGGTGGAGAACGAATGCGAGGATCTGTAACGGATTTTCGGTGGTCATGCATGAGTTCCTTTCGTGATGGAACTGCCACCGCTCGCGGCCAAGCAAGTTAAGGTGGCAGCAGTACGCGGGTTGGCCGACCGGGACGAAAGGAGCCCGGCACACCCGAAGGTGTCCCGCGCACCACCGCCATAACGCGACATCGCGGGCACAAAAAAGCGCCTGCGATGAAGACTGGGCGCTGATGCGCCTTTCGATTCCGACCGGCCAAGGTCGCATCACCGATGCTTCGGCGACGGGGGGACTTTATTCCCGGGTGGCTGTTTTCGCAAGTTTCCAAGAGTACGAAAGGTCTGTGCGTTTCGTAGGAAGATGGCTACCCACAGATTGGCTGCCATATGTGACCGAGGCTCACAAAGAGAAAACGAACGAGGCCCGTGCCGTTTGCCACAGGTAGAGCACATATCCCGGGATTACCACGGTCCCTGTAGGATCTGGCATGCAGGCGTGGCGATTAGATGAATCTGGAATGGGGTTGCAGAGAAATGATGGAGCATGTGCCTAAGCCGTTTTATGACGGTCGAGCGACCGTTTATCTGGATCAAAATGTCCTCACAATGGCGCTTAAGGAGAGGGATCCCGATTTCTTTAGGCGGCTCGTCAGTGGTTTTCAGGTGGTTTACTCCGATGACACCTTGCGTGAAATCAAGCGCAGCGGGCAGCCTGAAAAGTTCTTGCAGGTGCTCTGCGATCTGAGCGCCATGCATTTTAAGTACGATCTAGACGCTTCGTTCAATCCGACAGGGCGCGTCCTGATCTGCACCTTGTCGGCCCGCCAGGCATATGACAACTACCTGACAATCGAACCCGTCTACGACGCGTTGCTCGCGTCGGCGCATCAAAGCACGCTCAAGATGTATGGCGGGCGAAAGGACAGTAGCTTCGAGGACATCTCGAGCGAGCAAGTCGACGCTTTCCAGCGTCTGATAGATCACCTTTCGGCTCAGATGGACGAACTCGCCGACAGTCACCCTGAGGTTGCTGCTGCGATCGACAAGCAAATCGAAACTCTGCAAGAGCAGTACAATGCTGTGTCACTCCTGTCAGCCCAGGAAATGGCCAAGCACATCGAAGAGGCAAGCGAGGTGTCAGGCATCAGCCGATACCGAGAGGCGGTCGGCGCTGGCCCTAAGCAACTCAACAATATTGAGGCGCCGAACATAATCCAGAAGATTTGGGCTATGTACCAAGACTTGGAGGGCTACAAGGGCATGGGCTACAGCATTGAGGATTTCCTAGGTATCTCCGTGAACCCGGTCTACGGTCGTGAGATGCATCAGCATGAAAAGGTGACTGGCATTTACAACGTGCTCAATGTCATCGGCTACAAGCCGGACAACCGTCTTGACCGTGAGCACCGCCACATCGCCGCAATCAGCGACGCCGCCCATGCAGCGATTGCCTCCCATGCTCAACTGCTGCTCAGCGCGGATACTGCGTTTGTGGGCAAAGTCCGAGCGATCTATGAGTATTTGCAAATCCCTACGGAGGTGGGACTTGTGTCGTCGGGGGATGACCCCATCGTGGTGAGTGGCTAGACAGTTCCAGGCCAGTGACGGCGCGTTCACCTGCGTTTGAGGCGTCTTCTCTGTGACGGGAAGCGCGGGTGACGTACATTCTATGCCCTAGAGTCGCGACACTAGCGAAGCTCGTGCCGTCTACCCCGGCGCCTACCCCACTGCCACAGGTAAGCAAATATCCAGGAATTAGCGCGGTCCCTGTGGGAGCTGGCTTGCCTGCGATGGGCTGCAAAGCAGCCCCATACTCTACCTGGCAGGAATAAACCCCAAGCGACCTTTGGCAGAGGGCCAGTCGCCAATATCTGGCCCGCCACCCAACAACGATCTTGCCTAACTCTCAGGACCCTGCCCGTCTCGCTCCATCACCTTCCCACACTGCTCGCTGGCCAAACGGCTGATGATCCGGATCGCCTGATGGATACCGGCAGTGTTGCGAAAGCTCAGGTGTGGGTTGTGTTCGCACTCCAGCATTTCGTCGTGCTGGACCAGGGCTTCGCCTAGCAGTTCGAGGGTCCAGGCGTAGCTTTGGATGGTGGATAGGCGTTCTTGGTCAGTCATGGCATGCCTCCGATTGGGCGGAGACGGAGCGGGATTGGCTGGAGGTGAGATCGCTGAGGGCCGTCAAGGAGCGAGGGTGGAGAACGGATGCGAGGATCTTGGATGAACGTGAGGTAGGCATGCATGCAGTCCTTTTCGGTTGAAGCACCACGCTGACCGTCGCCAAACGGTTAGGGTGGCAGCTGTACGCAGGTTGGCGAACCGAGGAAAAGGAGCTCGGCAGACCCGAAGGTCTCCCACGCACAGCCGCCATTACACGAAACTGCGGACGCAAAAAAAAAGCGCCTGCAATCGTGGTCGGGGCGCCGTTGCGCCTTTTCGTTCGGGTCGCCAAACCCGGTCGCGGAATTGGCCGCGACTGGAGCAAGGTATCGCTGTGGGGGCTCTAATGCAAGGTTCTGCGTCGTGTGAATAGTCGCGGAAAACTGTAGGCAAAGATCGGCAGGGGGCGAGCCGAGCTAGAGAGCCTGAACCGCACCAACTCAGTCTGATGCGGAGACAGGAATCGAAAAATAATCATTTCAACCAGTAAAATATGAACAAGACCAGTTTAACAATTACAACGTATCCCTAAACGTATCCCTAAAAGAAAATCCACCTTGAGATGTGGCGACTCACAACTGGATTCAGAAGCGTTGCTCCCCCCTACCCGATCAACCGTTGATTCACGTCAGAATCGCGACTACCTTCGATGGCACTTTGATAACACCAGAAGGTACGCTAATGAACCGTAGGGAAGTGAGGGATTACCTTTTTAGCGACGGTGATGGTTCGCACTCAATCTCAGCCCAGATAAACGCCGCATGCACTGAGGTTAGCCAGCTGCCGGAACGCAGGCTCTTGGAGACTGATGTCGAGGCTTTAGTCCAGTATTTTGTGGAAAAATACGACGTTGAAATTCCCACTCTCCTTCGAGATGAGATCGTTGCATCCCAGCATGAGCGGCAGGTGGAGGTCTGGGATCACTGGGACAGGCAGATGAGATCTGTTCCTGGTGAAGCGTACGACTTCGAAGTCCCTTTTCAAGGGGAAGCAGATATCTTTAAGCTGCGTCCCAGCTCGTTCGATTTCAATCCTCCTCGGGCCCAGGTTCGCAAGCAACATTTGGCCTTCACCATAGCCGATCGCTCGCTCACCCCTGAGACCATCAAGGCACAGCTCGATTCGACGCTTGCGTCCATTGAAAAATACTTAGAATCGCATCGCCGCCAGTGGTCTGGATTCAAGCAGCAAATCGAGAATGCCGTAAGAGCAGAGATAGACGCCCGCCGCACTAAGCTACTCGCCCAAAAGGAAAATGCTTCAAAGCTCTCTGGGCTGGGCATTCGTTTGAAAGAAAAGGCTGGGGATGCACGCAGCTATATCCCGCCAACGGTCAAGCAAAAAGTCGTGCCCCAGCTACCGCCGATGACTCCAGCGATTCCCCCCGAACCAACGCTTGATATGAAGCAGTATGAAACTATTCTTGGCCTGGTTCGTGGAGCTGGTCGGAGCATTGAGCAAAGCTCATCGCGCACGAGGAAGCTTGACGAAGAATCGCTCAGGGACCTATTCCTGGTACCGCTTAATGCCCATTTCGGCACAGCGACAGGGGAGGCTTTCAACTATCAAGGTAAAACGGACGTTCTTATACGCCATGAAGAGGGCAACCTCTTTGTAGCTGAGTTCAAGATATGGGGTGGAGATAAACGCTTTTTAGCCACCATCGACCAATTACTCAGCTACTTAACCTGGCGTGATACCAAGACGGCAATCGTCATGTTTAACCGAAATGCCGACTTCACAGCAGTGGTCCAGAAAATGCGGGACCTAGTGAAAAGTCATCCCCGCTATCTCAGCGGCCCGGTCAGCCTGGATGAAACGAGCGACCGTTATGTGTTTTCCCTCCCCCAGGACAGTGGACGTAAAGTGACTGTCTCCTTGCTCGCCTTTGACTTGGGTAGAGACTGACAGCAGATCTCCCCTGCCAAGGCTTACCAGGCAAGCCGGCCTCGACCGCGATCCTTACCCGCCCCGTAAAGATCGCGGTTGCCGTTCGAAAATTTGCACAATTCACTGGAGTTCACCGAGTTCACCGGTTCACTAAGCTGAGAGGACGTTCGCTAACGAAGAGCCGCGGGTTTCCTGCCCCGTATCTCAACGCATCTCTCAGGGTCCCCGGCAGCTTCTAGGATCGGGAAGGGGGAATTGGTTCAGCCGCTGAAGGCACCCCTCAACTAGGGGGCATGGGGTTGCTAGATAAGTACAAATCCAAATCGGTGTAACACGTGTAATGGGTGTAACGACATCGAGTAACTTATTGTTTTTAAAGGATAAAACAGCGAAACACGCTCATGCACTCTTCTTGCCCTAGCGGTGTAACAACAGATCCCGGTGTAACACTCGTTGGCGGCTATCGACCCAAAGCTACCGCTGCCGATAGGATTCAGTCGGCCAGAAGCAAACATCAAAGATCTTCTGATAGGATTAGCTACGGCTGACCAAAAACGATGCCCCGCGAAACTGAGCTTCTTAAAGTCGGTGGTGAAAGGTTCACTCAGCGAGCCACTTCCAACCAAGCTGGGATGCGATTCAATAGATGAATGAAGACGAATACGAACGAGCTGTCGAGACAGGCCTTCGCAACAATGAGGTTATCAAGCTTGTTCATAATTATTGCTCTCATGCCCGAGTGGTCAACCGTGGCGGAGTGGGCTTGATTGCACAAATGACAGGTCTTCCGATAGGAATGCTTGGCGTCGATTGTGACTATGCACATGCGTCTGGAATGGCAGGCTGGGATCTTGAGCCTAGTGCTGTTGATTTTTATGATCGCAATTGCGCTCATTGCGACAAGCGCTTGGCGGTTCAGATGCCAAATTTGTTGATGCTAGTTGATGAGCGTGACCGAGCCGTAGAGAGGCATAAGGAGGCCAAAAGGAAAGCACAAGCTCAGGCTGAGTCAGCCCACAGAGCAAGGATCGCACAGAGGGCTGCTCTAAGAGTCGGGCAAAGCGCTGCATGCTGCTCTCTTCTTGACGACCTCGACACACTCGATGCCTGCCCATCGGATGAGGTTAAGACGCGCATCGTAGAGACAGCCAAGCTTGCACCTGAAATATTCACTACTCCGCTGATTGATTATTTCTTTGAACTTGCAACCTCTAACGAAATTAACGTCAAGGAGCAAGCGCTATCAGTTATACAGCAAGTCTGTGGAGACAAAGCTCGAATTTCCGAAGCGGCCTTCGACTGCCTTGCAAAACATGATGCTGTCGAAATTGCCGCAGACATTGTTATGGCATATCCAGAAATGGTGGCACCAGCTAAGGTTGAGCGCGCTATACCGGCACTAATAGCTCATGCCAAGCGCCCCCGATCACAGATCGATATAGCTACTACTATCAGTAGGCCGGAGCCGCTCAAGGCAATCTACAGGTCGTGGCCGGAAGTTGTCCGTAACGTTATCCAGAGGCTCCTCGATCAGAGGCAGTCATATTCAGTTCGCCTGGGTGTAGCTGCTCTACATGTGCTACATAATGAAAACCAAGCACTACTTCCAAGCTTTGCTAGAACATTGATTTCAAAGCTCGCTCGTGCCCATTTGTTACTTGAAAAGGATCAGACCGATCGGGAGCTTGGAATGGTCTGCGGTGATCTAAGACGTATCGTCGCGTTAGCCCTCTATGCCGCGCCTGAAAGAATAGACGAAGTAATTTCTGAATTTTTCGACAGCTCTTCTCTCGATGGCGAGGAGCGACTCACTGCAATTTATGAAGAGCTATTGAGGCTCTCAATACACGTTGATGAGGATCTAGACAGCGTAATAGTAACATCCAGCAATGCTGTATATTCGGTGCTTCTGAGGCGTTTGCTCAAGCTCGCAGGCACCTCTAAAAACCAGAAGGTTCTTCGCCTCGTTGTCCAGGCGTTCAGTAACGAACCAGACGAAATAGTGGCAGCTGGAAAGCATAATATTGATGCCTTACTTGGTACGGCTGCTGTTTTAGATACTCGGATTGAAGCTTTTGAGGCTGAACAAAATGCCACACCGGCAACCAACCTTAACGATCATCTCGAGGCCCAAAATTCAGCGAACACTCTGTATCAACTCCGCAAATCATGTGCAGTGATAGCCGCAACAGCAGCTAAGGGCAGTGATAGGCTCGTCCATTCCTACGTAGAATTTCTCAATAGTATTGATGAGCAACGTGATGGACTGAGCTCCACAATCACTCTAGCTACTCCTTGCCTCATTGATAGTCCTTCAACACTAAATATTGTACTTCCTCATCTCTACTCATCGCTGGTCGGAGCTTCAGTTCTTCGACGAGCGGCTGCGGGCCAAGCGCTTGGAGAGTTGAAAAAAGCCCGCGTTTCCGACCTGCCAGAGCTTGTACTAGAGGCGTTTGTACTACTCTTGCAGGACCCGTATGTGATGGTGCACAAGGCAGCCGCTAGCGCTCTGTCCAGCATCGATTTGCCAGATATTTTAGAGCGGCGCGCCGGTGAGGCTCTGTTGAACCTCATCTTCTATTACAGTAGCAAAAAGGAGGAGCATCACTTTCTGATACGGTGTATCCGCTTGCACTTGGACCGATTTTCTTCGCCTCAACTACTCCAGGCTGGCCTTGACAATCGATTCATTAAATTTCTGATGACAGTACCTGCCAGTTTTTATAGTCGCGACTTTTCCCGAATGGGCAAAGCGCTTTCCTCTGCCTCAAACTTTTTGGAATTAGTAATATACACGTTCGACGACCCAGAACTGAATGAACATTGTGAAGAGAACGCCGTCACCCTAGTGCATCTAATTCCAGACGCGAAGGCACTCGAACGTGCCGACGACTTAGTAAAATTGGTTAAGCGACAATCAGGGAGATTGATACTGGCGGGGGCGGTCGTAGAGTTACTTACTCGTGTCGGTGCTTGGACCCAAGCTGTGGCGGCAATCCAATCTTCCTGGGATGCAATTCCAAACACGGTTCCGAAAAGACGTTTCAAGTGGTATCGGAGACTTCATGTAGTTGCCGCGCAGTTTGAGGCCGCAGTGGCTGCTGAGGATGTGCCAACTCAAGAAGCTTTACAAACTGAATGGCTACAACTCGAAGCTCTTCTCAAGGAGGATGAAAAACAATATGAAAGCAGACGCAGTTATCTCCCAAACTTTTTACAGCCGGATCCGGGCAGTTGAGGCTCTGAGGACATTGGGGGCCGGAGACCCTTTCAAGCCAGAAGATTTATTAGCCATTGGTGCAGAGTTGGACGAAGCATCTCTAAGATATGGGAGGGCCGCTACGGCAATTACCTACAGCGCCTTGGCCGGCCTTCTCCGACTCATCGCTAGCCTTACTGAATGGCGGGAAGGCGTGCTCGCGGCCAGTAACGGAGTGGAGCGTTTTTTACGCAGTGCATGTGAACGATACCGCATATGGCACAATGAATATGGCAAGCAGGAGGCCTCGAAACTCCTCGTTATCGCGTCTGACTCGCTCCCTCGAATTACCTCACTTTCTGATTTTGAAAAACTTTGCATGGCACTCGCTGCTGTCCCTTTACCGGTAGGTGTATTTTCAAAAGGTTCACAGAGAGTTTCCAAATACAATGACGAGAAAACATTACCACCGCCTCCCGCCGAGCTCTCAGTTGCATTCCTAAAATTCCAAATAGATGGGCGATCAGCTGGAAGTATTCACCATCTCACTCCTCTAGAGCTTCATGACCTTGAAATCGAAGTCCGTGTATCGCGATGGCCTGAATCTGCTGAAATACTGAGATTAACTCCTATCTCAACGGAGCTGCGCGGCAGCTATGAGCTCTCAGAGTTCGTCTTCGACAAACCTGAGGGAGATCCTCCATACACTCTTTTCCAGCGAGGACGCGCTGCCCTTCAACTCGCGCAAGGATTGAATGCACGACCCTATGAGTTCAAGTACTCAGCTGCATTCGAACCAATTAGCTCAGAACAACCAGTAGCTATCGTAGGGCATCGAACTCTCCTCATCGAAGGCCTAGACGTCAGGTCAAACCCCATAACCGGTTACCAGTTGGTAGACCAGAAAATCCTCAGAATTCGGGACTCCCTACGTCAAAATGGGCTCGTGGCAAGCAACGAGCTCAGTGATGTGCTTCAAGTACTTACTGTCTTAGGGGGAGTGGCGGGGCGTGCGATCCAAGATGCTGAATTCGATGGAGTTTGGTCAGAGGCACAATTCCAAAGTGCGATTCGCAAGGAGCTTCGACGCAACCCTCAAATTGGCTCTGAACTAGACGAGCACCCCAAGGCTTCAGGAGGCATCACAGACCTCAGCTATCGCGGTATCGTTATTGAGCTAAAGTCGCTGCCAGCTGGAGTCAAAGCCTTGGAAGACTGCCAAGCCTATGTTGAACAAACTGCTAGTTATGCCGTTGCCAAGGAAAAGCGTATTGCCGTGCTATGTGTGCTGGATTGTAGAACAAAAACCGCAGCTCCCTGGCCAGCTGCTGAAAGCATCACGATTCTAAAGTCTCAGCCGCCAGCCGAGGTATCAGTAATTACTATTGTTGTGCAAGGAAACATCACTAGACCAAGCAAACTTTCGAGGTAAATGACCTCATACAAACACATCGATCCAATAGACAGAAGACATGTAATAGTTACAGTCTTCTAGTTGGAGCGCATTCACCCACATATCTAACCTAAAACTTTTGGCCGTTAACAGCGCTCCCGTAAAACATCGGAAACGTACGCTAGCGAGCGGCAGTCTAGGCTTGATAGCCGCCGATGACAACCAGCGAGCAACCTAGCCAAAGCAGTTGTTCATGCCAACCTAAGGATATATGTGTAACTCAGGCCGCGAAAACATTCCATCATCTCCTATGCGACGGCGCAATTGTGGCAGTACGCTACCAAAATCCCTACGAATTTAGTAGAGTGCCGAACGGCTCTCATGCCTACCTATACGCTTTCCAGACCACTTAACACCACAGCAGGCGATATTCTTGCCTATTCAAGCTATGACAGCGCCTTGGAGACACAATGGCTCACCTGACAGACATGGAAGAACTGATAGCGACAATTTCCGATGCAGAGATTCGGGACTATATGCGAGAGGCAATGAGCTGCTATATGGCCGGCGCATATAGAGGATCGATCGTTCTAAGTTACATTGCGCTTTTTGATGACATCCTGGTCAAATTAGGAGAGCTGGCCAAGGTTAACACTGTGGCGAAAACCATATCCGATGAGGCATTCAAAAAAAAAGCAAATCAAGACGTATATGAAAACTTTCTGATCGATCAGTTGACTTCAAAGTCATTACTGTCTGGTTTGGATGGCGCTTTCCTGACAACGCTGCGCATTCTTCGGAATAAGTCAGCCCATCCTTCCGGTCATAAACCCTCCGCTGAAGAAGCTAGGTTCATTTTCTTCGAAACAGTAAGCCGCTTCCTCTCACGCCCAATTCTTTCAACTACTCAACTGGTAGACGAAATACTGGCCAGACTAGGAAACTCAAACTTCTTTCCAAACACAGACATTTCTGAGATAAATGCAGTTACAAATGAGGAAACTTCCAAACTGCACGATGAAGCGCTCCCCCAGCTAATAGCGCGCCTGACAAAGCTAGTAGCATCAGGTGATGCTAACACCTCTTCGAATTCTTCGCGCTTTCTATTAGGCCTAGCCAAGGAAAACAAACCCTTGGTTACCTCTGAAATAAAAAAGAAAGTCATCGAAGCAAAAGCAGACGACCCCTTATACGGGGAGTTAATTATTCAACTTATTTCAGCTAACGGGAAACTCTTTCTTGGACTGCCAGCCGTCTGCATAGGACGGCTACGCTCAATTATCTCGAAAAAAATTGGCACTCTTACTTCTGCCCTCAGTGAAACGAAACTTGTGCACCCTGTCAGGGCTCTCGCGTCAATAGCAAAGGAATTGAAACCGGAAGAGCTTTTTGGCACCTTTGAGGCTGAGATTAGAGATCTAATCAAAAAGCGTCCGTATTCACAGCAGACTATAAAGTTTGTGGCGCAGAACAAGGCAACGCTGGCCCCATTATACATAACTGAATTGCTCGCCGATGCAGGCTCATCTACCTTTAGCGTGGCAAACTCATTCGCTGGCGTGGTTGACTCACTTGACGCTGCACTTAGCGAGTTGCTATCTGATCATGAATGCTTCCAATTAATCGTGGCCGTTTCAAAAGCCGCCGATTTTGGTGCCTGGTCCTCAGCTGCCCTTGAGTCAGCCAAATATTCTGCGATTCCAAAAATCCGTTCTAGTGCAATAAATTACATAAACTCCAACAAACCTGGAGCAGAGAGCTATCTTGTTGAAAAGCTAAAATTCAACGAAACGGCCGACAAGTTTATTGAGTCTTACTTAACTGATGAAAAAAACGCTTAATCGAGATCATAACCTTTCGAGCTGTGTCGAGGTATTCTCAGCGGCTGACCTCTGGGTCGACAGCGGTCTCCATGAGAGGCATATGTCGACCGAAACCAGTCATCCGCTAACTTGATACAGCTGCTTTCTGGTTAGATTTACACGAAGGTGAGCGCTAACTATGCAGCAGCAAACAGCCCGCTTCTGCGGGCTGTTTCGGAGTTATGCGTCCAGCAGATCTGCTAGGGTGATATTTTTAGAGCGCTCTAGCACGTCGTCTCGCTGCAGCTCTCTGGCTGAAGGACCGAAACCTGGAATCGATAACCTTGACAGTGCCGTACCGGCTCCACCTCGATGACGATTGGCGGCCAGGATCCGAGCGCCCACGACTACGAGTTGCTCACCCAAGTGATTCCACTCATCTCCAAGAGCTATCTCAATAGCAGCCAAAGCTGCGCTCTGCGCCTCGTTCCCTCGCTTCTGAGCATGTGCGATCTGAGCGTCGAGCGAGTCAATCTCTGCCTGTAATGCAGTCGTCAAGAGTTCTTGGCGCCTTGCGTGTTCATCCGCCTCAATGAGCTGGTTACTTGCTTTCTGCATCTCGGTGTTTGCCGCCTTTTCACCTTTGCTGTCACCAGAGGCGATACTTCGTGCATACAGATTTGCCGCGTCCAACTCGGCCTGTCGAGCCGCTTCAAGTGCCAGCTCCATATCTTTCTGAATTGCTTGGAGGCGTCCAAACAGGAGTCTGCGCTTCCCCTCCAACATGGAGACCGCACTAGCTGAATCAGACATGAGCTGGCGGGCTTCTGTCTTGATTTCCTCGGCATTTACCAGGCGCTCACGATAACCTATCTCGTTGTCGAGCTTCTCCAATTCCGCAGAAATGCTACGCACGCGACACTCATCAGCGGAAATCTTTTCCACTGCTGCCGTTGCTTCGGGGCTACCTACACAATTGCCGTTGCGCCAAGCATTCGGCATGTTTCGCCAAGCTGAGAGCTGACCTGGAATACTGGCCTCGAGCGCATCACGTTCAGCAATCAGTTCATCTCGCTGTTTTTTGAGTTCATTCATGATCGATACCTAAATATGGGAATGTGTTGAGACCGGGTTGGCAAGACCGCTCGCTGCCATCGCTACCTCATGGGTTAGAGGTGATGGTTTAAGCGGCCTGCGCTTCGTTCTCTGCCGGTTCAGGGATCGTCACGACAACGTAGCATCGCTGTAGCCCAAGCCCGGGCAGACGCACAGAGGTAGAGGCTTTGCCATCTTTTCCTGGCTCCAGTACTCGACGCAGCAACAGCTCTTTGTTCACTGCATTGAGGTTCATGCCGCGGAAAATCTCAGAGCGCCAAGCCTCGGGGAGTACGTAATAGGTCGTCGTCGTGTGTGCCGTTTCACCCATGCCGTGCTCCATCGACTTGCGAAAGCCGAGTCGATCAAGGGTGCGTGGACCATGTTCATCGACCTTGGCAGCAGCAGACTCCCAACGCGTAAAGCGGCTTTCTCCGAACCTCTCGATCACTTGGCGGAGGCGGGCAAGAACTGCATCGCCTTCCATATTCCCGGCGCCGCCTCTCTCAGCCAACCACGCCTTCAGGCATACGCGGGCAGAGTCGAGAGCCAAACCATCCGGCCACCCGGTAACGCCCAGGGCGGTGGCCAGCTCTCCAGCCGCTGCTGCCAATCCAAATCGAGTAGCAGCACGCTGAGCCTGTCCGCTCGCATTGATGGGTAGTGCTTCTGTGGTAAAGCGCTCCACTGTACTGCGGACCATAGCTGTGTATGCGCGTAGTCTGATCGGGTCGCACAGTGCCGACAGAAATGCCAGGGCTGGTGATCCGTAGGACTTGGCCACACGGGATTTCAGCGCATCCGAAAGCGCAGCGGCATCTTCAAAACCATGCAACTCCTCGAACAACCCCAGCCCTTTTCCGGCGTCAGCTGGCACGGCTAAAAGCCGCACTTCCATACCCGCTTTCAAATCCTTGTTTGCTTCGGCCATGTGCTGCGCAAGGGTCTTTTCTCCCGTGGAAAGGAACAGCAGTCGCCATTCTTGTACCTGGCGCCCGCTCATCCCGCGGTCATTCGCCCGGGCTTTGCCTGTGCCGTTGCCAAGCATGTAGACCGTTTCCCCGATGATCCGTGGATCGCACATCCCGATTTCATCAAGCACCAGAAGGCCGTCGGAGTGTGCCGCCGCGATACTCTCCAGCGCGTTATCTGTAGAACGCCAGGAACGCACCAAGCGTGGCCCTCCCCAAACTGAAGCGGCCACCTGTAAATGGGTGGTCTTTCCGCCCGAGCTATCGCCGTAGAGGTGGAAACCTCCTGATTCATGGCCAAGCAAATGCAGGACCGCTCCAGCAAAAGCTACGCACACGACGAATGTCAGGCGGTTGTTCCCCACGCACAACGTGCCGATTTGCTGTTGCCACTGCTCTAGTGTTCCAACCTGAGTAATGGGCGGGAGCTGGGCGCCGGCTTCGTAGAAGTGCAGGTATTCAGTGCTGGCACCGATCTGCCGATCCGGCACCAGGTAAGCATCCCCATGCCAACCCAGACGAGTGACCAAGCGAGCGCGCTCGGAGCCGTCATAGCCTTGCAGGTAGCTCTGCAGGTCGTTGCGCGAATTGCGAGCAGTACGCACGGGCGCCAGGCGCAGCCCCATATCGACCAGTGGCGCGAGCACCTCCTTGCCAAAGTCACCCGCCATCGCCCTGGCCGGAATGTTGAGGCGCTTGTTGGCACCATCCGGATCATCGAACTCCACCAGTAGGCCCCAGCCGTGGCCCTTTTCGTCACGGGTGCGAGCCAAGATCTCTAGCCGTGAACAAACCGGTCGTGCTTCGCCATCCTCACCGGCATAGAACACCCCATCCTTTGTGACACGAAAGCCGCTCGGGGCCGGGGCGGGTTTCTTCTCGGATTGGGGCTTGGCCTGGCCAGTAGCCTTGCTCTGCTTGGTGGGTGTAGGGGTGGTTGCAGGTGCGTGGGCAAACAGTTCCCCGGTGCGTTGCAACTCAGACAAGTGTTGGGCTGTCCAGCCTTTGGATTGAGCATCCGCCGCATCGTCACCTTCACGCCAGTCACCGCCCGGCGCGAAAGTGGGGCGCTCACCATCCATCCCAGGGAGTTGCCCGAACACCGCCAAGGCTACTGTCTGCACCGAGGCAGCCCCAAGCTTCCGCAGGTGATCGGCCAGGGCATCCATGCACTTCAAGCCTGGAGCGTCGTTGTCTGGCCACAGCAATACGTCACGCCCGGCTAGTGCCGCGAAATCAGCCTTTTGCCAAGAGTTCGTCCCGTTGGGCC
The DNA here is from genome assembly GCF_043658375.1 of Pseudomonas sp. PsB. Taxonomy (NCBI): domain Bacteria; kingdom Pseudomonadati; phylum Pseudomonadota; class Gammaproteobacteria; order Pseudomonadales; family Pseudomonadaceae; genus Pseudomonas; species Pseudomonas sp. PsB. The sequence continues at coordinate 24,232 of NZ_JBIGLU010000016.1, read as the reverse complement.
AGCAGGTGGCAACATGTTCGGGCAACAGCTCGACAGCCGCATCGGCGGCCTTCTCACCCTCACACAGCGCTACTGGCGCCGTTGGGCGTTTAGCCAGCTCATCAAGATTCAACAGCGGACGTGGTTCAGGTAAGCCCTGCCAGCGCCAAGCAAGCGAGCCATTGCCCGAGTGTTTGCACCAGGTGAGTGGAGCAAACACTTTGCGCGCCGAGCCACTCTCATCCGGCACCAAATCGAAACGATACAACACCATGAGGGGCTGACCGCTGGCATCGCGGTAGATCCAGACTTTTGAGGGCTTACCGTGCTGCCTGTGCGTATGCAATACCTTCTGCATCGCCTGCTCAGGAATGGGAAGCACTGGTGTCCAGTCCTGTTTCGAGACTTTTGCACCGGGCGGCTTGATGCTTGTGCTACCTGGCGCGACGCAGAGAAAGGTCGCAAGTTTGTTGCAGGCATCTATGTCAGTGACGCGATCCAGGTAGCGGACCAAGTCAATCAAATCGCCGCCTTTGTCACCTGTGGCAAAGTCACACCAAGTGCCCTTAGCCAAGTTGACCTTTAGTGAACCTGCATGCTTGTCAGTTCGCGTAGGGTTTGGAGCGGTGTACTCCTTACCGCCATCTACCCGTTTACCGCCTGGCAACCAGTTAGAAAGGACTCGCTCGATTGACCTGAGGGAAGCGTGTTTGACTTCGGAAAAGCTGGGGCGCTTGCTCATTTGCGATCCCCATGCACCAGTTGATAAGTGGACCTATCGCCGTGCAAGGCCAAAGACCGAATCAGCCCTACGGTGCCTTGGACGTCCCAAATAACATTCGCTATTACTGAGTCAGACAACCTCTCAACATCCGAACCCGAATTGAACTGCGCCATGAGTAAGTGCAAAACGGCGTCGACGCGGGAACACGCCGCAGTGATGGCATCAATTGGCACACCGGCAGCATTGGTGGCGCATACGGATAGAAGGTCTTCGGGGAGACGCCCCTCAAGTCCCTGGAATGCAGATTTCATTGCGCACCCCCGACGGTTTCCAGGGTGCGGGCAATGTTCATATGTCGGTTGTAACGTGCGAGGCGGGTAGCAAGACTGGAGTTTGCGTGAAGAGCGGCGAGAGCCATTGCCCGGTGCGCGGCGGCGCGAATTTTGGACGGATTGAGGGCGTGCATGTGAAGCTCCTATTGTTGAGGAGCTGCCACGGATCGTCGCCAAACGATTAAGGGTGGCAGCTGTACGCGGGTTGGCGAACCGGGACAATAGGAACCCGGCAGACCCGAAGGTCTCCCACGCACAGCCGCCATAACGCAGACATGCGGGCACAAAAAAAGCGCCAGCAATCGATATGGGGGCGCCTGTGCGCCTATTGTTTATCGGGTCGCCAAACCCGGTCACTGAATTTGCAGCGACAGACGGAGCATAGCGTCTCGATTTAATAAGAGCAATACGCGAGGCTTGCGCGATCACGCACGACGTCATAGATTGAGGGGGCATACGAATGTACCTCTAACGCCTCCGGTTGCAGCCGGGGGCGTTTTCGTTAGTGCTTAGCGACGACGGGGCGGACCAGAGACAGCCAACTTAGATGCTGGCCATTGCGAGACTCTGAACGCATGTGCTCCAAGGCAGCGGGATTGGCCAGCAGGTTGGGGATTAGTTGCCGCGCGTCTTCGATAACTACACCCGATGGCACCTCGACGGCCAGCATCACCCATTCCAGCGACGGCCAGGCCAAGAGCAGAACGTGTGCCCCCTCGGAAATGGCACGATCACGCAAGGCGCGCAGACGATCACGGCCCATGGCAACTGTAGGCCGAGCATTTTCAAGTACTCCGACCGCATCGAGAATCGTGTGTGGTAGGAAGATAGGTGTCATGCCGCCACCTTGTTGCGAGCGGCAATGCGGGCACGAGTCCAATCCAACACTTCAGATAAAACCCAGGCAACGGGCGCACCGCGTGCGGTGCTATCAGTAAGTTTGACCGGCTGGGGAAAACCGCTTTCAGGCTGGCTCATCAGCTTGTAGATCGTCGGGCGTGCAAGACCTACCAGCGCGACCACATCGGTTATGCGGATCAACCGAGTTGCTGGGTCAAATCTAAGTGGATTGGTATCGTCGAGGCTAGCGCCTGGATTTGATGGAGTGGGAGAAGTAGCGTTTGCGATACTACGAGTTGTCATAGCTAGTGCCCTGTATTGGTATGAACAGGGCCCACTATTTATGCCGATTCACAGGGGAAAGAAACAGGGGAATTTCTAGCCGGCTGGAGTTATCCCCATCTAACTTCTAGGGCGCACCGACGACGTAGCTTGACGACATTCCTACCCGACGAACGGTAGTGACCGACGCCAGCGCGCTGCGTTGCTTTCAAAGGGGGGTCAGTTGCCACCTTGATCAAGCCAGCTAGCCAGATCATGAAGGTAAACCACACGCTGAATGCGTCCACCCCAGTCGCCCTTTACTACCCGCAACGTTAGCCTCCCTTTGCCTAGCTCTCTGAGAAGTGCAGATGTGCCCAAATGCTGCAGATAGTGCTGTCGCACGATCTCAAGCGGTAAGCACATGCTGCCGTAACGTTTCAGAAGCATGTCGTATGTTTGGGTATCAACCATTTATCCTCCCCCGCGCCCCATGCCTGGGGCTAAATCCCGCGCCAAGTGGAGATTTTGTGTCCAAGCGAAGAGCTGCCAGCAGGAAGAGCTGGGCTTTCCGACTGTTACACTGTTCCGCCGTGTTACACCGGGTCTAAGCCGAGACTATTCAAGGTGTAACAACGACATTGCCCAATAATTTCAACAGGTTGTGGCCTGCCGCTACACCAGTTACACCTGCTACACCGCCATTGAAGAGGGCGAGCATCGCCCCCGGTCGCATGCCATCTATTTCATGATGGTGGTAGCCGCCCATGGGCGAAATCGTATGGGGTAATTGCATCCTTGCGATTGGCATCCAAGTAATCGGCCCACCACTGCACCATAAGCCTACGCTCTTGTATGTGCTCAGCCTTGTGGATGTAGGCTGCACGCACCGTGTTTCTCTCCTGGTGGCTCATTTGCCGTTCGACAGCGTCCTTACTCCACAGCCCAGACTCAACCAGTGCGGAGCAAGCCATAGTTCGAAAACCATGGCCGCATACCTCTGCCTTGGTGTCATACCCCATACGCCGCAGCGATTTGTTCACGGTGTTCTCGCTCATGGGTTTCCAGTGATTGTGGTCACCCGCAAACACCAGATCGAAACGACCAGTGAGGTTACGGATTTTCTCCAGCACCTCTATAGCCTGTCGGCTGAGCGGTACCAGGTGTGGAGTGCTCATCTTGGAGCCACGATGGGAGTTCTTCACACCCTCAATAGCCACCCTTTCGCCAGGGATTTCCCACATCAGCCTCCCCATGTCTATCTCTCCCCAGCGAGCGAAGCGGAGCTCGCTGGAGCGGATGAACACCAACATGGTCAGTTGCACCGCGAGCTTGGTCAGGCTGCGCCCGCTGTCGGCATCTATCCGCTGGAGAAGCTCAGGTAAGCGCTCGAATGGCAAAGCAGGCCGGTGCGCTGTTTTGCGGGTAGCCGTGGCGCCTTGCAGATCGATCGCAGGGTTGAAATCTAGATGGCCATGCTGAACCGCCATACGGAGGATGCCCGTCATGTACTGGCGTAGGCGTGCAGCCGTATCCAAGGTATCCCGTTTTTCCGCTGCTTTCAGCGGAACAAGCAGATCCCGTGTTTTGAGCTCCGCGACCGGACGATCACCGAGAGTGGGCAACAGGTGGGATTCAATGCGTCGCCACACGGTGGAAGCATGACCCGGTGTCCACTTACGAGCGCAAGCCGCATGCCATTCCTGAGCAAGCAAACGGAATGTATTCGACCGGGCGTTTACCGCTTCCTGTTTGTCCAAGCGCGCCTGCTCGATGGGGTCTTTCCCAGCAGCAAGAAGCTCAAGCGCCTGGGCGCGTCGCTCCCTGGCCGCTTTCAAGCCGAGCGCCGGATAGTTACCAAACGTGGCTAAACCATCACGGCCATCAGGTTTGGTGTACTTCATACGCCAGGTCTTGACCCCTGACGGCTTCACCAGCAGGTAGAGGCCTTTGCCATCGAACAGCTTGTAATCCTTCTCCCGAGGCTTGGCCGCATCACATTTGGGATCGGTGAGAGGCACCACTGTGCGCGCCATAGGGATACGTTTCCTTGTCGAACCGAGATATCCCTAACCATATCCCTAAATCGCGTAGATGCCCAGAGTCAAAACGAGACAGACAGAAACAACAAAGCCCGCGCTAGGCGGGCTTTGCGGGGTGTTTCGTAGACAGTCATAGACTTCTGGAAACTGGACTCTGGTGCCGGAGACAGGAATCGAACCTGCGACCTTCGCGTTACGAGGGCGTTATAAAACCCCAGCATACCGGGGAATCCTCAGGCCATTCAATGCTCTACCGTCTGGTTGAGTCCGGCAAAACAGCACCGTATAGTCGTTTTTGCTGTCACCTTGCTGTCACGGACGTCACTCATGAAAACCAAAATTACCGCAAAAACCCTCTCGAGCATTAAGCCTCAAGCGAAAATCTACCGTATTCATGATACCAGCCAGCCTGGGCTCTCTATCCGGGTGCTGCCCAGTGGCCATGCCAGTTACATGGTCACTTGGGAGCGAAACAAGGCCGCTACCTTGGGTCGCGTTGGCGTCATGACCCTTGATCAAGCCAGGACAGAGGCAGCGCGCTGGCTGGCTGAAGCTCATCAGCATGGAACGCCACTTGTGGCCAGCAGGAACAAGCGTCGGGAGGCGCACACCCTGAAATCCTACCTGGTGGAGTGTTACTACCCGTGGCTCGAGACACATCAGAAGACTCATCAGAAAACCCGCCACGCGATTGAGTACAGCTTTGCCCCGCTTATGGGTAAACCTCTGACAGATTTGACCCAGCGAGAGCTGGAAGCGATGCGCGTTAAATGGCTGTCCGCCGGGCTTAAGCCCGCAAGCGCGAACAGGAAGCTTGCCGCCCTTCGCGGAGCCATAACTAAAGCGGTTGAGTGGGAGATCATGGACGCTCACCCCATGGCCAAACTGAAGCCAATGAGGCTCGATACTCGCGGGCCTGTTCGATTCCTATCGCAGGATGAAGAACGGAGGCTTCGCGATGCCCTGGATACGCGGGAGGCACGTATACGAAACGAGCGTGATAGCGCAAATGAGTGGCGAAGGAGCCGTCAGAAAACCGAGTTGCCTGATCTCAAGCTGCGCGCTTTTGCAGACCATCTGAAGCCAATGACCCTCATCAGCATCAATACAGGCCTTCGGCGTGGCGAGCTATTCAATCTCTCCTGGAAGGATATTGATCTTGCGCAAAAAACGCTGACGGTGGTCGGCGAAGGCGCCAAGTCAGACCAAACCCGACATATTCCTCTCAACAAAGAAGCTCAACGAACCATCGAGGAATGGAAAGCACAATCGCCGGCACATGGGTTGGTTTTTCCAAGCCAGACCGGGGGGCCTATGGACAACGTCAGAAAGGCTTGGAGTGCGGTGCTGAAACTCGCTGAGGTAACGGCATTTCGCTGGCATGACTTACGCCACACCTTTGCTTCGAAACTGGCCATGAAGGGGGTTCCCCTCAACACGATCAGGGATTTGCTGGGTCATGCCGACTTGCAGGTGACGTTACGCTATGCCCACCTGGCACCTGACAGCAAGGCTGCAGCCGTGGAGCTCATTTAGACTCCGATTTTTCCCTCATTGCCAAATAGTCCCCGAACGTAGGCTCGAAGGGCTTGTTGTTCTCGAGAAACGCCACATAGTCCTCGATGAGATGCCAATCTGCTCGCACCCGCTCGAGGTCAATTAAACACTCTCGAGGCGACTCATAGCCGTACTGCTTAATGTATCCGTTCAGGTCGCCATACAGATCGACCTCCCCGGGGAAGCACGCAATAGCGGTCATCGCCTGCCTATACGCTGTCTCCCCGGCGTAGTCCCTACCAAGCGCTCCAGCTCTCACCTTGAAAAGAATTTCATCCTCAGACCACACAGCCTTGAGCATGTCCAGGTAGGTGATTCTTTGGAGCGTTCGTTTGGAGTCGTGAAAGGGGCTGTCTACGTATGACTCATCCAGGCCGGTTTCCAGAAACGTCTCGAGAACCTTGACAATTTTCTGCTCCCTGGAGGCTGCATACATCTCTAATCCAGCCTTGAGATACCCATCGATCCTTGCGGATAGAACAACCTTTTTCGACCGGTTTGCCATTACTCCCCCAAAAACGTCTACAAAGCAAAAAGCTTGCAGATCGTGTTACTTACAAATAATATGCTTACGTCCGGTACAGTATCGTACAGTCCCGGCGGGACGTTCAAGGAGAAGCTATGACGCACCCCGAAGCCCTACCCTCCCTTTCCGTAAGCGTGGAAGAAGCAGCACGCTTAACCAGTCACTCGAGATCAGGAATCTATGAGGCAATTGCTTCTGGTGAGCTGAAAGCCTTCAAGCTTGGCCGCCGGCGCCTGATCTTGGTCAGTGAGCTCAAGACCTGGATTGAGCGCGTAGCCCAATACGGCACCAGGTGATGGCGAAAAAGAGAGTAGTCGACGTAAGCGAAGTGCAACGATGGATGCTGGGGCCTGTTGATCTCAGGCTACAGGAGAGAAATGCCGAGTCAGTGTTGCGACCACTGACCCGACTGACCGCACAGAACTCTGAGGAAAAACCATGCGATCTCCAAATTCTAACCCGCTGATGAACACCGAGGCCAGCCTCGTCCCAACGGAGATGACCCGATCTGTTTCGTATGAGCCTGCGGCAGCGCAAGGAGCTTCGTCATGATCACCATCTCCCTGTTTGATCGAGCCGGCCAATCACTAGGCCAGCTAACTCTGTCACCAACAACCTACCTGGTGGATCTCGAAGCCCTCCGCTCCATCGGAGCCTGGCGCGTGGGGGTTAAGAAATGAATCGTCCCTACAGCCTGTCCGAAGAGGAGTTTCACAAACTCGAGCGCGCCCAGGAGTCAATCACGTTGATGAGCATTCTGTTCGGTGAGGTGCAGAGATCTTCGACCTTCACCCCCCAGATGATCGCTTCGCTTTTGGATGCGCTGGGAGAAGACATCTCCATGGTGATTCAGTCGATGAGTAATGTGGCACGCCAACAGTGCGTTCAACCTCAGGAGGCCGGCCATGTGCAGTGATCTCCAAGGTACTCTCGATAATCTGACAAGCTCGATCCAGGAGCTGATTCGCCATCTTGAGCGCCCAGCAGTGGCAGCAGAAGACGAGCTGTGGACATCGCAGGACATCGCCGCCTACCTGAAGCTGGCAACCTACACGGTTGAACGAAGGGTTGTTGTCCAGCCCACGTTTCCCGCGAGCATACAGCCATGTGCCACCGGTATTAGAGCTGCCAAACGATGGTTTGCATCCGAGGTGATCACCTGGCTACGGCAGCATCGTGCCCGGCTCCCCGTGCCAAGACGCCCCAGAAAATAGACTGAGGACTGGTCACCTAGATGTGAGCCATAACGCAGGCTGCCGGACGAACCGCGGCCTGCTCCCCTCTTAAGGAAATTCAAGATGAAAGCTTTTCAAAAACGCAGAAATGCGTCGATGGGATCGGCTTGCCTGGAAAAAGGTAGTTGGGGAGGAAAAACATAATGAAACCAAGTCCAGTGGATCTGATTCGACATGCTGCCCGTTATGCCCTGAATGCAGCGGAAACGCTGCTATCTGAGTGGCTACCTGAAGGCACACGCAAGGGACGGGAATGGGTCGCGGCCAACACTGCTCGCGCGGATAGGCAAGCCGGTTCCTTCGGCGTATCGCTCGACACCGGACGGTGGAACGACTTTGCCGATAGTGGCGCCCATGGTGGCGACCTCGTGTCGCTGCTGGCCTATCTGCGCGGATGCGGACAGCTGGATGCGGCCAAGGAAGTGGACGAGCGCCTGGGCCTGGGTCTGTTCAGGCTTACGGCTGCCGATGCGCAGCAGCTGCAAGAACGTCACCACGTGGCAGAACGCGAGCGCGCCTCTTGGCGTCTGCGTGAACAAGAGCTCCAGCAGGAAAAGCATCTCCAGGCTGCTCGTGAAGCCGCACAGCTCTGGAGAGTGGCAAAGCCCGCCGACCCCCTGCATACCTACCTCTTGGCTAAGGGGGTGAAACCGTTCCTGGTGCGCCAATTGGGCCAGGGACGTTTGGTGGTGCCTATCTGTGATAACGGGCACTTGGTGAACCTGCAGATCATCACGCCGGACGGCAGCAAGCGCTTTTTGATGGGAGGGCGAGTCCAAGGCTGCTATTCGCCGCTGGGCAAGCTCTCGGAAGGCTGCCGCCTATACGTGTGCGAGGGATGGGCCACAGGCGCCACGCTGCACCAAGCCACCGGATGCCCAGTGGTCTGCGCAATGAATGCCGGAAACCTCAAGGCAGTGACCATGGCCATGCGCGAGCGCTACGGCTCCACCCTTGACCTTGTCGTAGCTGGTGACGACGACCGCGGTACACCGGGCAATCCTGGCAAGCGCGCAGCAAATCAAGCCGCCCGGGCTTCCGATGCACGTGTGGTGTTCCCTGACTGGCCCACTGACGCCCCCTCCGACCTATCCGATTTTAATGACCTGCACCTCTGGGTTTCAGGTCAGTCCAAGAAGAGCCGCAAACCATGAGCACATACGAAAAGCCACCTGCCTTGAGCCTGGTGGGTGAGCCACAAATACCTGCATCCGAAAAGCTGGAGCGGCCCCGCTACGCCGTTTACGAAGACCCTTGCACCGTGGAGGGCAAGTTCTACAAGGCTGGCACCTGGTATCACGGCTTGAAGCAAAGCGGGCCTGATGAGAAAGCTATTCCCGTAGACCACTGGATTTGTGTCCCCCTCAATGTGATGGCTGAAACGATTAACTCAGAGGACGGCAGCATAGGGTTGCTGGTCAACTTCAGCCACCGCGGCAAGCACATCGAGCTGGTCATTCCAAGGGAGGTGATAGGGAGCAAAGGTGATGAGGTATTGAAATCCCTACTGAGTCGCGGCCTGGTCATCGAATACCACCAGCGCCGCCAGATCGTGCCTTACCTGGCCAGTCACCAGTCCCCTGATTTGGTGATCGCAACCACTGGCAAGCCAGGGTGGCACGAGTCGGGAGCGTTTGTACTGCCTTCTCGCGTCATTGGCGGGGATAACGTGCGTTTCCAGGACTCGGGCAGAGCGGCCAGCATCTTTAACAGTAAGGGCACTGCCGATGGCTGGCAGGCCGAGATTGCGGTGCGGTGTGTGGGCAACCCAGTGCTGATCCTGTCGGTCTGCTGTGCCCTGGCAGGCCCTTTGCTCGCCAAGGTGGGGGTGAATGGGGGCGGCGTCCACCTGGTGGGTGATTCGTCGAGTGGTAAATCGCTTGCCCAGCTCCTAGCAGCATCCGTGTGGGGCAATCCTGGAGCTTTCGCGGCGTCCTGGGACGTGTCGAAAGGGGGGGTTGAGATCGAGGCCGCATCGCGCAATGACACCATTCTGATCCTGGACGAAATCAAGCGGGCTGACCCCAAGCGGGTTCAGGAAATGGCGTATGCCATCGCCAACGGCATGGGCAAAGGCACCATGACCAGGGAGCGGGAGGGACGCGCCAAATTGACCTGGCGCGTCCTGGCGTTGTCGAGCGGGGAGCGCTCACTGTCGGATCACGCCGCCATTGGTGGCAGCAATGCCCACGCCGGGGCCGAGCTGCGCATGGTGGACGTGAATGCAGGCACACGGACACACCGCGCGTTTGATGACGTACAGGGGCTTACGGGACAAGAGTTTCACCGGGTAGTGAGCGATGCCGTTACCCAGCACTATGGGCACATTGGCCCTGCGTTTGTGGAGTCGCTGATCCAGCATCCAGAAGACCTGCACAGCGCATTCCGGCAAGTACGGGAAGCATTTTCCACCGAAAGTTCGCAGGCTGGCCGGGTGGCGGATCGCTTCGCAATCATGGCGCTCGCTGGTGAGTCGGCTATTCGTCGAAAGCTACTGAATTGGCCGAAAGGTACTGCCCTCAAGGGTTGCCAAACACTGTTCAACGAATGGCTGCAAACTATGGGTGATGGAAGCGCAGAAGATCGTCAAATCTTGCGAGGCATCGCCAATTTTATTGACCTGCATGGAGACAGCCGCTTCTCCGACTTTCGTAACTCTGGGACTACCACCGTGCACAACCGCGCTGGTTACTACGAGGTTGATCTTGGGAAGCGCCTTTACATGTTCAACAATCCAGGGCTCGCCGAGGCTGCGGCTGGTTTTAATTTAAAGAGGATCATTCGGGCGCTTCAGAACGCCGATGCGCTCGCTAAGGTTGACATTGAGGCTGGCCAGAAGCGGACTCAAAAAAAATACCAAATGCCAGGCGGAGGTAGCCCCCGTTTTTATGTCATTGACCCGGCAAAACTTGATCAAGAAGGCTCTGGCCAGTGAGCAGCTTGCCGCGCCGACCTAGTGTCATCAGTGGGCACGCCGAACGCTTCCCTTGAATCGCCAGACAGATGGGGCGCGCAGCCCAACAAGCCTCCTAATGGCATGGTAGCTGCCGGGGCGATATTTTCAGAGGGAATGCAGGGAATGAGGGAATAAGCCAGTTAGCACGAGGCTTTCAAGGTTCCCTTAATAGACTATGGAATAGGGAAAAGGGAACACAACTCTGTTTAGTAAAGGGGGCTGCATGCTTGCTGGTTCCCTTGAAAAAAAGCCAGGGAAGGCGAATACACCGCCACACGCCCCGATTTAGAGCGGTTTACCCCTTACCGACCTCAATCCCTGACAAGCTCGAAATCAGACGCGGGTAATAGGGGATGCCGGTGGTTTTTGTTGACAGGCACAGAAAGTGTTGCTCTACGAGCCACGAGTCAGTTTGCTCGCCAGGTCATGAGGTTTCCGGCAAGGTACGTAGCGTCCACAATCTCTTGGCGAGCCGCTTTGAGGCGAATCCAACCTGGTTCACAGAATATCAGCGTCATATTTATCATCACTGCCGGGCATCATCCCTCCTGCCTTATTGATCAGATCTAAGGTTGTCCAGGGGCCGCATCGACCTCGAAATATCCTAACTCCCTGCTCCACCAAACTACGCTCAACATCCGAACGCCGCTGATATCCAGTAATGTGCTGTAAGTCTTCAAAAGTTAAAACCCCCGGAACCACCCTACTCATACCAGAAACTCCAACTGCTGCAGAACGATAGCTCTCTGATCATCGGTAAGCCGTGAAATTCGATCCATAATATGGCCAGCCGGCACACTCAGCTTAGATGGCTTTAACGTATGTGAGAAATTCAGCTCCATGACAAAACCATGCATGCAGTCCGACGAAAGACAAATGCAAGTCATCTTCGCATAAGCCGGCGGAACTTCCTCAACTTTTGAAATATGCGCCTTGCCGCCACACTCCGTACAATTAATTCGCATGATCCGCCCCAAAAAGACTGGACACCAATTGTATTGTGATAAAATTCCACTGTAAATAAGAACTGGCATACCCCCATAACACAATATTGAGAGCATCCATAAATGGCCCGAAGCATTAGCTCATCTGCTCACAGCAAGTACATTCAACTACAGAGCGACATTGCCAGCACCTACAATGTCGACACCGTCACACGCAATTTCGCAGTTGACCCCACAATCGCGCAGGAGCTGAATGATAAAATAACTGCAAATGCTGCGTTCCTGGAGCGCATCAACCTTATCCCTGTAAGTGAAGTTAAAGGTGATAAGGTTTTCCTTGGTGTCGCCGGCCCGGTCTCTGGCCGTACTGATACCAAGGTCAAAGATCGAGAAGTAAAAGACTTTTTAGCGCTGACCAATTCCACTTATGAACTGGCACCAACTGAATCGGATGTTGCTCTGCCCTATGCAAAAATAGACGCATGGGCAAAGTTCAAGGACTTCAGCGAGCGCTACTCCGTAGCTGTACAAAAGCAGATCGCCCTAGACCGTATCATGATCGGTTTTCATGGCACTCATGTCGCGACATCCACGGACATTGCTGAATACCCAATGCTCCAGGATGTGAACAAAGGGTGGCTCCAACAGGCTCGCGAGCAAATCGCCTCTCAAGTCCTTTCCCAAGGCATGACCGCCGGGAAGATTGAACTGGGCGAAGGCGGTGACTATGCGAACCTTGACGCCCTGGTGCATGACGTCAAACAAATGATTGATCCGGTGTATCGCGAAGCAGGTGATCTAATTGCAATCATTGGAAGCGATCTTCTCGCCTCCGACAAGGCTAAGTTGTACTCCAAACAAGCTGGAACTCCTACCGAGAAAGAGCGCATTGAGGACGCGCAGGTAACATCCACATACGGAGGACTGCCAAGCTTCAGCGTCCCATTTTTCCCTGTCAATTCGGTTCTGGTTACGAGCTGGGACAACCTTTCGATTTACTACCAAGATTCGAGCTGGCGTCGCCACCTGCTCGAGAATCCAAAGCGCTCCAGGGTAGAGGATTACAACAGCCGGAACGAGGGCTACGTAATCGAGCAGTTGGAAAAATTCGCGATGGCTGAAAATGTCGAACTGATGTAACGCACTTAAATAACTCTTTCCAGAACTTGACCTTTAAGGATCACCACACATGCAGCCGATCAATCTTGAGATGGAAACTCTTCCACCTGAGTTGAAAGCACGCGCAGTTTGTTTCGAGACGAACAAAGAAGTTTACATCAACCTGCAAAAGCAGCTCACCGCTGCTTCGGAGGAAGATGAGCGCATCAACCAAAAAGCATCTGCCCTTGAAGGACAGGCTGACCGTACTGATGATTCATGGCGTAAACAGGCACGGGCTGGCGTTGTCGATCAGGCCAAAATTAATGAAGAGATTGAGCGATCCGCCAATCTCAGAAAAGAGGCTGCGGCCATGCGCGCCACTCTAGAGTCGAGAGCAGGCATCAAAAACGATTTGGTCATGCAAGTCGCCCAGGCTCGAATGCAGCTCGTAAATGAACCTCGCGCACTCAACAAGGCTTATTGGCAAGGCAAGATCAACGAGAAACTTGCACGGAACGGCTTGCGAGAGGAACTGCTTGATATCTTTGCGCTATCGAAGGCGCTATGCCTTGCTGGCCTGGAAGAGCACGATGGCTTGCTACGTGCTTGCAACGGAATGCGGCAAAGGGCAGAAAAAACGCAAGAGCTCACCTGGAAAACTTTCGCCAAAGAGTTTGAGAAACTGTTCGCCGGATCGGAGCACAGTACCCCCACCTCCACCCTGGTATCCATGCCTCCGGTAGTCGCAGGAGAGGCGGTGGTGAACACCCCTGGCGAGCTGCTCAAGCTCCAGCGCATGCACGCCTCATCATGACCTTTCCCTTGGCGAGCAGATTTGCCACGCCAAATACAACCGAGGCCATCCTCGTGGCCTCGGTGCCCTCGCCCGGTACCGCAGACTCTAGCGGTGCAACGAAATGAAAAGAGTCGCGCCCCCCTCTCTGCACCCAACCTCTGAAATCACGGCACTTTGAGCTCTTTTCACGACCTCGAGCGGCGTGGATGGATCTGCAGCAAAAATATGCATGCACGCAAAAAAAAATCCGGCCATACCCCTATGTTCATTGAGGATTGAACACCTGCTCGCCTCCTTGGGGGATGCTGATCCTTACTCGAGCCTTTGCACACCTTTGCAAAACCTTTCACAGTGTGAAAAGGGCGATGCTCTGCCAGCCTACGTGTGCGGCTTGGGCTGGGGCCTTATTTGCAATGCCTCGCTGTTTGCACAATTTCGCGACGCAAAGCGCGTCGGCGGGAGGGGGATAAGTGTTTTTCTCGGCCAGTTTTTTTTCTTGGCTGGATTTTCCCTGGCCGGCCCTCTTCTAAAATGGCGCCGGCACTCACCTCACGGACAGACCCCGCATGTTCCATTACTACTGCTTCACCTTCGTCGATAATCTGGACGAGGGTGACTTTACCTATGCCACCACATACAAAGGCTATCAGGATCAGGTCATCACACTGCCCCGCATCGCGAACGCCCGCGAGGAAGCCGGCGTGACCTCGGTCGCCGTGATGCTCAGCTGCGCCTACCTGGGCTACATGACCCCGGTCGACTTCCGCGAGAAGATCTAGTCGAATAGTGGCCAAGTGATGGCCTCTTCGAGTAGCGACGCTATGTTAAAAAGACCTCCCGATCAGAGACGACGTGGGGCTTTTTTCTGCCTGCCCCCACGCCCCGCTATGTCGGGAAACACACCCATGGGTTTTGTTGCCGCAATGCCTGCCCCTCACGCGTGACACCTGGAGAATGCACTTTGTCGTACACCGAATCGTTTACTGCCGCACTGTCTGAACTCCGCGGTTTGCGCCTACCCGAAGACATCGAGCGCCACGCCACCACCCTGCTGCAGAGCATCGAGCATGCAGCCATCGCGCTGCAGAATGGCGGCGCTGAACGTCCATTGTGGGAAAGCAAAGGCCGGGCTACTGGCTATGCGCTCGGCCTGAAAGACGGCCACCGTCTCGACGGTTCGGCCTGCGCCCGCTTAACCGAAGTGTTCCGCAGCTATGTGGAGGCCGTGGAGGAGGTGCCACATTAATTGAGCATGTCGCCGCGGAGTTACCGCCTCGCATCCTAATGCCGACGGTACTCCGCGGCCAGCCGCTGAATGGCCCAGGTACACGCCTAGAGTCTGGACTAGGCGCTGAGGCTACTTGAGGCCCTCCAACCAATCGCCATCGAGCGCATCTACGTGATCATTCGCGGCAGCCGGGAGCAGGGCCTGCAGCAACTGCAACAGGTGGCCAGCAGTGATCAATCAAGGGCTGGAGGTGCACTCGCTGCGCGCCGGCCAAGTGCCAAGCGCCTGAGCAGCCCAGGACGCTTCACCGATGGAGTGGGGATCTAGGAGCTGATGGTCGAGCTGTGACCGCTCTGCCGTTGTGAACCGCCCAGCAACAAGCCAGCGACACTGCGAATTTGGGGATCACCCTGGAAAGGTTTTTAAGGCTGACCCTCAAAACCCTGTCAGAACATGGATATCTGTCAGAGAGTCGGCTGGAGGCCGCGTATTCTCTGGGTTTAACGTCCTGACAGCGGAGTGGGAAACTCGTGGAAAATCTGACACGCAAGAAATAAAACCCATATAAATCAATGAGTTACAAATAATTAATCTGACACCTTGGTTTTGTCAGGTTCTGACAGACCGCTGACACCTTTCTGACACTCGCCAAAAACGCTGAACGCCTTGAGATACAAGGGTTAGATCAAGGTAATAACTACAGTCTGACAAATCTGACAGGCTTTCTATGGGTCAACCTAAATTTTACTTTGCTACATGCAGGGGGGCGTTTCGTACAACGCGTATACCAGCAGAGGGGTCGAAAAATCAGGCCTATCACGCTGCGGCACTCTTGCTGCTACCACTCGCAAAGTAGCCATCATCTCGAACCGCTCGATGCGATTGAGGTACTGTCCAGTTGGAATGCGAAAGCAAAAAAACCGATCCTACCAAGGCAGGATCGGTTTCTTCGCAAGCTGGCTGATGTTGCCCCCGAGAGCGCTTCGGCAACACCTACAGCGTGAGCTCAGTCTACCAGTGTGCATTCAGCAGATGATCGATATCCCCCATTCGCTGGTGAGAAAATATCTCGAGCCGATAGAGCCTGGTCTACCGAGATGGGACATGTTCGTCCCCCCCGTGCAGTCCGATCTTTTTTTTCTGAGTTTGACGCAGGAGCATCAAGCGACTCTCCAGGTCTGCCTTTTGAGCCCTGAGAAGCTCGATGCTATTTCCGGCCTCGATCAATTGCTCCTGGAGTAATGATAGGCCGATGGATTGGGCATCCAATTGCTTGCTGTCACGAGAGAGAGCCTGCCTTTGCCGCTCTAGAATTTCCGCACGTCGTTCAAGACCTTCGCCCATTCGGATCACGGCCTGGGCTCTCGATCTATTTGCCTTCGCAGTGCGCTCAGCCCGAGTAGCGCTCATCGCGTTGGCCTCGGCTACGGCTTCAGCCTCTCTCCATGCAGTCGTTTTGATACCCAGCGCCGCAGACGCGTAATCACGAGATTTCAGGGCCGGCGCCTTATGCTGAGCAGCAAGGGTCGAGTAGAAGGACGCCACGGCCTCGTGCTGCGCCTTGGAACCCTTCACTCCTCGCGCTAGCCCATACTTGGCGCCGACCTTTGCTTGGAAGTCGGTCTGCATCGCGGTGAGCTTCTTGCGGCTTCCCAGAAAGTCCCGGCAGGAGAGCCGCTTGTCAGCAGTCATCGGTACGACGTAGGCGACCATGTGCGGGGTCGACTCGTCCAGGTGGATAGTGGCCGAGATCACGTTCGCCTTGCCATGCTTGTCCCGGAGCCACTTCAGCGCATCCTTGAAGTAGCCGTCCCCCATGTCATTCAAAGGCCCTCCGTGTCTTTTGAACGCCTCTGGTGACGCGGTGACCAGGTACTCAATGGCCAACACTGCATCCTTCCTCCTTTTCGGGGGTAGGGTGCGCTCCAAGACAGTCAAAATCTGACCTACCCCCTTTGCCCCGGCAGTCCTGTTCAAATCAGTCTTCGTGGGGTCAGCGTTCGGAGTCGGCTGCTCCCTATGGGTATGCCTGGCCGAACGTGAAACTGCACCCATGGACTTCAGTTTCTTCGTCCTCAGGATCGCGTAATTCATAAGCGCTTCTCCGTCGCTTTTAACTGGTATTTCAACCAGTTAACGCTTGGAGCAGCACCCATCGCAAGAGCCACGATGTGTAACCCACTACACATCGCTTCGCGATGAGTGGGCCCAGCTGCGCTGGGAAAAGCCGAGTAAATCGGCACAAAAAAACCCCATCAGAGGACGCCTGATTGGGGCTTTTGGTGCCACTTAAAGCGGCGGCAGAGCCTAAGGCTCAATTGATGTTTGCTGTCACGCTGCTGTCACGACCATTTTTACGAGGATCATGAAACTGCTGCAGACCGCATGAATACTGGTGCCGGGGATAGGAATCGAACCTACGACCTTCGCGTTACGAGTGCGCTGCTCTACCGACTGAGCTACACCGGCGTGTAGCGCAACGTACCACTGCTCGCACCCGTTACGCAAACCCCTGTTTCCGCTAGTTTATTGCCCCACCCTCAAGGCGCCTTGCACCCCTTCGGCGCCAGGTCTTCCTCGATGTTGGTCGTACACGCCCACCCAGTAGCCGAACGCGTCAGGGTCAGTGCCTTGCCGAGCACAGTGGCCGGCGCATCCACCAGCGTGCACACGATGCTCCCGGTGCCATCCGCCGCCTTGCCGCTAGCCGTGATCGCACAGTGCGCCGTCGCCGGCTGGCCCCCCAGCGCGGCCACATCCGGCACATCCTTCCCATCATTCAGCCGCAGGTCCATCGCCGTCTTCAGCGCGCTGATCTCCAGCAACCCGGCCGCGGCCTTGGAGCGTGACTGGTGGTTGGTGTACATCGGTAAGGCGATGGTCGCCAGAATGCCGATGATCGCGACGACGATCATCAGTTCGATCAGGGTGATACCGCGTTGCCCTTTCATGAACGTTTTCCTTTTTGATACGCGTACTCGTTGAGGTCAGGCTCGACCCCGGCTGGCAGCGGCGCAGTAGGCCTGAACAGACACCTTTTGTCACCCCTGCCCGCTCGGGCGTCGTCTTCGCTGAACTACTCTAGTGAGCATCTCGGACGCACGCCCTTGCATGGGCGCGGCAAGCTGTTTCCAGGCTTGTCGCACGGGCAGAAAAAGGACCTTTGCATGACCCAATCCACACTCCTCTACACCTGGCACGGCACTGACGCCAACGGCACGCCGGTCAGCGGGCAAACATCAGGGCGCAGCCCGGCTTATGTGCGTGCCGGGCTGATCCGCCAGGGCATCAAGGTGGCCAGTTTGCGGCCTGCCGGTGGGCTGACGTTCAGTTTGCCGAAACGGCGGGCAAAGGCCGACCCGGCGGGGTTCAGCCGGCAGCTGGCGACCTTGCTCAAGGCCGGGGTGCCGCTGCTGCAGGCGTTCGAGGTGATGGGGCGCAGTGGCTGTGATGCGGCGCAGGCGGCATTGCTGGATAGATTGAAACAGGATGTGGCCTCGGGCCTGGGGCTGGCGGATGCGTTGCAGCGCCACCCGGGGTGGTTCGATGCGTTGTACTGCAACCTGGTGCGGGTGGGGGAGCAGTCCGGCACGCTCGACCGGCAGCTGGAACAGCTGGCTGGCATGCTGGAGCAGCGCCGGGTGCTGCACAAGAAGGTGCGCAAGGCGATGATCTACCCGTTGCTGCTGTTGCTGACGGGGCTGGGGGTGTCGGCGATTTTGCTGCTGGAGGTGATTCCGAAATTCGAGAGCATGTTCTCTGGCATGGGCGTGGCGTTGCCGGCATTTACCCAATGGGTGATCGACTTGTCCACAGGGCTGAGCCGCTTTGCGCCGCTGTTGCTGGTGATGGCCGTGGTGATGGGTTTTGCCATGCGCCAGCTCTACCGGCAGCACCCGCCAGCGCGCCTGTGGATATCTCGCCGGGTGCTGGGTTTTCCGGTGTTCGGCACGCTGCTGGGGCAGGCGGCGCTGGCACGCTTTGCGCGCAGCCTGGCAACGTCCTACTCCGCCGGGGTGCCGTTGCTGGATGCGTTGGGCACGGTGGCCAGGGTCAGTGGCGGCGACCTGCATGAACAGGCGGTGTTGCGGCTGCGCCAGGGCATGGCCAATGGGCAGGGGCTGCACCAGGCGATGGCCGCTGAGCCGCTGTTTCCGCCGCTGCTGGTGCAACTGACGGCCATCGGGGAATCCAGCGGCACGCTGGACCAGATGCTGGAAAAAGCCGCCAGTCATTACGAGGAACAGGTCAGCCAGGCGCTGGACCAGTTGACCAGCCTGCTGGAGCCGGCCATCGTGCTGGTCCTGGGCCTGCTGGTGGGCGGCCTGGTGGTGGCGATGTACCTGCCGATCTTCCAGTTGGGTAGCTTGATCTGAACATGACTTTATGGACTTTGCTGGCTGAGCAGCCGGCGTACTTTCTCACCCTGGCCACGGTGCTCGGTCTGCTGGTGGGCAGTTTTCTCAATGTGCTGGTGTACCGCCTGCCGATCATGCTGGAGCGACAATGGCAGCGTGAGGCGCAGGAAATGCTGGAATTGCCGATCACGCCGCACGAGCGTTTCGACCTGTGGCTACCCGCCTCGCGCTGCCCGCATTGCGCGCATCGAATTCGCGCATGGGAGAACATTCCGGTCATCAGCTACCTGGCCTTGCGCGGGCGTTGTTCAGCCTGCAAAACCCGCATCAGCCCGCGCTACCCGTTGGTGGAGGTGGCCAGCGCGCTGCTGTCGCTGGTGGTGGCCTGGCGCTTTGGTGCTTCGCCCGAGGCCTTGCTGGCGCTGCCGCTGACCTGGTGCCTGCTGGCCCTGAGCCTGATCGATGCCGAGCACCAGTTGCTGCCGGATGCGCTGGTGCTGCCGATGCTGTGGCTGGGGCTGATCGTCAACGCCTTCGGCCTCTACATCCCGCTGAGCAGCGCGCTGTGGGGCGCGGTGGCCGGGTACCTCAGCCTTTGGACGGTGTATTGGCTGTTCAAGCTGGTCACTGGCAAGGAAGGCATGGGCTATGGCGACTTCAAGCTGATGGCGCTGATCGGGGCCTGGGGTGGCTGGCAGGTGTTGCCGTTGACCCTGCTGTTGTCGTCGGTGGTCGGGGCGCTGGCTGGGCTGTGTCTGCTGCGTCTGCGCCGCCATGCCATGGGTACGGCGATCCCGTTCGGCCCCTATCTGGCGATTGCGGGGTGGATTGCCGTGCTCTGGGGTGATGAAATATACGCTTCATACACACAACTGCTTGGATTCTGATGACCACTGCGGCCTTTACCCCCTGGATTCTCGGCCTGACCGGCGGCATTGGTAGCGGCAAGAGCGCCGCTGCCGAGCGTTTCGTCGAGCTTGGCGTGCACCTGGTCGATGCCGACCAGGCGGCGCGCTGGGTTGTCGAGCCTGGCCGCCCGGCCCTGGCCAGCATCGTCGAGCGCTTCGGCGCCGGCGTGCTGCAGGCGGACGGCCAACTCGATCGTGCGGCCCTGCGCCAGCTGATCTTCGCCGACCCGGCGCAGCGCAAATGGCTGGAGCAATTGCTGCACCCGCTGATCGGGCAGGAGATTTTCAGCTACCTGGCCAAGGCGGAGTCGCCGTATGCGGTGTATGTGTCGCCGCTGCTGATCGAGTCGGGCCAGTACCAGAAGACCCAGCGGGTGCTGGTGATCGATGCGCCGCAGGAGCTGCAGGTGGCGCGTACCCTGGCGCGTGACAACACCAGCGCCGAGCAGGTGCAGGCCATTCTCAAGGCCCAGCTGGCCCGCGAGGAGCGCCTGCGCCATGCCGATGATGTGGTGGTCAATGACGCCGACCTGGCCACGCTGCATCAGCAGATTGACCGCCTGCACCACTTTTACCTGACTTTACGAGGAGGCCAGCCATGAGCCAGCCATTGACCGTCGATTGCCCGACCTGTGGCGCACCTGTGGAATGGAACGAGAAAAGCCCGTTCCGGCCGTTCTGTTCGGACCGTTGCAAGCTGATCGACCTGGGCGCCTGGGCGGCGGAGGAGCACAAGATTCCGGGGGCGGAAGAGTCTGAAGACGAGCTGTACTCGGGGGACCTGGAGCCGCGGCATTGATCCGATAGCCAAGTGGCTGTGCGGGCCTCTTCGCGGACATGCCCGCTCCCACAGGCGACCCCACAAGCCTCAAGACTGGCGCGATACCTGTAGGAGCGGCCTTGTGTCGCGATGGGCCGCAAAGCGGCCCCCGATTTCAGCGTTAACTCAAAGATCGCCGGGGCTGCTTCGCAGCCCTTTCGCGACACAAGGCCGCTCCTACAAGCAAGGATCGCGCTGCTGCGGAGGCCTGGTTACTTATCGATCATCCTCCTTCCACGGCGCCTGCAGATACCGCGTCCGGTTGAAGGTTTCCAGCCACTCCGGGCAAAACACCACCAGCGCGCTGATTACCGTGCCGTTGATGAATGCTTCGGGGAACATCATCAGCCACAGGTAGCCGACAAAATCGCTGAGCCACTCCGGCATGGCGAAGCGCCCGTCCAGCCACAACAGCCCCAGCCCGACCGACAGGCAAGCCAGCACCGTCAAGGCTGCCGGGAAGAACCCTGAACAGAAGATATACACAAACAGGTTTCGCGGCTGGGCGCGCTCGACCCCTATCGCGCACGCCTCGGCTATCAGCACCGGCAGGCCAACCAGCAACAAGCCATTCACCCCAAGCGCCGCCAGGTCCTGGCGCCCCAGCGCCAGCAAGCCGAGCTGGGCCATGAACCCGCCAAGCACCGCCAGTGGCCAGTCCAGCAACAGCGTGACCGCCGTCATGCCTATGAAGTGGTACGACACCCCGGTATCGAAATCGCGCCGCACCAACCACAAGGCAAACAGGCAGAACACCGTGCCAAACAGCAGATGCTGGCGGCGCCGGTCAGTGAACAGCTCAACCCAGCGTACCTGGCTGACCGCCCAGATCAGCAACGGCACATATCCCAGCCAGCCAAGCGTAAGGGTGGTGCCGGACAACACCTGCGCGCTGATCACCTGACGAATGCCCCTTGCAGCCATGTGGATAAAGCCGAGTCTACACCCATTCTCCGTTTCATCTGGCAGGGGTAGCGCAACAGTGCGCCGGTACCGGGCTGATTCCTGCGCACAAACAGCATCTTATCGTCATCGATTAGCGGCTAAGCTTGTCTGCATGGATGACTCAGACTACCTGCGCCTGCTTACCATCCAGGCGGAACAAGCCAATGCCTTTCTCTCCAACGCCCGCAAGTGGGAGCGGGAGCGTTGGGTGTGCCAACGCCTGTTGCAGGGGCTGAACATCCCCTACCGCAGCGAGGACTTCACCCCGGCCGGGCAAGAACCGCCAGACGTACTGTTCCGCGATGCGGCCTTCGAGGTGTTTTTCGTGCTCGACGAGGGCCGCCGGCTCAACGATGAATGGCGCGAAGAACTGCAGCGCCGTCGTAGTGCATTCTCCCTGGCGCAGCTTGTACGCCGCGAGGCGCGCCCGCGGCGCATCAGTGCCACCGAGCTGCTGGGGCGGCTGGCGCCGACCTTGCGCAAGAAGGCGCACAACTACCGGGAACGCGGGCTGGAGCTGAACGAGCTGGACATCATTGCCTTCGCCAGCCTCAAGCGCGAAGTGCTCGACCTCAACACTCACTTCCCGCCGCCCACCGAATACCTGCGCCAAGGCTGGCGCTCGCTGTCGCTGGTCGGGCCGACCTTTGCCCGGGTGCTGTTCGCCCACCCCGACGCGCCGGACTTCCTGCGCGGCAACCTGGGCCGCAGCATTGTTTTCGACGTGGGCATCAGTCTTTGATCCAGTGCAGCGAATGTTTGCGATGGCGTACACTCGGCGCCAGAGATAGAAAGCATTATCATTTGTTTCAAGCGCTTGCGTGAACGCTGTAGCGTTTACGCAGTCACAAACGTCTACCTGACGAGGCCCTACCATGACCAGCCGCCTGAATCCGGAAGATCAGCGTCGTGTCGATGAGTATCTGCGAGCCCCCCAGCACCAAGTCGAGCGCAGGCCCTTCCGGCCGTGGCTGCTCCTTGTGCTGGTGGTGGCCGTGACCATCGGGTTGGGTCTCATCAGCCGCCTGCTCAGTGGACTGGTGCTATGAGCTGCTTCGCGCTCGCCCTCCCCTCGTGCAGTTTGCGGCCGGCCCCCGGGGCCACGAATTCCGTAAACCTTATGAGATATCCCCATGACTCATCGCATCGTGATTGTCGGCGGCGGCGCCGGCGGCCTGGAACTGGCGACCCGCCTGGGTAAAAGCCTGGGCAAGCGCAAGCAGGCCGAGATCACCCTGGTCGACGCCAACCTCACGCACATCTGGAAGCCCCTGCTGCACGAAGTGGCCGCCGGCTCGCTGAACTCCTCGGAAGACGAACTGAACTACGTGGCCCAGGCCAAGTGGAACCACTTCAACTTCCAGCTGGGGCGCATGAGCGGCCTGGACCGTGAAGGCAAACAGATTCAACTGGCCGCCACCCTCGACGAAGAGGGCCGCGAGCTGCTGCCTGCGCGCACCCTGGGCTACGACACCCTGGTCATTGCCGTGGGTTCCAACACCAACGACTTCGGCACCCTGGGCGCGGCGCAGCACTGCCTGTTCCTCGACACCCGCAAGCAGGCCGAGCGTTTCCATCAGCAGTTGCTCAACCACTACCTGCGTGCCCATGCCGGTGATGTGGCGAGCGAGAAGATCAGCGTGGCCATCGTCGGCGCCGGTGCCACCGGTGTGGAACTGGCCGCCGAGCTGCATCACGCGGCCCACGAACTGGCGGCCTATGGCCTGGACCGCATCCAGCCCAAGGACATGCACATCACCATTATCGAGGCGGGCCCGCGCGTGTTGCCGGCGCTGCCAGAGCGTATCAGCGTGCCGGTGCACAAGACCCTGGAAAAGCTCGGGGTGAAGGTGATGACCAACGCCGCCGTCAGTGAAGTGACCGAGGATGGCCTGAAAACCAAGGACGGTGAAGTGATCCAGGCCAGCCTGAAGGTGTGGGCGGCCGGTATCCGTGCGCCGGGTTTCCTCAAGGACATCGATGGCCTGGAAACCAACCGCATCAACCAGTTGGTGGTGCGCCCTACCCTGCAGACCACGCGCGACGACAATATCTTTGCCTTCGGTGACTGCGCCGCCTGCCCGCAACCGGGTAGCGACCGCAACGTACCGCCACGTGCCCAGGCGGCGCACCAGCAGGCTTCGATGCTGGCGCAGAGCTTGAAGGCGCGGCTGGAGAACAAGGCGCTGCCGACCTATGAGTACAAGGACTACGGTTCGCTGGTGTCGCTGTCGCGCTTCTCGGCGGTGGGCAACCTGATGGGTAACCTGATGGGCAGCGTGAAGCTGGAGGGCTGGCTGGCGCGGATGTTCTACGTGTCGCTGTACCGGATGCACCAGATGGCGTTGTACGGGTTCTTCCGTACGGCGTTGATGATGCTGGGTAGCAAGATTGGCCGGGGTACCGAGCCTAGGTTGAAGTTGCACTGACGCTTAAGATTGCTGGGGGCGCTTTGCGCCCCTTTCGCGACACAAGGCCGCTCCTACAAAAGACCGCGCAGTATCTGCTTGCTGTAGGAGCGGCCTTGTGTCGCGATGGCCTGCAACGCAGGCCCAAAATTCTGGCAAAAAAAAGGGCATCTCATTGGAGATGCCCTTTTTTTCATGGTGGGTCGTGTAGGATTCGAACCTACGACCAATTGGTTAAAAGCCAACTGCTCTACCAACTGAGCTAACGACCC